>JBEIPU010000168.1:0-8669 GCA_040376925.1 Caenimonas sp. | reverse complement strand
TACAGCGTGGTCGTCTTGCCCGAGCCCGTGGGGCCGGTCACCAGGATGATGCCGTGCGGCTGCGCAATGAGCTGCTCAAAGCGGTGCAGCACATCGCCCTGCATGCCCACCGATTCCAGGCTGAGCTTGCTTTCGCTTTTGTCCAGCAGGCGCAGCACGGCGCGCTCGCCATGGGCGCTGGGCAGCGTGCTCACGCGCACGTCCACCGCGCGGGTGCCAATGCGCAAGCTGATGCGGCCGTCTTGCGGCAGGCGCTTTTCGGCAATGTCCAGCTCGGCCATGATTTTCAGGCGCGAGATCAGCGCGGCGTGCAGTGCGCGGTTGGGCTGCACCACCTCGCGCAGCGTGCCGTCCACGCGAAAGCGCACGCTGGACGTGCGCTCGTACGGTTCGATATGGATGTCGCTGGCGCCGTCGCGCGCGGCCTGCGTCAGCAGCGCGTTCAGCATGCGGATGATGGGCGCGTCGTCGGATGTTTCCAGCAAGTCCTCTACCGCGGGCAGCTCCTGCATCATGCGCGACAGGTCGGCGTCGTTCTGTACCTCGCTCACCACGGTGGCAGCGCTGGATTCACCCTGCGAATAGGCGGCGCTGATGCGCTGGGCCAGCGCGGCGGCGTCCAGCTGCTGCACCGAGCGCACCGCGTATTTGCGCATGACCTCGCTCCAGGCGCTGCGCGCGGGCTCGCTGCCATGCCACAGCGTGAGGTCCTGGCCGTCGTCTTCCAGCAGCAGCTGGCTGGTGCGCGCAAAGGCGTAGGGCAGCGGGTAGCGCATGGCCACGCCTTATTTCCTGGCAGGTGCGGCGGGCGCGGGCACACCCAGCGGCGCCGGCACGGTGGCGGGCCGTGTGCCGGGCAGCGTGGGCAGCACCGGCGCCTCGTTCACCGGCACCACCTTGCTGGGCGCGGGCTGGGCCAGCTCCTGCTTCAGGCGCATCAGGTCGTAGCGATCCAGCGACAGGCTGTCGCTTTGCTGCGCGTCGCGCACCACCACGGGCCGCAAAAACACCATGAGGTTGGTCTTCTTGCGGCTGCGGGTTTCGCCCTTGAACAGGTTGCCAAACAGCGGCACGTCGCCCAGGCCGGGCACCTTTTCCTGGTTGCCCGAGTATTCGTCCTGCAGCAGCCCGCCCAGCACCACGATGGAGCCGTCGTCCACCAGCACGTTGGATTCAATCGAGCGCTTGTTGGTGATCAGGCCCGTGGCGGAATTGATGGACGACGCCTGCACGCTGGACACTTCCTGGAAGATCTGCAGCTTGACCGTGCCGTTCTCGCTGATCTGGGGTTTGACCCGCAGCGTCAGGCCCACGTCCTTGCGCTCAATGGTCTGGAACGGGTTGACCGAACCGCTGCTGGAGTTGTTGTTGGTGTACTGGCCCGTGACGAACGGCACGTTCTGGCCGATGACGATCTTGGCTTCTTCGTTGTCCAGCGTCAGCAGGTTGGGTGTGGACAGGATGTTGCCGTCGCCGTTGGCCTCCAGAAAGCGCGCGAGGAAGCCCAGCACATACACGCCGTTGGTGCGGTGGGCAACGCCGAAGTTGCCGCCGGTGGACGGCAACACTTCGCTGGTGGCCGCGCCCACCGCCAGGTCGATGATGTTGCGCCCGCCGATGCTGAAGTTGGTGCCCAGCAGGCCGATGTTCTTGTCGCCGTTCTTGCCCAGTGCGCCCTGCCACTGGATGCCGAATTCGGCGGCCTTGTCGGCATTCACCTCGGCGATCAGGCTTTCCACGAACACCTGGGCGCGGCGCTGGTCCAGCCGGTCGATCACGGCGCGCAGCTGGCGGTACTGCGGCTCGGGCGCGGTGATGATCAGCGAATTGGTGGCCGGGTCGGCCTGGATCTGGCCGCCGGTGGACGGCTGGGCCGACGCGGAAATCGGCGCCGTGGCGGCGTTGGCCCCGGCGGCCGTGGCCAGCGTGGGCTGGGTGATGGGCGCGCCGCCGCCGCCGGTGGCGCCGCTGCCGGTGTTGGCCGACATGGCGGCGCGCAATGTGACGGCCAGCTTGGCCGCATCGGCGTTCTTCAGGTAGACCACATAGATGTTGCCCGACGCGGTCTGCGCCGTGGGCTGGTCCAGCCGTTCGACCAGCGCGCGCACCAGGTTCAGCCGCGCCGGGTTGGCCGCGCGCACGATCAGCGTGTTGCTGCGTGGCTCGGCCACCACCGTGGTGCGAAAGGAGGTGTCGGCCTGGCCGGCCCCCGGGGCCGGCGCGCCGGTGGCGGTGCTGCCCGATTCAATCAGCCGCACCACCAGCGGGGCCAGGTCGGAGGCAATCGCGTGCTTGAGCGGCAGGATTTCCACGTCGGTGGCGTTGGACACATCCAGCGCCGAGATGATGCGGCCCAGGCGCTGCAGGTTGTCGGCGTAGTCGGTGATCACCAGCGAGTTGTTGCCGGGGTTCACGTTGATGGTGTTGTTGGGGCTGATCAGCGGTCGCAGGATCGGCACCAGGTTGTTGGCCGATTCATAGCTCAGGCGAAAGATCTGCGTGACGATCTGGCTGCCGCCGCCGGCCACCGGGCCGGTCTGTACTGCGCCGCCTTGCAGCTTCGCGTCGGCCTCGGGCACCACCTTGTAGATGCCGCCAGCCTCCACCACCGTGTAGCCCGACAGCCGCAGCGTCGCGAGGAACTGGTTGTAGGCCGCCGCGGGCGTCACCGGCTTTTCGGTGTTGAGGTTCATCGTGCCCTTCACGCGCGGGTCCACCACGATGTTGCGCCCGGTGATCACGCCCATGGTGCGGGCCACGGCCTCGATCTCGGCGCCGGCGAAGTTCAGCGTGATGGGCTCACCCGGGCGTTGTGCATGCACGGTGGCCGGCAGGCCGGCCAGGGCCATGCAGGCGGCAAGGAAGGCGGGTGCGAAACGGGGTTTTCTCATGGGTCAGCCGATGGTGATGATGGAGCGCGCGCCGCTGCGCCGTCCGATGATGTTCAGCAGGTTGGCCAGGGCCGCCTCGCGTTCGGGCGCGGCGCTGGCCACGCCCTCAAAGCGCAGGCGGGAACCCACCCAGCGGCCGTTGCCGCTGAGCTGCAGGCTGCCTTCCAGCGTGGCCAGTTCAAGCGTTGACGTAGCGCCTCCGGTGAGGGTGATGCGGTAGCTGCCCATAGGCCGCAGCGTGGACAGCCTGGATGAGATGCGCGCCGCGGCCAGTTCGGCCCGCCCGCCCACGGCCAGCCGGCCTGCGGACCATTCTACTGAAAGGCCCTGTGTGGACAGGCCCAGCTCGCCGTCCAGCTGCAGGGTGTTCCAGGGCGTGCCCAGCCCGGCCAGCAGGGCGGCCGGCCACATCGACACGCCGTCGGCCACAGTCACGCGGGCCTTGCCCAGGCCCAGTGCCACGCGCAGTTGCAACGGGGCGGTTGTGCAGCAGTCGGCGCCGATGCGGGCCGAGATGCCGTTGAAAGCTGGGCGCAGCTGCCATTGCAGCCGCCCGGGCAGGGCGGCGGCGTCGTTGCTGCCTTCGCCCCCGGTCAGCACCAGCCGCGCCGTGCCGTTCCACACGGTGCCGCGGGCATCGGCCAGCAGCACCTGGCCCGCGCTTGCGCGCTGCACGGCGCCGGCCAGCCAGCGCGCCGGCGCAAACAGCACCAGCGCCAGCAGCACGCCCGCCAGCAGCCCGGCCACGGCCCAGCCCCAGGGCGCGCCGGGGCGCTGGCCGGGCAGGACGGGGGGCTTGTGCCGCGCCACGGCTGCTACTGGCCCTGGCGCGCGGGCAGGGTCATGACCAGGGTGCCGTCCCATTGGCCGGCGGCGTTGCGCGTGAGGCGCGCCTCGGCCGGCAGCGCGCGCGCGTTCACGCGGGCCTGGGTCAGCCACTGGGCCAGGGTGTCGGGCGCGGCCGCGGTGAGCGTGATGCTCACGCGGTCTGCGCTGATGCTGTAGCGCGCCGTGGTGCCAAAGCGCTGGCGGATGGTCTGCTCCAGCGCCCGCAGGGCTTCGTCATAGCCCTGTTTGGGCTGGGCCTGCAGCGCCTGGGCCTGCGCCTGCAATGCCTGCATGCGCTGCAGCTGGGCGTCCAGGCTGCGGTGCTGTTCGGGCGCGCTGCGCAGCGTCTGCAGTGCGGGGGCGAGGCCCACCCACCACAGCAGCGCCACGCCGACTACGGCGGCGGCGGTGCCCACTAGCAGCTTTTCGCGCGGGGCCAGTGCGGCCCAGCGCGCGTTCAGTGCGCTGGTACGGCTCATGGTGTTACACCCTGGCGCACCACCAGGGTGTCGCCCTCGCTGGCGGCCCGGTAGCCCAGTGCCTGCAGGCCCGGGCCCGCCTGCTGCGCGGCCGGTGCGGCGCCGGGCCCTTTCAGGCGCAGCTCGTTGCCGGTGAATTCGATCGCGGTGGGCGCGAGGCCCGGCGGCGCGGTGGCGGCCAGCGCCGCCAGCATGGATTCGAGGTCGCGCCCCGACGCAGCGCCGGTGGCCTGGCGCAAGGCGGCCACTTCGCGCTCCATCTGCACCGGTGCGTCCACCACCACCCGCACCGACGGGAAGGTACCGGTCAGCGTGGTGCGCACCTGCTCGCGCTTGGCCTTGAGGGCGCTGCGCTCCATCCAGGCCCAGGCATTGAGCCCCACCAGGTTGGCCAGCAGCAGCGCCACCAGGCCCCAGCGCGCGGCCCGCCACTGCGGCGCGCGCAGCAGCCCGGCCCAGCCGCTGGAAAATTTCTTGAACGCGCGGGTGCGCCCGGAACTGGCCAGATCAAACTGCGCCAGGTCCCAGGGCGACTGCGCGGCCAGCAGGCGGCGCTGCGGCGCCTGCTGCAGCGTCACGGGGCGCTGCAGGGCCTGCTCGGCCAGGCCGGCCACGGCGGGTTCGGCCAGCACGGCCAGGTTGTCGGGCAGGGCTGGCAGGCCGGTGTGCAGATCCCCCGTCACGGGCCAGACCACCACGCCGCTGTCATCCGTCAGGGCCAGAGTGGCGCTGCCCGGCTCGCCCATCACGTACAGCGCGGCGGGCTTGCCCGGCCACAGCTCGGGCACGATGCGGCTGGCCGGGCGCTGCGCGGATTCAAGTGCCTGCACGGCGGCGCGCAGCCAGGCGCGGTTGCAGGCCGCCACCCAGACCGGCGCGCCCGGCCTGGCCTGGGGCTGCAGCGCGAAATGCAGCTCGGCCGGGTCGTCCAGCAGGCGGTCTTCCAGCAGGCCCTCCAGCACGACGCGCAGGCGCGGTGACGCCGCCGATGTGCCCTTGGGCAGCTCCACCTGGTGCCAGGACAGGGCCCGGGCCGGCACCACGGCCACCACCTCGGCGCCCGCGCCGGTGGGCTGAGGCAGCAAAGAGGCGGCAGCGCTCGCCGCGCTGCCTACCTGCTGGCCGTCAGGCGTGAGGACGTAGTCGTATTCGATGGACGTGGCAGACCCGTGGGCGGTGTCGCCGGGCAGGGGCAGGGTGACGATCAGCGTGCGCATGGGTTGGGTCGCATTGTAGGGACGTGGTGTGGCGGTCTGCGGGCCGGCCCCTCAGCGCTGGGGCTCGGGCGGCGCCGGGGTGGCCGCCAGCGCACCCGGGTCCACCACGCCGCGCTCGCGCCACAGCACTTTCACGTCCAGTCCGGTGCGTTCCAGCACCGAGCGTTCTTCCACCACCATCTGGTCCAGCCGCAGCCGGCCGCGCACTTCAAAGTAACGCGTGGCCACGCTGTGGCGACCTTCACCGAACGCGCCTTCGCTGCCCAGGATGCGGCCCGCATCGTTGGTGCTGCGAAAGTGGGTGCGGTCGCGTTCGGTCACCAGCCGCTGGGCATCGGCCAGGCCCAGGGTGGGCACGCTGGCGCAAATGGCTTCGGGGCTGGCGGTGTTGAGGTTCAGCGGCGCGGTGCCGGGCAACAGCGTCACGTAAGGCAGCAGCGTGGAAACTGTCTGCGGCGACAGGCCCAGCCAGGTGAGCTGCTCCACGCGCTGGGGCATCAGCGGCGCAAACTGGCCCGAGCGGTTGTCGGCGCTGGTGTCGGCCGCAAAGCGCAGGTTTTCCACCAGGCGGTTGAGCTCCTGCGGCGGCAGACCCAGCAGCTCGAACAGCTTGGCAAAGGTGCGCAGCCAGGGCTCGGACACGGTGCCGCCCTGCACCAGGTTCATCACATTGAGCTGCGACTGCAGGTCGATGATCTGGCCCGACAGAAAGGCGTCCTGTGTGTCGGTGCTGTTGGGGTCGGTCGCAGCCGTGGTGTCGCTGGCCGCGAGAAAGGTGGACAGCCGCGCCTCCTGCAGCGGCACGGCCCAGGGCTCAGCCAGGTGGTCGGCGCCGCCCGAGCGCGCGTCCTCACGCAGGATCAGCCGGGCCCAGTCCAGCGAGCCCGTCAGCACCCAGGCCGATTGCACCCGGCCGCGCTCGGCAATTTCAATCTCGACCGCGCGCCATTGCTGCCAGAGGGCGGAGGCAGCAAAGGTGGCCACCAGCGCCACGGTGAGCATGGCTGCGAGCAGGGCGGCACCCCGCGAGCCACGGGGGCGGGCTTGAGGAGATGGCCCGCCGCCGGGCCGCCCCAAGGCGGGCGCGGCCCCCTCGGGGGGCAGCGAGGACACGAAGTGCCGAGCGTGGGGGCTCACGTCTTGCCTCCGCTGACGGTGGGACGGACCCAGTCTCGTGTGAGTTTGCCTGCGAGGGCTTGCCCGGCGGGTAGCTGCAGCACCAGCCTCACACCGTCCGGAATGTTGCTGTTGTTACCCGTGCTGACTGTTGTGCCCCCGGCCGCATCGCTGGACAGCGGGTTGGTCCAGGCGTCGCTGCGAAAGTAGAAGATCTGCCATTCATCCAGCGGCACCACGGCCACTTCAAAGCGTTTTTGCTCGTCGCCTGCGTTCTGCGCCCAGATCGACGCCTGCTGCCAGGCGTCGGCCAGCGCGCCGCGCCCGGTCAGCGCGGGCGACTGCCAACGCAGCCACTGGCCTCGCCCATCGACCACGCGGCGCGTCCAGGCCACCACCAGCACGCCGTCGGTGGCCGCGGCGCTGCTGCGGCGTGTGAGGCGCAGCACGCTGCCGTTCCAGTCCAGCGCGTTGAGCTGCGGCGTCTGCACGATGGCGTCCAGGTCGGCCGCCCATTGCGACAGGCCCACCTGCAGCGCGAGCACTTCGTCGGCGCGGGCTTCGGTCTGCACACGGGCGCGCACCATGCCGTCCAGGCCGCGCCAGCTCATCAGCGCCAGCAGCGCCATCATGGACAGGGCCACCAGCAGCTCGACCAGCGTGAAGCCCCGCAGCGATGGTCTGGTGCGCATGGTCAGTACCGCCCCACCACGGTGGACAGGCGCAGCACCGGCGTGGCTTCGTCCAGCACCTGCGCATCGACCCGGCGGAAGCTGGGGTTGGGCGTGGGCCGCACGGTCACGGTCACGCTGAAATTGCGCCCGGCCTGTTCACAGGCCACGGTGTTGTCACCCACGCCCGGCATCTGTTTGGACAACCGCACCTTGACGAGCTCGTTTTCGGCGCATACCTGCGCCAGCAGCGCGTCAGACTGGCGCTGCGCGTTGCGCGTGAGCGCAGTGGTGGCCTGCAGCCCCGCCAGCAGCGCCACGGCCACGATGCCCAGGGCCACCAGCACTTCGACCAGCGTGAAGCCGCGTGTCCGGCGTGACTTCATGGGGTGTTCGCGCCTTGCACGGTGAAGGGGCGCAGCCCGTCAGTGGCCAGGCGCAGCGTGCGCGACGGCTCGCTGATGGAGCCCAGCAGCACGCTCTGGCGGCCGATGATGGGCTCGGGCCCCAGCACCAGCATCGCGGTGCCCAGCACGCGGGTGTCACTGCCCAGCCAGTTCTCGGGCAGGGCCTTGGGGGGCACGCCCTCGAACTTGAAGCCGCCCTCGGTGGTGTGCCAGCGCACCGGCATGCCGCTGGCACGCGACTGCGCCCGGGCCGATTCAAACAGTGCAGCCAGCCGCTGCGCCTCACGTTCCAGCAGCGTGCCCGAGTTGTCGCGGATGGCAAACGCCACGCCGGCCGAGGCAATGGCAATGATGGTGATGACGACCAGCAGCTCCAGCAGGGTGAAGCCGCGGCTTGTTTTACTGCCAACTTCCAATGTCGGCATCTTTGCCTTCCCCTGAAGGCTGGCCATCGGCGCCGAACGACATCACATCGATCTCGCCCTTCACGCCGGGGTTGAGGTACTGGTACGGCCGGCCCCAGGGGTCGTTGGGCAGCTTTTCCAGGTAGGGCTTCCAGTTGGGGGGCGCCACGCCGGCCGTGGGCCGCGTGACCAGCGCCTGCAGGCCCTGGTCGGCAGACGGGTAGCGCTGGTTGTCCAGCTTGTACAGCTTGAGCGCCTGCATCAGGTTGCTGACGTCGGTGCGCGCGGCCGTGACGCGGGCGTCGTCGGCGCGGTCCAGCACATTGGGCACGATCAGCGCGGCCAGCACGCCGATGATCACCAGCACCACCATGAGCTCGATCAGGGTGAAGCCGGCTTGCAGGCCGCGCGCGGCGCGGCGAAGCAGGGTAGGGGTGGATGTCATCTGGGGTACTGCCTTGGCGTCGGTTCGCTTCAATGATAATCGCCCGATGTCCACCCTGGCCCATAACCCCTGGCTGCCCCGTACCGGCTCGTTTGCCGTGTGGCTGCTGGCGGCAGGGTGCGCGGTGTACTGGGGCCTGAAGCTGCCGGCGGCCTCCAGGGCCACGGCTCCCGCGCCGGTCGCCACCGGCCCTGCCGCGCCGGCCGACCCG
>JBEIPU010000171.1:0-8385 GCA_040376925.1 Caenimonas sp. | reverse complement strand
GCGGGGGTACCGCTAGCGTGGCACCCCCTCCAAGCGAAACAACGAAGGAGATTTACAAATGACAGGCAACTCGGCGCTGATTCTGGCGCTCGTCTGCGGGTTCGTGGCCGTGGCATACGGCTTCTGGGCACGCGGCTGGATCCTTTCACAAGACGCGGGCAATGCCCGCATGCAGGAAATCGCGGCGGCCATCCAGGCCGGCGCGGCGGCCTACCTGGCCCGGCAGTACAAGACCATTGCCATCGTGGGCGTGGTGCTGGCGGTGCTGATCGGCATCTTCCTGGACGGCAAGACCGCCATTGGCTTCGTGATCGGTGCGGTGCTCTCGGGCGCCTGCGGTTTCATCGGCATGAACGTGTCGGTGCGGGCCAACGTGCGCACCGCGCAAGCCGCCACCCGCGGCATCGGGCCCGCGCTGGACGTGGCCTTTCGCGGCGGCGCCATCACCGGCATGCTGGTGGTGGGCCTGGGCCTGCTGGGCGTCACCGCCTTTTACTGGTACCTCACGGCGGGTGGCATCCCGGCAGACGGCAAGGCCTTTGCCACGCTGCTGAACCCGCTGATCGGTTTTGCCTTCGGCTCGTCGCTGATTTCGATCTTCGCGCGCCTGGGCGGCGGCATTTTCACCAAGGGCGCCGACGTGGGTGCCGACCTGGTGGGCAAGGTGGAAGCCGGTATCCCCGAGGATGACCCGCGCAACCCCGCCGTGATCGCCGACAACGTGGGCGACAACGTGGGCGACTGCGCCGGCATGGCCGCCGACCTGTTCGAGACCTATGCCGTCACGCTGATCGCCACCATGGTGCTGGGCGCCCTGCTGGTCGCCGCGGCCCCGATCAACGCCGTGCTGTACCCGCTGGCGCTGGGCGGCGTGTCCATCATTGCGTCCATCATCGGCTGCTTCTTCGTCAAGGCATCGCCGGGCATGAAGAACGTCATGCCGGCCCTGTACAAGGGGCTGGCGATTGCCGGCGTGCTCAGCCTGATTGCGTTCTTCTTCGTGACCAAGCAGCTGATCCCCGACAACGCCCTGGGCGGCACCGGCGCGCAGATGAAGCTGTTCGGCGCCTGCGTGGTCGGGCTGGCCTTGACCGGCATCCTGGTGTGGATCACCGAGTTCTACACCGGCACGCAGTACTCGCCGGTGCGCCACATTGCACAGGCGTCCACCACGGGCCACGGCACCAACATCATCGCCGGCCTGGGCGTGTCCATGCGCTCCACGGCCTGGCCGGTGGTGTTTGTGTGTATCGCCATCCTGGTGGCGTACAACCTGGCCGGCCTGTACGGCATTGCGATTGCCGCCACCTCCATGCTGAGCATGGCCGGCATCGTGGTCGCGCTGGACGCCTATGGCCCCATCACTGACAACGCCGGCGGCATTGCGGAGATGGCCGAGCTGCCCAGCAGCGTGCGCGACATCACCGACCCGCTGGACGCCGTGGGCAACACGACCAAGGCCGTGACCAAGGGCTATGCCATCGGCTCGGCCGGCCTGGCCGCGCTGGTGCTGTTTGCCGACTACACCCACAAGCTGGAGACCTACGGCAAGGCCATCACCTTTGACCTGAGCGACCCGATGGTGATCGTGGGCCTGTTCATCGGCGGCCTGATCCCCTACCTGTTCGGTGCGATGGCCATGGAGGCCGTGGGGCGCGCCGCCGGCGCCGTGGTGGTCGAAGTGCGCCGCCAGTTCCGCGACATCAAGGGCATCATGGAAGGCACGGCCAAGCCCGAATACGGCAAGGCCGTGGACATGCTGACCACTGCCGCCATCAAGGAAATGATCGTGCCTTCGCTGCTGCCCGTGGTGGTGCCGATCGTGGTGGGCCTGGTGCTGGGTCCCAAGGCCCTGGGCGGCCTGCTCATGGGCACCATCATCACCGGCCTGTTCGTGGCCATCTCGATGTGTACCGGCGGCGGCGCCTGGGACAACGCCAAGAAGCTGATTGAGGACGACTTCGTGGACAAGGACGGCGTGACCCACAAGAAGGGCGGCGAAACCCACAAGGCCGCCGTGACAGGCGACACCGTGGGCGACCCCTACAAGGACACCGCCGGCCCTGCGATCAACCCGCTGATCAAGATCATCAACATCGTGGCGCTGCTGATCGTGCCGCTGGTGGTGAAGTTCCACGCGGGTTGATACACCCTGCCCTGAGCAAAAAAGGCCCGCGCTGCGGGCCTTTTTTTTGGGCGGGCGGGCTTGGCGTCAGTCCGCTTCGAAGTACTGCGGGCAGCGCTCGAGGATGGCGTCCAGAAAGCCCAGCGGCGACTGGATGTGCACGCGCATGGCCTCGCTGGCCGCAGCGCCGTCACCGTCCAGGATGGCTTGCACGATCAGGCGGTGGTGGTCGATGGCAATCTGGTTGCTGCCCACCACAGGGATCGCCAGGTGCCGGATGCGGTTCATGCCGGTGCGCGCCAGGCGCAGCGGCGTCCACGCGTGCGGGTGGCCGGCCAGCACCAGGATCTGGTGGTGGAATTCTTCGTCGGCGCTCAGGTGGGTGGCGTAGTCTTTTTGCGCGCTGGCTTTGGCCTGGCGGCTCACGATCTTCTCCAGCGTGCGGCGCTGGGCCAACGGTGCCTGCGCAGCGAGCGCCGCCGCGCGGCATTCAATGGCTTCGCGCACAAAAATGGCGTCTGCGATTTTGGCGCGGCTCAGGCGAGCCACAAAGGTGCCGCGCTGCGGCACGGCCTCCAGCAGGCCCTCGGTCACCAGCCGGCGGAAGGCTTCGCGCACCGGTGCGCGGCTGACCTGCAGCCCATCGGACACCGCCTGCTCCGACAGCGCCATGCCCGGCAAAAACGTGCAGTCCAGGATCGCCGAGCGGATCGATTCATACACGTCGCGCCCCATCTGCCCGCGCGTGGGGCTGGCGGCGGGCGCGGCCAGATCGGGGATATGGGGTCGGGTTCGTGCCATGTTGTCGATTTTATTTTGGGATACTAGAATACTAGATAACAACCCTGGAGACAAACCATGAACCTGCCCCGCCCCGTCCGTTCTTCCCGTTCGACGCGCGCCTTCCTGCGCGTGGCTGTGTGCACCGCGCTGGCCGCCGCCTGGCCCCTGGCCGGCATGGCGCAGGCCGATTTCCCCAGCAAGCCCATCCGGATCATTTCGCCGTTCCCTGCAGGCGGCACCAGCGACGTGATGGCGCGCATGCTGTCTGAAGAGCTGGCCAAGCAGCTCAAGCAGCCGGTGCTGATTGAAAACATCGGCGGCGCCGGCGGCGTGGTGGGCACCGACCGCGGCCTGAAGGCACCGGCCGACGGCTACACGCTGATCCAGACCGGCGTGGGCCAGAACGCGGTGGCGCACGGCATCAACCCGCGCATGCCGTATGACTCCAACAAGGATTTCATCCACCTGACCCAGGTGCATTCCGGCCCCAACGTGCTGGTGGCCCACCCCACAGCCCCGTTCAATACCTTCCAGGAATTCCTGGCCTATGGCCGGGCCAACCCGGGCAAGCTCAACTACGGCTATACGCCGGCGGCCTCGGGCCACATGGCCATGGAGCTGCTCAAGCAGACGGCAAGCACCTGCACCGGCGCGAAGAAGGAAAACTGCAAGCCGCTGTTCATGGTCGGCATCCCGTACCGCGGCGGCGGCCCGATGATGATCGACCTGCTGGGCGGGCAGATCCCGGTGATGTTCATCAACCAGGACACCGCCTTGCAGCACATCAAGGCCGGCAAGCTCAAGGCCCTGGCCGTCAGCAGCCTGCAGCGCAACCCGCTGTACCCCGACGTGCCCACGATCCATGAAGCGGGCTTCCCCGGCTTCAGTGCGCTGTCGTGGTCGGGCATCTCGGTGGCCAAGGGCACGCCCAAGTCCATCGTGGACAAGCTGGAAGCCGCGCTGGTCGCCGCCATGAACACCCCCGCGATCCGCACCAAGATGGAAAGCACCGGCTTTGTGGTACCGCCGCAGGGCCAGGCCGAATACACCAAATTCGTCGCCAACGAGATGGAGCGCTGGGTGCGAGTGATCAAGGTGGCCGGCATCAAGGAACAATGAACGAATGACCGAACGCCGCAAAACCTATGACCAGCTGCGCAGCGCGCGCTGGTTCGCCCCGGACGACTTCCGCTCGTTCGGCCACCGCTCGCGCGCCATGCAGATGGGCTACGACCATGCCGACTGGGAAGGTAAGCCCATCATTGCCATCCTCAACACCTGGAGCGACATCGGCAACTGCCATTCGCATTTCAAGAACCGGGTGGAGGAGGTGAAGCGCGGCGTGCTGCAGGCCGGCGGCTTTCCGATCGAGCTGCCCTGCATTTCGGTGGCCGAGAACTTCGTCAAGCCCACCACCATGCTGTACCGCAACCTGCTGGCCATCGAGGCCGAGGAGCTGCTGCGCAGCCACCCGGTAGACGGGGCGGTGCTGATGGGCGGCTGCGACAAGACCACGCCCGGCCTGCTCATGGGCGCCTTCAGCATGGGCATCCCCTGCATCTACCTGCCCGCCGGCCCCATGCTGCGCGGCAACTGGAAGGGCAAGACGCTGGGCTCGGGCTCGGACGCATTCAAGTACTGGGACGAGCGCCGCGCCGGCAACATCAGCAAGGCGCAATGGATGGAGATCGAAGGCGGCATTGCCCGCAGCGCCGGCACCTGCATGGTGATGGGCACGGCCGCCACCATGATGGGCATCTCGGAAGCGCTGGGCATGACCCTGCCCGGCGCGTCCAGCATCCCCGCGGTGGATGCCAACCACCAGCGCATGGCCACGCAGTGCGGCCGCCGCATCGTGGACATGGTCTGGGAGGACCTGACCCCCGCACGGTTGCTGACGCGCCAGAGCTTCGAGAACGCCGTGACCGTGGCCATGGCCGAGGGCTGCTCCACCAACGCCATCATCCACCTGGTGGCGATCTCGCGCCGCGCCGGGCTGCCCGTGACGCTGGACGACTTTGACGCTTTCAGCCGCAAGGTGCCGGTCATTGCGAACATCCGCCCCAGCGGCGACCAGTACCTGATGGAAGATTTTTATTACGCCGGCGGCATGAAGGCGCTGATGAAGGCCCTGGCCGACGGCGGCCTGCTGCACCTGGACGCCATGACGGTCAACGGCACCACCGTGGGCCAGAACCTGCAGGACGCCGAGGTCTACAACGACGACGTGATCCGCCCTCTGGCCAAAGCCATCTACAACGAAGGGGCGCTTGCCGTGCTCAAGGGCAACCTCGCGCCCAACGGCTGCGTCATCAAGCCCAGCGCCTGCAGCCCGCACCTGCTCACCCACACCGGCCCGGCCATGGTGTTTGACGACTACCCGTCGCTGAAAAAAGCCATTGACGACCCCGACCTGGACGTGACGGCCGACCACGTGATCATCCTGCGCAACGCCGGCCCCCAGGGCGGCCCCGGCATGCCCGAATGGGGCATGGTGCCCATCCCGGTCAAGCTGGTGAAGCAGGGCGTGCGCGACATGATGCGCATCAGCGACGCGCGCATGAGCGGCACCAGCTACGGCGCCTGCGTACTGCATGTGTCGCCCGAGTCGTACATCGGGGGCCCGCTGGCGCTGGTGAAGAACGGCGACCTGATCACGGTGGACGTCCCCAACCGCCGCATCCACATGGACGTGAGCGACGCGGAACTTGCGCAGCGCCAGGCCGCATGGACGCCGCCGCCCAAACGCTTTGAGCGCGGCTACGGCCACATGTTCAGCCAGCACATCATGCAGGCGCACGACGGCTGCGACTTCGACTACCTGGAAACCTCGTTCGGCGCACCGGTGCCCGAGCCTGTCATCTACTGACCGCCCCACCCCATGACCCGTATCCTCCAGCACGGCCGGCTGATGCCGTACCTTGAACAGGCCCTGGCCGCCCGGTACGACCTGCACCCGCTTTACAACGAGGCCGACCCGGCCGCCTTTTTGCGCGCGCACGGCGGCGAATTCACCGGGCTGGCCACGTCAGCGCGGTCCGGCGCCGACCGCACGCTGATGCAGGCCCTGCCCAACCTGAAAGTCATCTCGAGCTTTGGCGTGGGGTATGACGTGTTCGACCTGGCGTATGCGCGCGAGCGCGACATACCCATCGGCTACACGCCCGATGTGCTCAATGACTGCGTGGCCGACACCGCCTTTGGGCTGCTGATGGACGCGGCGCGCCAGTTCAGCGCGGCCGACCGTTTTGTGCGCCGCGGCAAATGGCTCAAGGCAGGCTACCCGCTGACCACACGCGTGAGCGGCAAGCGCCTGGGCATCGTGGGCCTGGGCCGCATCGGCCGGGTGGTGGCGCGCCGCGCCGGCGGCTTTGACATGGACATCCGCTACCACAACCGCAACAAGGTGGCTGACGTGCCCTACGCCTACGAGCCCACGCTCATGGGCCTGGCCGAATGGGCGGATTTCCTGGTGGTGATCAGCGCCGGTGGCGCGGCCACCCGGCACCTGATATCAGCGGACGTGCTGCGCGCGCTCGGGCCGCAGGGCTTTCTCATCAATGTGTCGCGCGGCTCGGTGGTGGACGAGCAGGCGCTGGTCAAGGCCCTGCAGACCGGCCAGATCGCCGGCGCCGGGCTGGACGTGTACGAGGACGAGCCGAACGTGCCCCCTGCCCTGTTCGCGCTGGACAACGTGGTGCTGCTGCCCCATGTGGCCAGCGGCACCCACGAGACACGCCGCGCCATGGCCGACCGCGTGCTCGACAACTTTGCCGGGTACTTTGCCAACGGCGTGGTGCCAGTGGCGGTGCCCAACCCGATTTGACCGACGGAGATTCCTGATGGCCCTCAAGCCGCAAACCCAAGCCCAGCTCATGACCGTGAGCACCGCCACCCTGTGCACCGCGCTTTACAAGCGCGGCCTGCGCAACCAGTTCATCCAGGACGTACGCCCGGTCAACACCGACCTGGCCGCCAGCCGGCCCAACATGGTGGGCGAGGCCTTCACGCTGCGCTATATCCCCGCGCGCGAAGACCTCAACCCCATCACCGTCTTCCAGGACCGCGCGCACCCGCAGCGCGTGGCAGTGGAGCAATGCCCCGCGGGCGCAGTGATGGTGTTTGACAGCCGCAAGGACGCGCGCGCCGCGTCCGCTGGCTCCATTCTGGTCACGCGCCTGATGGTGCGCGGCGCCGCCGGCGTGGTGACCGACGGCGGCTTTCGCGACTCGCCCGAGATCGCGGCCATGCCCTTTCCCGCGTACCACCACCGCCCGAGCGCGCCGACCAACCTCACCCTGCACCAGGCGCTGGACATCAACGTGCCCATTGGCTGCGGCGATGTGGCGGTGTGGCCCGGCGACGTGATGGTGGGCGACCGCGAAGGCGTGATCGTCATCCCGGCCCACCTGGCCGATGAAGTGGCCGCCGAAGCGGTGGAGATGACCGCGTTTGAAGATTTCGTGACCGAAGAGGTCACCAAAGGCCGCGGCATCCTCGGCTTGTACCCGCCCACCGAGCAGCAGTCCAGGGACGACTTCGCGGCCTGGCGCAAGGCCAGGGGCCGTTGACGCGGCAGGAACCGGCCGTCAGGCCCAGACCACCGGTCCGCGGCTGCCGTACCACTTCTCGACCTTGTCGCCCACCGCCGCTTCAATGCGGTTGCGCTTGATCTTCATGGTGGGCGTGAGGCAGCCGTTCTCGATCGACCAGGGCTCGCGCGCCACCACGATCATGCGCAGCTGCTCGTAGTCCGACACATTGGCGTTCACGCGCTTGAGTACAGCGGCCATCTCGGCTTCAAACTCGGCCTTGAATGCCGGGTCGGCCAGCTTGGGGCGCACGGCTTCGGCCGGCACCACGATGGCATAGGCCGACTGCTGACCCACGCCCGAGACCAGCGACAGCTCCACCAGGGGGCATTCGTTGATCATGTTCTCGATGGGTGCGGGCGCCACATACTTGCCCTTGCCGGTCTTGAACAGTTCCTTCTTGCGCCCGGTCAGCTTGAGCTGGCCGCCGGGGCCCACCTCGCCCAGGTCGCCGGTGCGGAAAAAGCCGTCGTCGGTGAACGATTCGGCGTCCAGGTCGGGCCGCTTGTAGTAGCCCACCAGCGTGCCGGGGGACTTGATGAGAACCTCGCCGTCTTCGGCGATGCGCCGCTGCACGCCGGGGAAGGTGATGCCCACGTAGCCCGGGTCCTTGAGCTGGTGGGTGGTGGTGTGCGAGAAGGCAAAGTCCTCGGTCATGCCGTAGCCTTCGACCAGGTGCAGGCCCAGGCGGCGGTACCAGGAAATCAGCGCGGGCGGGATCGGCGCCGAGCCGCTGCCGGCCTGGATGACCTCGTTCAGGCCCAGCTTGGTCAGCACCTTTTTGGCGACGATCTTGCCCAGGATGGGGATGGACAGCAGGCGGTCCAGCTTTTTCTGCGGCATGTTGGCAAACACGCCCTGCTGGAACTTGAGCCACAGCCGCGG
>JBEIPU010000179.1:0-7411 GCA_040376925.1 Caenimonas sp. | reverse complement strand
TGCCGCCGCCGCAAGAACAACCCGCTGCTGGTGGGCGAAGCCGGCGTGGGCAAGACGGCAATTGCCGAGGGCCTGGCCTGGCGCATCACGCAAAAGGACGTGCCGGAGATCCTGGCCGAATCCAATGTGTACTCGCTGGACATGGGCGCGCTGCTGGCTGGCACCAAATATCGCGGCGATTTCGAGCAGCGCCTCAAGGGCGTGCTCAAGAGCCTGAAGGACAAGCCCAACGCGATCCTGTTCATTGACGAGATCCACACGCTCATCGGCGCCGGCGCGGCGTCGGGCGGCACGCTGGATGCGTCCAACCTGCTCAAGCCGGCGCTGTCCAGCGGCCAGCTCAAGTGCATTGGCGCCACCACCTTCACTGAATACCGCGGCATCTTCGAGAAAGACGCCGCCCTGTCACGCCGCTTCCAGAAGGTGGACGTGGTGGAGCCGACGGTGCAGGAAACGGTGGAAATCCTCAAGGGCCTGAAGTCGCGCTTTGAAGAGCACCACAGCGTCAAGTACGCAGCGGCTGCACTGCAGGCCGCGGCCGAGCTGAGCGCCAAGTACATCAACGACCGCCACCTGCCCGACAAGGCGATTGACGTCATTGACGAGGCCGGCGCTGCCCAGCGCATCCTGCCGGTGAGCAAGCGCAAGAAGACGATCACCAAGACCGAGGTCGAGGAAATCGTGGCCAAGATCGCCCGCATTCCACCGGCGAACGTGTCCAACGACGACCGCGGCAAGCTGCAGACGCTGGAGCGCGACCTCAAGAGTGTGGTGTTCGGCCAGGACAAGGCCCTGGAAGTGCTGGCCGGTGCCGTCAAGATGGCGCGCTCAGGCCTGGGCAAGGGCGACAAGCCGATTGGCTCGTTCCTGTTCAGCGGCCCCACGGGCGTGGGCAAGACCGAGGCTGCCAAGCAGCTGGCCTACATCATGGGCATTGACCTGATCCGCTTTGACATGAGCGAGTACATGGAGCGCCATGCGGTCAGCCGCATGATCGGCGCGCCCCCGGGCTACGTGGGCTTTGACCAGGGCGGCCTGCTGACCGAGGCCATCAGCAAGAAGCCGCATGCGGTGCTGCTGCTGGACGAAATCGAAAAGGCGCACCCGGACATCTTCAACGTGCTGCTGCAGGTCATGGACCACGGCACGCTGACGGACAACAATGGACGCAAGGCCGATTTCCGCAACATCATCATCATCATGACGACGAACGCGGGCGCCGAGACCATGAACAAGGCGACCATCGGCTTTACCAACCCGCGCGAGTCGGGCGACGAGATGGCTGACATCAAGCGCCTGTTCACGCCTGAGTTCCGCAACCGCCTGGACGCCACGGTGAGCTTCAAGGCGCTGGACGAGACCGTCATCCTGCGGGTAGTGGACAAGTTCCTGCTGCAGCTGGAAACCCAGCTGGCCGAGAAGAAGGTCGAGGTCACCTTCACCGACAAGCTGCGCAAGCACCTGGCCAAGAAGGGCTTTGACCCGCTGATGGGCGCACGCCCGATGCAGCGCCTGATCCAGGACACCATCCGCCGCGCGCTGGCCGATGAGCTGCTGTTTGGCCGCCTGACCGATGGCGGCCGCCTGACGGTGGATATCGAGCTCAAGACTGACGAGAAGGGCGTGGAAACGCCCGAGGTGCTGCTGGACATCCAGCCGCTGCCCAAGAAAGAAGGCAAGGCCAAGCCCGAGCCCGAAGAAGTGTCCAGCGAATAGGCCGGACAAGCCGTCAAAGCAAAAGCCGCCCGAGGGCGGCTTTTGTCATGGGGCCATCAGTTGGTGCCGTATGGCTTCCACCCGCGCGCGGTTCACGCCCCGGTCGCCATGGCCGATGCGGCTGGCCGAGCGCACGTGGATGACCCCGGCAGACTCATCCAGCATGAATTCGATGTCGTCGGTGAAACGCATCAGTTGCGTGGTGCATTGGGCGTACAGGTAGCCCGGCTGCTCGGTGATGACTGCAGTGCGTTCCATGCTGCGCAGGATGCGGGCAATCTTCTGCATGGCGGCCTTGCCGTCACCGGTGTACTTCAGCGGCGCAATGGCGGCGCGCTGCGCCTGCGGGTGGTCAGGGTACAGCCCGGCCTGGCTGGTCACGCTGTTGGGCGTTTTGGCGGGTGGCTTGAGGCGGCCGTTCTGGATGCCGAGGTCCGTGGGTGCGGTGCCTTTGAAAGCACCCAGCTGGGCGGCCAGCAGAACCAGCGCCGGCAGTACGACGACAACGACGAAAAATGTCATGGCGACCTTTCGCAGGCGGGGGTTCATCCCGCCAGCCCCACAAACACGTTTTGCACATCGTCATTCGCGTCAATCGCAGCCAGGAAGGTTTCCACCTCTTCGAGCTGTTCGGCGCTCAGGTTGGCCGGGTCCACCGGGTTTTTGGGCTTGTAACCCAGCTTGGCCGACAGCACGGTAAAGCCGTGGGCGGGCAGGGCACGGCTGACCAGGTCCAGGTCGGCGGGCGCGGTGATGAACAGCGTGGTGCCCTCCGCCTCGCCGGGCTCCAGGTCTTGCGCACCGGCTTCAATCGCGGCCATGTCAGGGTCTGCGCCGGCGGCGGCCGGCTCGGCCTCGATCATGCCGACATGGTCAAAGTCCCAGCTCACCGAACCCGACGCGCCCAGCTGGCCCTTGCGGAACAGCACGCGCATCTCGGGCGCGGTGCGCTTGACGTTGTCGGTCAGACATTCGACCATCACCGGCACCTGGTGCGGCGCGAAGCCTTCGTAGATCACGTGCTCGAAGTTGACCGTTTCGCCCGTGAGCCCGGCGCCTTTCTTGATGGCGCGGTCCAGCGTGTCCTTGGGCATGGACACCTTGCGGGCCTGCTCCACCACCAGGCGCAGGCGGGCATTCAGCGCGGGATCGGCGCCGCTACGCGCGGCCACCATGATGTCCTTGGCCAGCCGGCCAAAGAGTTTGCCCCGGGCGTCTGCCGCCGCTGCCTTGCCTTTTGCTTTCCACTGCGCGCCCATGGTGTGTGTTTCCTTGTATGTTCGTGTCCTTGCGGGGCATCAATCGTAAACTGCCCGCTGACCCAACCAGGCCCCCTGCATGACAGAAACTGACGACACGCAAGAAAAGATCACCGAAGCCCGCCTGTGGCGCGACAACGGCTGGACCGCCCAGGTCATCAAGAACGAAGACGACGACGGCTGGGCCGTGGCCATGACGCCCGACGGCCAGACCGAGCCCGCGCTGGTCGGCCCCTGGACCATGGGACGCGACAAGAAGAACCCCAAGCCGCTGGATACCTCGGCCTTCAACACGCTGGTCAAGACCGCCGCCGAATTTGTGCGCCGGCACGAACAGCAGCTGCACGCCACGCTGCACCAGGCCATTGACATCACCCACGGCACGGCGCGCGTGACCGTCAGCCTGGACATTGAGCCCGACGAGGACAACCCCAGCGCCACGCTGCGCGCTACCGATGCCGGCGGCGAGGTGCTGTCCGAGGCGCGGGTGGCGCCCTCGTTCAAGCTCACACGCGGCAGCGCGGGGGCCTGGGCCGAGAAGGGCTTTGACCCCGCTGCGGTGCGCGGACACTAGCGCCTTTCTAGAATCGGGCCCATGACCCCAACCCTCAAAGTCGCCGTCATGGGCGCAGGCGCCGTCGGCTGCTATTACGGCGGCATGCTGGCGCGCGCAGGGCACAGCGTGACGCTGATCGCCCGGCCCCAGCATGTGCGGGCCATCGAGCAAAACGGCCTGCGCATGCAGACCCGCACCTTTGACGAGCAGGTGCGCTTGCAGGCCACCAGCGACGCCGCCGGCGTGCAGGGCGCGGACCTGGTGATGTTCTGCGTGAAGTCCAACGACACCGAAGCCGCAGGCGCGCAGATCGGCCCGTACCTGGCGCCGCACACGATGGTGCTGACCCTGCAAAACGGCGTGGACAACGCCGACCGGCTTCGCAAAGTGATCCCCGCGCATCAAGTGGCTGCGTCGGTTGTGTATGTGGGCACCGAGATGGCCGGACCCGGCCACGTGCGCCACCATGGCCGCGGCGAGCTCATCATCGAGCCCGGCCTGCGCAGCGCGGAGGTGGCGCAGGCGCTGGCCGCTGCCGGCGTGCCCACTGAAATATCAGACAACGTGCGCGGCGCGCTGTGGGGCAAGTTCATCCTCAATTGCGCCTACAACGCCGTGTCGGCCATTGCCCAGCGGCCCTATGGCGAGAACGTGCAAGGCCCCGGCATCACCGACCTGATGGACGACGTGCTGCGCGAATGCCTGGCTGTGGCGCAGGCCGAGGGCGTGCGGGTGCAGCCCGACATCCGCGACGTGGTGTTCAAGCTGGCGTCCACCATGCCCGGCCAGTCGTCGTCCACCGCGCAGGATCTGGCACGCGGCAAACCGACCGAGATCGACTACCTCAATGGCCTGGTGGTGCGCCTGGGCGCGGCGCATGGCATTGCCACACCAGCCAACCGGGCGCTGTGGGCGCTGGTGAAGCTGATCGAGAGCAAGCAAGGCGGGACGAGCGCCTAGGTGGACGGCGGCTGCGGCAGCCAGCGCAGCAGCACGGCGCCCAGCACCAGCATGCCGGCAATCGACGCCATGACGGCAGCGTAGGGCTCCACCCCCAGCCCCGCTGCGGCCGACGCCACCATGCCGGTCAAGGACTGCATGACGGCCACGCCCATGAACATGGCCATGGTGAACAGCGCCATGGCGCGCCCGGTCATGGCGGCCGGGTAGGCGGCGCGCACATCGGCGTACTGCATGACCATGTAGCCCGACACCAGGCCGATGGCCAGCGACAGCGCCACGTCTGAAGCGGCGCCCAGCGGCAAGGCCAGCAGCACAAACAGGCCGGCGCACCCCAGCGTGAAGCGGAACAGCCAGCGGCGCCGGCGCGCATCGCCCGGGTCAAACCGGCCAAACAGCGGCGGCGCCACCATGCCCAGCACCGACAGCACCAGCGCGGCGTTGCCCGTGGCCACCAGGCTGAAGCCATGCCGGTCAATCAGCAGCGGCCCCAGCCACAGCCCGCGCAATGACAGGAACGACGCATAGGTAAACACGGCCAGGCCAATGATCCCCCAGGTGTGCGGCAGCCGGAACAGCTCGCCATAGCCGCGCAGGGCTGCCAGTATCGACGGCCGGCCGTTGGGGTGGTCAGGCGGCGTTTCACGCACCAGCAGCAAGATGGCAAGCCATGCCAGCGCAGCGCAGGCGGCCATGCCCACATAGCCCGCACGCCAGCCCCAGGCCTGGATCATCAAGGCCAGGGGCGTGCCGGTGAGCAGCAGGCCGACCGAGCCAATGCCCAAAGCGGCGCCGTTGACCGACGCGTACTGGTCCGACGGAAACCGGCGCGAGATGAACACCGTGCAGGCCAGGAACGCAGGCGCACAGCCAATGCCCGTCAGCGCCTGGCCCACCACCAGCCCGGCAAACCCGTCGGCGCTGGCCGTGACCAGCGGGCCGATCACCGCCAGCGGAAACACTGCCAGCACCGTGCGCCGCGTGCCATGCACGTCAATGCCCGAGCCCATGAACAGCTGTAGCCCGCCAAAGGCGAAATGAAAGGCCCCGGCAAACAGGCCCAGCTGCCGGGGCGTGAGCGCAAAGTCGGCCTGCAGCGGCGCGGCCATCACAGCGGCAGCTGTGCGAAACGCCTGGCTCATGGCAAAGGCGCAGATCAGCACCAGCAGCATGAGCCAGGCGGTGCGGGGGGGGGAGGGGGTGGGGGAAGTCACTGGTGGATTGTGGCTTGGCGCGGGTCTTGGTATTCTTGTCTGATTGGTCAGTGAATCCCTTCCGGGTCTCACAACCTAACTGGCAGGGAGCAGCCATGACAACCGTACTTGGGACTTTCATTCCCAAACAAGTTCTGACCCCCAATCTGGAGATATGCCACACCTTTGTGTACCGATGGCTTGTGGCGCGCGGCCGCATCACGGGTAACTATCCAAATCCGCTGAACCAGATGATGCAGGTCCAAGCCCAGCAGATCCTGTTTCCGATCAAAGGGCAACCAGCCCGGGCTGGTGGGGTGATCCAGGTAACTGCGGGGACCATTGTGGGATTCTGGGATTTTGGTGGCAACCTGCAGCATTCAATGATTGCCGAAACGCCCACGACCTGGATTGGGACCAACAACACAGGATGTTTTGCCGTCGGCGGCGGGCGAATCTCGATCCCCAACGTAGATCAGATAGTCCAAGGCAACAACTCGCCCGTGGGGTGGGTCGGTGCTGGCAATGTGTGGCAAGGTTTGTATGCCCAGTTTCGGGTGACTTACAAGCTGCCCCCGATCAAGCGTTTCTAGGACAGACCTGCGGCCTGCTAGCAGCCTGGCCAGCGCGACGATCTATTGGACCTCGAAGGCAGTCGTCGCTGGCCGATTTTCCAGATGCAGCGCAGTGGTTCCCATCGGGGATTTGGCCAGGAGCTGGCCTCTTTTCCACACCCTCAACCGATTCGCCCGCAACCGGATCGCCTCCACCACATCCCGCGCCTGCAGCAGCACAAAGCTCGCGTCGCATCCCACGTCCAGGCCGTAGCCCTGCAGGTGCATGACCTTCGCTGCGTTGACAGTGACTGCGTCGTAGCAGGCGCGTATGCCTTTCTGGCTGGTCATCTGCGCCACGTGCAGGCCCATGTGGGCGACCTCCAGCATGTCGCCACTGCCCATGCCGTACCAGGGGTCCATCACGCAGTCGTGGCCGAAGGCGACGTTCACGCCGGCGGCCATCAGCTCGGGCACGCGGGTCATGCCGCGGCGCTTGGGGTAGGTGTCGTGGCGGCCCTGCAGGGTGATGTTGATCAGCGGATTGGCAATGACGCTGACGCCGCTCTCAGCCATTAACGGCAGCAGTTTGCTGACGTAGTAGTTGTCCATGCTGTGCATGCTGGTGCAGTGGCTGCCGTTCACGCGGCCCTGCAGGCCCAGGCGCTGCGCCTCAAACGCCAGCGTCTCGATGTGCCGGCTCATCGGGTCGTCGGTCTCGTCGCAGTGCATGTCCACCAGCTTGCCGCGCTCAGCCGCCAGCTCGCACAGCAGCTTGACGCTGTCTGCCCCCTGGGTCATGGTCCGCTCAAAGTGGGGGATGCCGCCGACCACGTCCACGCCCAGGTCCAGCGCCTTTTTCAGGCTGTCCATGCCGCCCTTGGTGCGCAGCACGCCGTCTTGCGGGAACGCCACCAGCTGCAGGTCGATGTAGCCGGCCACGCGCTTTTTCACCTCCAGCATGGCCTGCACCGGCAGCAGGCTCGGGTCACTCGTGTCTACATGGCTGCGGATGGCCAGCAGCCCCTTGGCCACGGCCCAGTCGCAGTAGGTCAGGGCGCGCTCGATCATGTCGTCGGCCTTGAGCTGGGGCTTGAGCTCGCCCCAGATCTGGATGCCCTCCAGCAGCGTGCCGCTGTCGTTCACCCGCGGCAGGCCGTAGCTCAGCGTGGC
>JBEIPU010000066.1:0-20277 GCA_040376925.1 Caenimonas sp. | reverse complement strand
GCGTCAGGTTGCGATACCTGTTGAACGACATGAGCTGAAAGCGACGGCTCTAACGCTGCATCCCGCACCGCGTGCGCCTGGGTCAGGCCGACCTGCAGGGCCAACCACACTATGAGGAAGAGGCAAAGCGCGCGTTTCACGCCGGCATCATAGCAACCGGCTACCAATTCGTGCCGGGCTCAAGGAAGTGGCGTGAAGTTCGATTCGGTGATTGCATCAGACGCTGGCGGCCGTGTTGTTGACGCCGACCGAAAACTGACCATCTGGTGGTCAATATTCCATCGGCGCCAACACCACTGTGCCTCAGAGGTCCCAGACTCGTTGGCCAGCATGGCTCTCAGGCGATCAAGCGCAAAGCTGTACTTGGCGACGTCGAACTGACGAAACGGGCTTTCCAGATCAGGCGCTACTGCCGTGGTGCGCTTGTCGACGTAGGCGTCGACCGCAGGCTCCGTGTACTGGCGGACTACGGCACCCACCCGCGCCTGGACGTAACGCCGCAACTCGTATGGAGTCGGGAATTGATCCAAGAGCCGGCGGTATTCCGCAATAGGGATGGCGTCTGGATTCGGGCCGCCGATAACAATCTGGTCAAGTCCGAGGCTTTGAATGACGTCCAGGATAGACACCTTGCGCTCAGCACTAAACCACTTCCAGTCCGGTCGCGCATCCTGGTGCAGAAAAACCGGAGTTTCAAATCCCAGGATTTCTGGCTTGAACCGGAAGTACTGGTCTTCTGCAATCGCGACTGCGAACACCAAGCGATCGTCTTCCCACACAACATCGCCGCTCTCGGCGCTATTAATCGCTTCGGTCGGGTCTTCTACCAAGTCCCGCGCCTTGAGATGGAACGTACCCTTCACCACGAGCGCTTCGCCGCGTGCGAACTTGCTGTGGACCCAGCTGGTGTCGTCACGCGGCCGATAGATCAGGCGCAACTCGCTTTCGAAGAATTCGAACTCGATTGCGGGCTTGCTCATGGTTGATCCTGCACATAGGCGCGTCGGGAACGTTGGACCGTTGGCGCGAACGTCGACGCTCGGCCTACGTAGCGAGTTTAGCGGCAAGGCTGTTCCGAGCCATGGCCAATGGTGGCCGACGTTTGCGCTGGTTCAGCCAAGCGCTGCGCCACTACGAACGGAGCGCCCAGCTGAAAGCCGAGGATCGATCCGGCGATTGGGCGAAGAATGTAAAGGCATGCCGTGAGTTGGAGGCGCGCTCGTCTGAAGCGTTCAAGCCCGACCGCCAACACCAGGCGCTGACCGAGTTTCTATTTCCAGAGCTGGGGGCGCTGGCTAAACGGGACGCTACTTGGGGGTTCCCCGATCCGCACAAGACGGCGATGGTTTCGCAACATGAAATCGCTGACCCAAACTTAGTTACCCACAGATAAATTGACTGAAAGCACCGTTCGGTCCGTCCATGACGCCGAACTCCGTGTCCACGTTCACTGTAATACGCATCGAAGGTGCGGACTTGACGCCCTACCTCTTCGACATTGTTCACGACAGCGCCGCAGGCGGCGAGGACTCGGGTAGCGTTAAATTAAGGTGGGTTCACCGCGCGTTTACGTCTTCTGAGAGTATTCGACCGGCAATCGCACAGATTTCAGCCATTTTCGCTTCTCGATTCTTAACCTCAAGCAAAGCTGCCACAACAACGATAGCCGCAGCATCCACATGAAGCGCATCGCCAATTTGGGAGAGTTTTTCAATGGTGGGGCTTTTGAGCCCTCGTTCAATGGAACTGACGAAAGTGCGACTGGACACCACGGTCATGTCATCTTGCGACTTTGCGGCCAGGTGTCGCGCCAAACGAAGCGCGCGCCCGACACTTGTCTTTGAAGGCATTTGTAGCTCGGTAAAGCCTCCATTTGCCAGTTTTGACTTCTATAGGGCCACGATCTATAGTGTTCAAATGTTCATAACCTACCCGGAATTCGAAGGCTTTTTGCCAAAATTTGCGGGCTACGAAAACTGTAAGCGCTGGGAAATATTCGAGCTGGCCGCCGACTTGCCGTATTACATGGTCGAGATGGTGCAGTCTGCCAAGACAAAGGAAGAGCATCACCTTTCCTTCATAGTCGCCAGTGTGCATCTCGTGGAGCAGATGTTGAACAAGGACGACGCGTTGCGCAAAGTGGTGCAACTGCACATGGTCAGACCAGGTTCCTATAACGGAACGGCCTCGTGGTCGGTCGAAAAGGTCCTTCGGATGAGAAGAGGCGTCGCACACCTACAAGGCAAGCCGTACCCTGTCTATTTGTTCGACCTTCATAGGACTGGAACGGTGGTCGAGCCTCCAGTGGACGATGCCAGGCAGGTCGACCCAGGAGAACTTATGTTCGAGTTCGCTCCTACCCGTGGTGCGGGGCGGCACGATTAAATTCACCCGCTCGGAAATGTCAATGCGGCCTTGAGAGAGGTCAGCACGTGTCCGATGGGCGTAGTTTCCGTCGCTCGGGCAGTTCCGCGTGGGGGATCACCAGCCGAACTTGTCGAACGTAAATCATCGCGAGGGCTTCCGCTTCGGTAACAAGGGTCATCTATGATTGACCTAACGTAAAGCAGTTGACCACAACGGGCCAGCCGACCTGCATAGTCCCTTGCCTACCTTCGTTCAACTTGGCATTACTGAAGCTTCAAAGAAAAGAGAGCGGTCGTTAGTGAAAGTCCCGGCTGGAAGCAGTGCGCGCCAACCGCCCGAGCATAGGCGTGAGGTCTTCAAGCTCTGCGGCGATCAGGTTCCGTACATCACCCTCGCGCTGCCATCTGCCACGCACGGCGAGTAGCTTTGCATTAAGTAGAACGACGCGCTGCTCCTCACGGAGTGACTTCCATGCGATCACTTGTACCGTGCCGCTCTCGTCCTCGAGACTCAAAAAGATTGTGCCGTTCGCCGTCGAGGGCTGCTGACGCACCGTGACGATGCCGCAGTAATGAACTTGGCGGCCGTCCCGCTCTTTCCAGAGCTCTTCGGCCGGCATGAACCCACGCTTCGCGAGCAGCGGTCGCAACAACGCGAGTGGATGCCGTCGTAGCGTTAGCCCCAGTGTCGCGTAGTCGAAGACGATCTCCTCGCCCTCAGGAGCGGCCGGTAGCTCCAGCAGGTCCTCGAGCACGGGGGCTTCGCGCAGCAATTGCGGCCGTGAGCGCAGGGCCGTAGCATCCCAGACCTGCTGTCGACGGTGTCCAGAGAGTGACAGCAGGGCATCGGCCGCCGCGAGTTGCTGCATCTCATGCTGCTCGATCCCAGCGCGGATCGCTAGGTCCTCGGCGTTCTCGAACGGCTGTTCGCCGCGCGCGGCGACGATCCGATCGATTGACGTGACCCTGATCTTGTCGATCATGCGCAGCCCCAGACGCACTGCCGGCGGGCCCGGCAGGCCTTCAAGCGTGCAGTCGTAGTTGCTGAACATTACGTCGGCGGGCCGTACCTCGACGCCATGCCGACGCGCATCCTGTACCAACTGAGATGGCGTGTAGAACCCCATTGGCTGCGAGTTGAGTAGGGCTGCCAGGAATTCCGCAGGGTGATGCCGTTTGAGCCATGCCGACGCGTATACGAGCAGCGCAAAGCTCGCGCTGTGCGATTCTGGGAAACCGTACTCGCTGAATCCCTCAACTTGTGAAACGATCTGCTGCGCGAATCTGTCGTCATAGCCGCGCGCGAGTAGCCCCCTCACCAGCTTGTCCTGGTATTTGTCCAATCCGCCTTTGCGCTTCCACGCGGCCATTGCGCGGCGCAGGCCGTCTGCCTCGCCGGCGCTGAAGCCGGCAGCGACCATCGCGATCTGCATCACCTGCTCTTGGAAAATAGGAACTCCCAGAGTGCGTCCGAGCACCGCTTCCAGCTCCTTACTCGGGTAGCTGACTGGTTCCTTGCCCTGGCGTCTGGCCAAGTATGGGTGCACGGAGCCTCCTTGAATGGGTCCGGGTCTGACGATAGCGACTTCAATCACCAAGTCATAGAAGCACCGTGGTTTCATGCGCGGCAACATTGACTGTTGCGCGCGGCTTTCCACCTGGAAAACGCCGATGCTGTCGGCCTTCGAGAGCATCAAGTAAGTTGGCTCATCCTCGGCGGGGATGTCCTGCATTTCGAAGATATAGCCCTTCTGGCGCCCCACGAAATCCAACGCTCGGCGGATCGCGGTGAGCATTCCCAAAGCCAGCACGTCGACCTTGAGGATGCCGAGCGCATCCAAATCATTCTTGTCCCACTGAACGATTGAACGTTTGGGCATCGCTGCGTTCTCGATTGGAACCATTCGGCAAAGCGGCCCGCGCGTGAGCACGAACCCGCCTGGGTGCTGGCTCAAATGGCGTGGGAAACCGATCAAGTCATGCGTGATCTCCATGAACTGACGCACCGCAAGATCTCTCATCGCGAGGCCTGCTGCCTCAAGGCCTTCCGCTCGCAGCGTCTTACCGTCCCACCACTGGTGCCCGTCGGCAAGCATCTCTATGATCGAGGGCGAAAATCCGAGTGCCTTGCCTACGTCCCGAATAGCTGACCGGGGCCGATAGGAGATCACCGCCGCAGTGAGCGCCGCGCGGTCACGTCCGTAGGTCTCGTAAATGTGCTGGATCACCTCTTCCCGCCGCTCGTGCTCGAAGTCCACGTCAATGTCCGGTGGTTCGTTGCGCTCGCGGGAGATGAAGCGTTCGAAGAGCACGGACATGCGCGCCGGGTCCACTTCAGTGATGTGAAGGCAATAGCAGACGACGGAATTCGCGGCTGAGCCGCGCCCTTGGCACAGGATGTGGCGAGATCGCGCGAATGCGACAATCTCATAAACGGTGAGAAAGTACGGCTCGTACCCCAACTCGGCGATCAAGCTCAACTCGTGCTCGATGAGTTCCTGCACGTTCGAAGGGATGCCGTGTGGCCAGCGGCGACCTGCGCCTTCGTACGTCAGGCGTCGCAGATAGCTGGCGGGTGTCTGTCCGGTGGGGGCGACCTCGTCAGGATACTGGTAACGTAATTCGTCGAGGCTAAAGGTACAGAGGTTGGACACCCGCACCGACTCTTCCATCATCTCGGTCGGATACAGCTGCGCCAGTCGCAGCCGGGTGCGTAGGTGACGTTCGGCATTGGGCTGCAGGTCGTAGCCGCACTCCGTGAGCGGCTTGCCCACGCGGATTGCAGTCATCACGTCCTGCAGTGGCTTCCGGGATCGAACGTGCATGTGCACATCGCCGGCTGAAACGAGCGGCACGCCGGATTCGCGGCTGGCGTGTCGAAGGCGGTGAAAAGCCATCTCGTCAGAGAGAATTCGAAGCCGTTGCACTGCGAGCCAGCAGCGGCTGCGGAAGTATTGGTTAAGCCACGCGGCCACCTCGGTTACTTGGCCCTGCGAGCTGCCGCGGCAAGGCGAGGCGAGTACAAGGCAATCGAGCAGGGCGGCCGGATCAATCTCGCCGCGCTCTAGGCGGTACTTTCGGTTTTCGCTGGAGCATTGCAGTCGTGTGATGAACTCGGCCAAGTTGCCGTACCCATTTATGTTCTGTGCGAGCACGATGAACGTAAAGGGCGCGTCGCACTCCACCTCGAACTGGGCACCGCAAATGAGCTTGAGCCCGGCCTCCTTGGCGGCCACGTGTGCCCGCACAATGCCTGCGAGCGAGCACTCGTCGGTGATGGCGATCGCGACATATCCGAGCTGCTTGGCGCGCTCGATTAGCTCCTCGGCATGGCTGGCGCCGCGCAGGAACGAGAAGTTGGAGATGGCCCAGAGCTCGGCGTATTCGGGTATGCCAGCGCGATTCACGCGAATACTCCCGCGAGAAACCAGAAGCTGCGGCCGCTCTCAATGGCATCGACATCGAGGCGATTCTGGTACACCCAGAGCACGCCTGCGTGCTCGTTCACGGCTACATAGTAGTCGCGGAACTCGGTCTGTGATATTGCCATCCCGCTGTCGTCCGGTAGTCGATGCCACCAACCGGCCTCAATTCGATGAGGGCCACTCAGTATGGTCAGCGGACCTTCGTAGTAGGGCTTCGACCCCTTCACCGCCAGCCGCAGCGGCATGGGTAGTATGAAACTGGGCTGCGGCAGCTCGGCAGGACCGGGAGCCTGCTTGCGGGGCCGAGGCTCATCAGTGCCGTGCCAATGTGCCATCCAGCCCATGCGATGGTCCTCGTGTAGCACGGGGCGAAGCACCTTCGCGGTGCCTAATCGCGCGGCGATGCGCTCCAGAACAAGATTCAGGGATTCGCCTTCCTGCACGGGGTCGGGCAGCAGCGACGCACTCTTTTCTTCCAGCGGCTGTACGTCGTCCGCTAGCATTTCTAGATCGCCGACCGGTGCCGCGAGCTTCACCCGTTCCAAGTGTTCAGCAAGTAGGCGACTCAGGTGCTCGAGGTTTCGCGTTGCTTCCGCTGTCCGCACGGTTAGTGAGCCCCCATCGCCGACGTCCCGAGAGCGCATGATGTCGTGACACCACTTCAATGTGAAAGCGGTGACGCCGCTGCGGCGAGCTGAGAGCCACGCGCACAATTGCAGCAGCAAGCGGCGCGCGCCGAACAGCATGGCCGGTGCGTGATCAACGCGCGACATCAACTCCAGCCGTACCTCGAACTTCTCCGATAGCGCTACCCAGGGATGTTCGTCCGGACCTAAGGCGTAGGCCTGGTCGATCGTGCCGAGCGTGGACGCGCCGAAGCGGCGGGCCACGCCGGCGCGAGGCAGGGCGCGCACATCCCGCAGCGTGCGGCAGCCGAGGCGCGAAAGCATCGCGTGGTGCGCGGCCACGCCCGAGATAGTTGTCAGCGGCAGTGGATCGAGCACCTGCTCGAGAGCCTTTGAAACTCCGTCTCGCTGGCCAACGCGCGCGAGCGCAAGGGCTGCGAGGCTTGTCGGGGCCCAAGCCGGTGCACTTAACCCGAGATCGAGCGCCTCCTTGCGGATGCGCTGCACCAGTCGGCGACGTCCGCCGAACAGGCGCTCGGAAGCCTCCAGCTCCACGAGCACTGCAGATGCCTCAACGATCGCCACCTTCGGGGAGAACTGGAGAGCCCAGATGGCAGCGCCGCGGAGTACATCGTCATTGGATCGTAAGCTGGTGCTTTCGGTGCTCGGGAGCAGCGCTGCCCAAAGCGGCATCAAGTGCCTCCGGTTTCTTAGCCAGCCCGCTCGGGCGCATCAGGCGCGGCGTGAGGATCTCCTCCAGTCCGCCCGGAACCGAACGCAGCCGCAGCGTGCCGGTATGCGCGGGCCCCCGCCGCTTGAAGATGTTCACATGCAGTTCCCAGTCGAACCCGATCTCAGCGTGTAGTCGCAGGGGAGCCGCCGAAGATTCGTGGCGCGACGAGTCTGGCCGGCACAGAAATACAGGCGCGTTGCACGTTAGGGAGACAATCTGTAACCGACGAATCTGCTCCGCGCGCGCCTGCGGCAGCCACGCAATGATCGCGCCGGCTGCGTTGGATTTCACGATCTGCTCCACTACCCACAGACGTTGCGCGGGCTGGTCCGCCTCGATCCAGATCAGCTGGTTGGCCGCCAAGCCCGCGCGCAGAAGCCCCGGGACGTGGGGCTGCTTAGGCGCGCCGACCAGGATCACCTGCTTTCCTGCCGCAGTGGCTTGACGAAGGGCGTCCCCGGTAAGCCGGAACTCCAACAAACTGGGCTGGGGAGAGAGAATCTCAGTTAACGACCGAGCTGGCCAGCCGCCGCTGGGCAGCTGCGCATCCAATTCCGCCCACCCCGTGCTGTAGGCGTGCATCACGGCGTCGCCCAGATCCGAACCGCGCCACACGGCAGCCGGAAGGGCAATCTGGTTGAGTGGAGCGATGGGCAACATAGAATACTGTATAAAATAACAGTATCGCGCAATCTCGCAGCTCTGTCGACCTTCCTCTTAGGATTTCGCACTGCAAGTGACAGTGGTCGTGACAAATTCGTTGGATCGCTCGGTCAGCACATGGCCAGGTGCGCCGACGCCTGGGCATTTGGCATACCTGCGCAGCCGATTTGCTGAAAAGGATCCTAAGCGCATCATGGAGTTGGAGCACGAGATGTTCCGCGGCCAGCTCACCGAGGGCTTCACCTGGAATTCCAGTTCAGATGGGACGGTGTTCGCCCGGCACACGGGCGACCGCTCAGCCGAGGTGGCTCGAGTCTTTTGTCAGCCACCAGCGTGCGAATGATGCCAAGTCTGCGTGCTGTGAGTCGATGTGAACAAGCAGATCACCAACGTTCGGCGACCCCGACGGCTCGCGCAAAACAAGGGCTCGATGGATTGACGGGGACACGCCCATAAAGTACGGGAGGAAGTCGTCGACGAATGCCACAGGCTTCAATACGTTCAAGGTGTCGGCCTTGGGACTTGCTTCCGTGAGGACGTTGTCAGTGGCATGCACGACCTCAATTGGAAAGCCATGAGCCCGCAGGTTTCGTTCTCTTGCCGCGAGGTACACCTCTGGCAGCGCAGTCACACAGACTAGCTCGTAACCAGCTGCATCAAGTGCAACGCAGGCTTCAACGGCACCGGCGATCGGAGGGATTCCGCTCCAGAACTCCTCGTCGAAGGCACGGCGAAGTTGTGCCAATCGCTCGTCGTCTTCTAGACGCTCAACATCCCAGCGATCGATGGGCCAATACGCGTCAGGATCTCGCAGAGTTGGGCGGCGGCCGAACGCACGCTGCCAAGCACCGGCATAGGCTAGCGAGTAGTCCAGGAGGACGCCGTCGGCGTCGAGTGCAATGACAGGCTTAGGCATTGCTTCAATTTTGCGCCATTGAGAATCAGAGACGCGCTAGCGCGCTGCAGACGCGACGGTCACGCAACGCCCCCGTACTTGATCGCAGTAAGGATTTCGCTCACGCGCTGCATGCCGTAAGAAGTCGAAGACGCTTTGATCGGAGTCTCGCCCAGCATAGGATGGGAGCTATTGAGCCAACCGTGCGCAGCCTCTTCAGAGGCGAACACCTGCAGTGCCAGAGCCTCGAGTTCGGCCAAGGAAAGAAAGATCTCCGTGTTCCTCGATGGATCAGTTTTCGACTGCATTCGACAATGTAATACATCGAAGACTGGATTCGCTTCCGTAGTTCAGCTGCGGTACACTCTGCAGGCGCATCGGCACGGTACTACCCAATAGGGCGCCGCGGTGCAAAGAGCGAAGGCCTCCCTATGGAGGCCTTCTGCTTTTGGGACGACAAACCTGCGTCCGGGAAACCGTGAAGCCTCTTAGACGGTATTCGTCCGAGCGTGACGCATTTGGCTCGCCACTACGCGGCCCGAGATAGGTGCTGTGCGAACGATCGTCATGTGGCCTGTCCGCACAGATCTGTTCAAACTTTCCAAAGTGGTACGCACGCTATCGCGCACCAGCGCGTCGCGAACGGCTAGGTGTTTAGAGAATCGGATGTTTCTGGCGGCCACGGAAATCTCCAGTTTGGATCAGTGTGGCTGGATGGAATCAGTGATCAACATCCACGCCACGTGCCTAGAGGCTCGATAGGTGGTCATGATGCCTGTACGTGCTCCTAACATCGTGCCGACGATGTACGCGTGCGCGGCTGATCATCTGGTACTCAAGTTTTGGTAGATCGCCGTTTGGGTTGTAAAGCTGGTGGGCTGCCAATCCGTAGTCAATTGGTTAGGTCGTTGCTGAACGCGAAGGCAAATTAGCTGGGTGTTATCGCCTGCGGCCTAGAAAAGCGAGTTCAGCCTAGGTTTACTTCCGCGAAGCACACCCAATTCGGTGCCGTCCTTAATCTCACTCTCTGCGTCGCGCAAACGTCCGCGACGTCGATAAGCGGCCCCGAAAGCTCCGTTATCGACTAAATTCGAGAGTGATGTAGATAAAAAGGAGGCAGTCGCCGCGCTGTCCGCCAGCAAACATCCATTAGTTCAGCCCTGTATGCAATATATGGGGTCCGCTTAGGGACAAGGACGACCTAGAGCACATGGGCATGCTGAAGGTGGATGTGCTGGCGCTGGGCATGCTCACCGCCATACGGCGTTGCCTGGACTTCGTCGCACAGCGGCGTGGTGGCGCCTTCACGCGGTATGACATTCCTTCGCAGGACATCAAGACCTACGAAATGATCCGCCGGGCCGACACCGTGGGTGTGTTCCAGATCGAAAGCCGCGCGCAGATGTCCATGCTGCCGCGGCTGAAGCCGCACAAGTTCTATGACCTGGTGGTGGAGGTTGCCATTGTGCGGCCGGGCCCGATCTCCGGCGGCATGGTGCACCCGTACCTCAAGGCGCGTGAACGCGCGGCCAAGGGCGAGGACATCGAGTACGAACGGTCCCGCTACGAATCAAAGGACAAGCCGCCGCGACTGCAGAAAACACTGGAGCGCACGCTGGGCATCCCGATCTTCCAGGAGCAGGTCATGGAAATTTCCATGGTCGCGGCAGGCTTCACGGGCGCACAGGCCGACGGTCTGCGCTGCGCCATGGCTGCGTGGAAGCGCACTGGTGACATGACAAGCTGGCGCGAGCGGCTCATCGGCGGCATGCTGGCCAACGGCTATGAGCTGCACTTTGCCGAACGCATCTTCGAGCAGGTCAAGGGCTTTGCCGACTACGGCTTCCCTGAAAGCCATGCCTACAGCTTTGCGCTGCTGGCCTATGAAAGCAGCTGGCTCAAATGCCACGAGCCCGAATGCTTCCTGGCCGCCATGCTCAATTCGCAGCCCATGGGTTTTTACAACCCCTCTCAGCTGATCCAGGACGCCGTGCGCCACGGCGTGCTGGTGCTGCCCCCCGACGTTTCGCACAGCGACTGGGATTCCAAATTGGGGTCAGATTCCAATTCTTTACGCCCCGCCGTGCGCCTGGGCCTGCGGCTGGTCGGCAGCCTCAGCAAAGAAGCAGGCCTGCGCATCGAAGCTGTCCGCCGCGCAAGTGGCCCCTTCACCAGCACCGAAGACCTGTCGCTGCGCGCGCAATTGGACGTGCGGGACCTCAACGCACTGGCCGCGGGCGACGCGCTGGCGTCGCTGTCGGGCCACCGCCGCCAGCAGGTGTGGGACGCCGCCGCGCGCCACCGCGCACCGGCCTTGCTGCGCGGCGCGCCGGTGAACGAGACCGCCGTGCCGCTGGACGCCGCGCCTGAGGGGGAAGAGATCGTCTTCGATTACGCATCGCTGGGCCTCACACTGCGCCGCCACCCGCTGGCACTGCTGCGCGAACGGCTGGCACGCAAGGGCTTTCTGAACGCCACACAGCTGGCCGCGCTGCCACACGGGCGCACCGTGTCGGCCTGCGGCATCGTCACCGTGCGCCAGCAGCCGCAGACGGCCAAGGGCACGATTTTTGTCACGCTGGAGGATGAAACCGGACCGGTCAACGTCATCGTCTGGAAAAGCGTGCGTGAAGCGCAGCGCGACGCGCTGCTGCGCTCGCGCCTGCTGGCCGTGCGCGGCACCTGGCAACGCGACGTGGACAGCGGCGGCCAGGTCTGCCACCTGGTGGCCGCGCGGCTCATGGACCTGACGCCGCTGCTCGGCCGGCTGGCCCAGCAAAGCAGCAAGAGCCGGGACTTTCATTGAGCACGCCATTGCACCTGCTGCGCCTGCTGATCTGCCTGCGCCCTGGCCCGGCGCAACAGGCTGCGCTGGCCCGTCACTGTGCCGAATGGCAATGGGCGCCGGGCACCCGCACCACGCGCGTGCCGCGCCTGCATCTGACGCTGCATGGTTCCTGGCTGGTTCACCCGGGCCTGGCGCCCCAGCTGCGCAATGCGCTGCGCAAAGTTGTGCAGCCGCCGCTGGACCTGGTGCTGGACAGGCCCGCCGCATGGGCTCACGGCCTGGCTGTGCTGCAGCCCGATGCCGCGTCACGCCACGCGCTGGCCGCGTTGCACCAGCAAATCGGCGTTGCGGTGCGCCGTACCGGCCTGGCACCCGCGCGGTGGGGTGACCCCCATGTCACCCTGAGCCGCAACGCCACGGGTGCTTTGGCGCCGGCGGCCTGCACACCCATCACCTGGCCGGTACATGAGTTTGTGCTGCTGCACTCGCCGCCCTATGCGCAGGACTACGGCGTGATTGAAAGCTATCCGCTCAGGCCGGCTTTTTCGCCAGCAAAAACAGCAGCGACCCCGACCCTGCCACCAGCGCCAGCAGCGTGAAACCCATGCGGTAATTGCCCGTGGCGTCGGCAAACATGCCCGCCACCATGGGCCCCAGCACCTGGCCGATGGCAATCACAAAGGCCGACAGGCCCATGATCATGCCGATGGCCTGCAGGCCGAAGTAGTCCGCCCGCATGGCCTGCATGAAAGGGCCGCGCAGGCCCCAGGCCACGCCGTGCAGCACGGCAAACGCGCCCAGCATGGCCGGGTGCACCGCGTACGTCAGCATCAGCAGGCCCAGCATGTGCGCCACCATGCAGGCGGCGGCCATGTGGCGCTTTTCCCAGCGGTCACCCACCAGCGCGCCCAGCAGCAGGCCACCGGCCTGCGCCACCGTCATCAGCATGATGACCAGCGACGCCTGCGCCAGCGTGTAGCCCAGGCCTTCCTTCATGTGCGAGATGGCATGCACATTCACCGCAGTGACCGTGAGCAGCGCAAAGCCGTGGCCCAGCGCAAGGAACCAGAACGCCCGCGTGCGCACCGCTTCACGCGCGGTGAACTGCCGCTGCACGGGCAGCAGGCCTGTCGGTGCATCGGCCGTGGCCACCGGCTGTGGCGCGGGGGCGGGCGCGCCGTCCACCTGCTCGCCGACCTCGCCGGGGTGGCGGCGGATCAGCCGCGCCAGCGGCAGGCCGCCGGCCAGCATCAGGATGCCCGAGGCAATGGCTGCATTGCGCCAGCCGTAGGTCTGCATCATCCAGCCGACCGCCGGCACGGCCAGGCCGCCCAGGGCCAGGCCCAGCCCCATGAGCGACAGCGCCCGCGCGCGCAGCCGCTGGAACCAGTGCACGACGGTGATGGTCAGCGGGAAATAGCCCGCGCAGGTGGTACCCAGCGCAATCAGGATGATGGCGCCGTAAAAGCCGCCCACGCTGTCGATCTGGCTCAGCGCCACGAAGCCCAGGCCCATGAGCACCACGCCGATGTGCACCAGCGCGCGCGCGCCAAACCGGTCCACCAGCCAGCCCATGGCCGGGCCCAGCAGGGCGCCTTCAATGGACTGCAGCGCGGCCGCGCCCGACAGGGTGGTCTTGCTCCAGCCGCGCTCTTCGGACAGCACGGCCACATAGGCGCCGAACGCCTGCATGAACAGGCCGGCATACAGGAACTGGAGGCCAAGACCGGCGCCGACGATGCGCCAGCCGTAGAAAATTTTCACCCGTGGAGCATAGCGCGCGGCACCGGGGCGTGAGTGTGTGTACTTTGGCTCACATCTGGTCGATCGGTGTCGAGCTGGACGCGGTGTCGCCCGGCGCGTCGGCCATCGAGAACCGTTCGTTGGTGCGGGTGTAAAAGCTCGCGCCAAAACGCCCGACCGGGTGGAAGTCGCGCAGGTTCACGCGCCAGGCCTGCGTGTCGATCAGGCCGTCGCGCGCGGCCAGCCACTGGATGCGGCCGATGAAGACATAGCGGCTGGGTGTCTCCAGCTTTTCATGCAGCACGCATTCAAACGCCACCGGCGCCTCCAGGATGCGCGGCGGCTTGACGGTGTGCGACGCCACGGGCGTGAGGCCCACCTGCGCCAGTTCGCTCACATCCGACGGGAAGCGCTCGCCGCAGGCATGCATCTTGGCCGCCATGGACTCGTCGGGGATGTGCACCACAAATTCGCCGCTGTCCAGGATGTTGGCCGCCGTGTCTTTCAGCTGCCCGTCCTGCAGGCGGTTGATGCTGAGCATGAGGATGGGTGGGTCCTCGCCGATCATGTTGAACATGGAAAACGGCGCCGCGTTGGCCACGCCGTTGCGCCCCAGCGTGGTCGCCAGCGCGATCGGCCGGGGCACGATCAGGCTGGCCATGAGCTTGTAGCGCTGGTAGGCGGTGATGGCTTCGAAATCGACTTCGGTCATGGTGGGGCATTCTGGGGCAGAACGCACCAACCCGGGTCAGGCAATCACCTCCACCTTGGCGCGCTTGGCCACGGCCGTCCACGACGCGATCTGTGACTTGATCATGCCCGTGAAATCGTCCCCCACCACCGGGGTCTTGCGTGCAAACGTCTGCAGGTCGTCCAGGCGCGAAGCGATGTCGGGCTTGGCCAGAATTTCAGGAATGAGCGACATGAGCTTTTGCGCAATGGGCGCGGGCAGTCCCTTGGGCGCCGACAGGCCCAGCCACTGCGAGCCTGTGAGCGACGGATAACCCAGCTCGGCAAACGTGGGAATGTTGGGCAGGGCCGGCAGCCGCGTGGGGGTGGACACGGCCAGCGCCCGCACCGTGCCGCCCTTGAGCTGCGCGACGTTGGTGGTGACGGGGTCAAACACGCTGTCGATCTGGCCGCCGTACAGGTCCTGCATGGCGGGGGCGCTGCCCTGGTAGGGCACGTGGTCGTGCTCGGGCGCCGGGCCTTCGATCTTGAGGAGCTCGCCATACAGGTGGTTGGCCGAGCCGATGCCCGAGGTGCCATAGCGCACCGGCTTGGTCTTGGCCGCGGCCACGTACTGCGCCAGCGTCTGGTAGGGCGACTGCGGGCGCACCAGCAGCAGCATGGGCGCCTCCACCAGCAGCCCCAGGTGGGTGAAATCGTTCACCGGGTCAAACGGCATGGTCTTGCGGGTGGCCGTGGCATAGATGTGCACCGACGCGTGGCTGACCAGCAGCGAATAGCCGTCGGGGGCCTGGCGCGACACAAATTCGGTGCCGATCAGCCCGCCTGCACCGGCCTTGTTGTCCACCACGACCGACTGGCCCAGCGCCTGCCCCAGGTGCGGCGCCATCAGCCGCGCCACCGTATCCACCAGCCCGCCGGGCGGGTACTGCACGTACAGCTTGGTCGGCCCGCGAGAGGGCCAGGCGCCTTGCGCATGGACCCAGGGGGCGCAGAGGGCGGCTGCGCCGGCGGCGGTGAGAAGGGCGCGACGTTTCATGGTGTTCCTCCAGGTAGTTGGTTGAGGGCATCTGCCTTCGGTGCGATTAGCAGGAACGGTGCCAGCCATGCACGCGGCCTGCGGCCTGAAAGCCCTTTAGAATCCCAACTGCATTGCGGGCGTCGTTCAATGGCAGGACCTGAGCTTCCCAAGCTCAAGACGTGGGTTCGATTCCCATCGCCCGCTCCATGCAAGGCAAAGCCGCTGGTCCCAGCGGCTTTTTGCTGCCCGGCTTGCAGCGTCCTGGTGACAGGTCCTGACACGCCCGGGTGAGAGTCTGTGGCCTGCACACTACCGACGGAGACACCCATGGCCCACCGCACCCCTGAGCAAGACCAGGCTGACCTGCGCGCGCTGAACGCGCGCTTCATCCGCAACTTCGTGACCAACGACGTGCCCTCGCACAGCGCGATCACGCACCCGCGCTTCATGTGCATCAGCCCCAGGGGCCAGCGGCAAAACCGCGACGATTACCTGCGCGACTGGGCCCATGGCTTTGACCCGGACGTGATCATTTACTGGGACGTGCGCGACGAAGACATCGCGCTGTTTGGCGATGTGGCGCTGGTGCGCTCCACCAACAAATATGTGCGTGTGGTCGATGGCAATGCCGTGACCGGCATGACCGCCTACACCGACACGTACATCCACGAGGATGGGAGCTGGCTGTGCATCCAGGCGCAGCTCACGGCAGTGGCCATGGAAAACTGGCCGGGCGACGAAACCATTGTCAACACCTGGCTGCGCGGCGTGCTGCAGCCGCGTACAGACGCGGCCTGTCAAACGTAACGCCTTGTTACCTGTGTGTCGTGCCCTGTCAGCTTTGGTACCCTAGGGCCACACTGACCAGAGGGCGAGGCTCGAAATTTCCCAGACCGTTGATCCAGGCGGCCGCGTGGCCGCCGTTCTCCAGATTGTTCTGGCCGGCTTTATCGGTTTGTTTGCGAGCCTTGCTGGCGCTGCGGCTCCGCCTGAGCTGCGCCTTTCGCCCGGTACACAGCGCATCAATCTGACGCTCCATATGGCGGCGCAGCAGCTGCCCGCCGGTGATGCGCTGGACCCTGATGTCGCCTGGGAAGGCGTTGCCGGTCCAGCGTTGCTGGAGCCGTCCAGGCGCTGGCAAAGCCGCGCCGGCACGCGCCTGGTAGGGCGCATCGTGCTGCAGGGCGCCGATGCAAACGGTACTTACATCGTGCACGTGCCTACAGCCTGGTTCGACCAGGTGCAGGTCTGGCAGCGCGAGCCCGGCGGCGTCTGGTCCAGCGAAGCGGCGGGCGACCGTGTCGCGCTGTCGCGCTGGCCGTTTGTCAGCCAGAACCCGGCTTTCGTGGTGAACGTGGGGGCCGCGCCTGTGCACCTGATGGTGGTGATGGAAAACGAAGCCACCTCACGCGCGCCAGTCTGGCTCGCCACGGATGCAACCTACCGCGAAACGCAGCTGCGCCAGTCCAATCTGTCGGGCATGAACATGGGCCTGGGCCTGATGGTGGTGGTGTTCACGGTGTTGGGCGCGGCCGTACAGCGCAGGCGCGCCAGCGTGCTGCTGGCCGGCGTGGCCACCTGGGTGTTCATCACTGTCATCAGCCTCAATGGCTACATCGCGGTATGGCTCACGCCTGAATGGCCGGCTTTCAATGACGCGAGCAAGCAGTTCACCGGGGTGATGATGTCGGCGCTGATGTTCACGCTGACGGCCGAGGCGCTGGACCAGCGCTACCTCACGCGCGTGGAGCGCTGGGCCAAGCTGGCGGTGCCGGCGCTGGTGCTGGTGTACGCGGTCGTGCAGGCGGTGTGGCTGCCCGGCGCCTGGCGGCTGCCGGCGGCGGCGGTGATCACACTGGCCACGCTGGCGGGCAGCATGGTCATGTGCGGGCTGAGCGTGCTGCGCGGCGGGCGCTATGTGCGCTGGATCATGGCCGCGCTGGGCTGCTATGCGCTGGCCGTGACCATCGTGTACCTGCCGTTTGATTTTGTCGCGGGGCTGGACCTTCGCGCGGCGGCGGTGGGTGTGCTGCTGTTTGCCAGCATGCTGGTGTTCTACCAGGCGTTGTTCCTGCGCGAACGCTATGGCCGCGACGTGCTGGGCCGCGCGGCGGTCACCGGCAACCGCGACCCGCTGACCGCGCTGCTGTCCTACCAGGGTTTCCAGCTGGCCTATGACGAGGCGCTGCTGCGCCAGGGGGCGGGCGAGCGCCAGACGCCGGTCATGATGTTCCTGCTGCCGGGGCTGGAGCAAAGCGCGGTGGACCACGGCTTTGTGCTGACCGAGCGCGTGGTGGTCCGGTTTGCGGCATGCCTGCAGGGGGCGTTGGGCGACTCGTGGTCCATTGCCCGCATCAGCAAGACGCGATTTGCCTGTATTGGCATGGGCGATGCACGCGGCGCCGACGTGCTGGCCGTGGCCACCCAGGTGCTGGCCCATTGCGCGCGCCTGTCTGATGTGATCGGGCCGGTCGCGGAATTTGACCTGCGCATCGCCTGCACGCAGCGCTGGCTGTCACCGGGCGGCCTCAAACCGCTGATGGGTGCGCTGGAAGAAGCCTGCCACGCCCTGACGCCGCCCAAGCGCATTGCGCTGGTGAACGAATCGCGCGCGCGCAACAGCAGCGGCAACAGCGTGGGCCATTCTCGGGGAAACAGCTCTGCCAGCCACAGCGCCTAGGGCCGTGCGGTCTATTTCAGGATGTCGCCCATGCACAGGTACTTCATCTCCACATATTCATCCATGCCGTGGCGTGAGCCCTCGCGACCCAGGCCGCTTTGCTTGACGCCGCCAAAGGGCACATGCTCGGTGGCGATGATGCCCACGTTGATGCCCACCATGCCGTACTCCAGCGCCTCGCTCACGCGAAAGATGCGGCCCACGTCGCGACTGTAGAAGTAGCTGGCCAGACCAAACTCGGTATTGTTGGCCGCGTCAATCGCGTCCTGTTCAGTCGTGAACCGGAACACCGGCGCAAAAGGTCCGAAGGTTTCTTCGCGGGCGCACAGCATGTCGGCCGTGGCGTTGGCGATTACGGTGGGCTCGAAGAACTGGCCCTGCAGCTTCTTGCCGCCGGCCATCAGCTTGCCGCCCTTGCCCAAGGCGTCGGCCACATGGCGCTGCACCTTCTGCACCGCGGCGTCTTCAATCAGCGGGCCCTGTACCACGCCGTCTTCAAAGCCATTGCCCACCTTGAGCGCCTTGACCCTGGCGGCGAATTTTTCAACGAACGCGTCGTACACGCCGTCCTGCACATAGATGCGGTTGGCACACACGCAGGTCTGACCGGCGTTGCGGTACTTGCTGGCCATGGCGCCTTCGACGGCACTGTCGATGTCGGCGTCGTCAAACACGATGAAGGGTGCGTTGCCGCCCAGCTCCAGGGCCAGCTTCTTGACCGTGGGCGCGCTTTGCGCCATCAGGATACGGCCGACCTCGGTGCTGCCGGTGAAGCTGATGTGGCGCACCACGTCGCTGGCGCAGAACACCTTGCCCACGGCAATGCTGTTGGCGCCGTCGGCGGTCAGCAGATTCAGCACGCCCGCCGGGATGCCCGCGCGCAGGGCCAGCTCGGCTGCGGCCAGTGCGGTCAGCGGCGTCAGCTCGGCCGGCTTGATGACCACCGGGCAGCCGGCGGCCAGGGCAGGGGCGACCTTGCGCGTGATCATGGCCAGCGGGAAGTTCCACGGTGTGATGGCCGCGCACACGCCGATGGGCTGGCGTACCACCAGCAGGCGGCGGTTGTTGTCGAATTGCGGCAGGGTCTCGCCGTTGACGCGCTTGGCTTCCTCGGCATACCACTCCACAAAGCTCGCGCCGTAGGCCACTTCGCCCTTGGCTTCGGCAAACGGCTTGCCCTGTTCGGCCGTCATGATGCGGCCCAGGTCCTCCTGGTTGGCCATGAGCAGGTCGTACCACTTGCGCAGGACGATGCTGCGTTCCTTGGCGGTCTTGTTTCGCCAGGCAGGCCAGGCGGCATTGGCCGCGGCAATGGCCAGCTCCGCGTCTTTCGGGCCCAGGTTGGCCACGTCGGCCAGCTTGGCGCCGGTGGCCGGGTCGTTCACGTCAAACCGTGCAGCGGCCGAACCCTTGACCCATTGGCCGTTGATCAGCGCGTCGGTCTTCAGCAGGGTGGGGTCCTTGAGCAGGGCCAGGGGAGAGGTCTTCATGTCCACGGGGCAGTCTCCGGAAAAGTCAGTTATTTAACCTGTTAAGTAATTTTGCCAGCTTTTGCGGCAGCCCAGCGCAACAGCCCGCAAGGCAGGGGCAAACCCCTCAAACTTATAATCAAATGTTCCGCCAGATCAAGCATTCACGCGCCACCGGCGCATGGCCCGGCACCAGAAAACCCCATGAGCAACACCACATTCACCGTCGCAGACATCCGCAAGAGCTTCCTGGACTTCTTTGCCTCCAAGGGCCACACCGTGGTGGTGTCCAGCCCGCTGGTACCGGGCAACGACCCCACGCTGATGTTCACCAATTCGGGCATGGTGCAGTTCAAGGACGTGTTCCTGGGCACCGACAAGCGGCCCTATGTGCGGGCGGCGTCGGTTCAGGCCTGCCTGCGCGCCGGCGGCAAGCACAACGACCTGGAAAACGTGGGCTACACCGCGCGCCACCACACTTTCTTTGAAATGCTGGGCAACTGGAGCTTTGGCGATTACTTCAAGCGCGACAGCCTGAAGTGGGGCTGGGAGCTGCTGACCCAGGTGTATAAGCTGCCGCCCGAGCGCCTGCTGGCCACCGTGTACATCGACGACGACGAGGCCTTTGACATCTGGACCAAGGAAATCGGCCTGCCGCCCGAGCGCGTGATCCGCATTGGCGACAACAAGGGCGGCAAGTACAAGTCCGACAACTTCTGGATGATGGCCGACACCGGCCCCTGCGGACCGTGCAGCGAGATCTTTTACGACCACGGCGACCACATCCCCGGTGGCCCTCCGGGCAGCCCGGGCGAGGACGGCGACCGCTTCATTGAAATCTGGAACCACGTGTTCATGCAGTTCGACATGCAGCCTGACGGCAGCGTGGTGAAACTGCCCGCGCCCTGCGTGGACACCGGCATGGGCCTGGAGCGGCTGGCCGCCATCCTGCAGCACGTGCACAGCAACTACGAGATCGACATCTTTGACGCGCTGATCAAGGCCGCGTCGCGCGAGACCGGCTGCACCGACCTGGACAACAAGAGCCTGCGCGTGATTGCCGACCACATCCGCGCCACCGCCTTCCTGGTGAGCGACGGTGTGGTGCCCAGCAATGAGGGCCGCGGCTATGTGCAGCGGCGCATCGTGCGCCGCGCGATCCGCCACGGCTACAAGCT
>JBEIPU010000118.1:0-13056 GCA_040376925.1 Caenimonas sp. | reverse complement strand
GTTCAGGTAATCGCGCGGCAGGCCCAGCAGGCCGGGCGTGGCAGGCTGCACGCCGGTCAGTGCCGCGCCGTGGCACGAGGCGCAAGCCGGCAGTTTGCGGGCTGGGTCGCCCTGCAGCGCCAGCTGGCGGCCGCGACGCAAGGTGTCGGCGCCGGGCGCAGGTTGTTGCGCGGCCGGCGGCGGGTAAGGTGCGTCCAGCGCGGCAAAGTACTGCGCCATCTCCAGCAGGTAGGCGTCCGACAGCGGCTCCAGCAGGCGCGCCATCAGCCCGTAGTGGCGCCGCCCGTCGCGAAAGTTCACCAGCTGGTTGTACAGGTAGCCGGCTGGCTTGCCGGCAATACGCGGGTAGTAACCGTCGGGGCCGGCGCGGCCTTCCTTGCCGTGGCACACGGTGCAGGCCTGCGTGCGCTGGGCCATGGTGTTTTCAAAGGCGGGCGGGGCGGCCTGCACGGGCAGGGCCGCCAGCGCGACGGCGGCCGACAGGGCAAGGGCAATGAGTTTCACAGCACCGATGATGCCTGATGTGGCTTTCAGCGCCGCGTCAGGTGCAGGCAGGTCAGCAGGTCGTTCCAGCTGTCTTGCAGCTCCTTGAGCCGCGCGCGCTTGTCCAGCACGCTGCCGCTGGCCCGCTCGGCGCGGCGCACCACGCGGTCCAGGGCGCGCGCGCCCATGGGCGCCAGGCGCTTTTGCAGCGCGGCAGCTCTGTCGCGCAGCTGGGCGGCAGATTCACGCGCCACGCCCTGGGTGGATGACAGCGCCACGCTGCCGGCCAGCTCGCCCAGCTCCACCAGCGCCGGGTCAATCTGCCACAGCGTGGCCGAGCCCACGGCCAGCAGCCAGGTTTTGGCGTTATGGCTGGGCGGCTCGGTGGCGGGCTGGTCGGCGTGCATCGCACGCATCCTAGGCCGCCAGGCTGAAGCCAGCCTGACGACGCCCGCCAGTCATTCAAGCCAGCGCACCGGATCGGCCTGCAGCACCACGTCGCCCAGCGGGTAGGCCACGCAGGGCAGGATGAAGCCGTCGGCCTTTTCCTCGGCGCTCAGGCCCGGCCATTCAATGCGGTAGGCCACCTGCCCGCTGTGCAGCCGGCAGATGCAGGTGCGGCAGGTGCCGTTGCGACACGAGCTGGCAAGCGCCAGGCCGGCGGCCTCGGCCGACAGCAGCAGCGGCGTGTCGGCAGGCGCGTCAAAGCGCTCGCCGCCGGGCAGCAGGCGGGCCGCGTGAACGGTGGGGTGAGGGGCGGGGGTGGGGGCTGTGGACGGTGGCATGGCGCGCGGCCATCATAATCACGGCCCCGGCGACAATCTTGCCTATCCCCCAAGCTCCGGGTGCCCCGGCACCCTTCCAACGTTCATGCCTTCCTATTCCGTACGCCCCGCCGCCCGCGCCGACGCCTCCACCGTGGCCGAACTCCATGTCGCCACCTGGAAAGCCGCCTACCAGGGCCTGTTGCCCGACAACTTTCTGGACGGGCTGACGCCCGCCATGCGCCTGCCGCTGTGGCGCGACGCCATTGAATACGGCGAGCCCCAGGTGCTGCTGGCCGTGGCCGACAACGGCCAGCCCGCGGGTTTCGTGGGCTTTGACCGCTCGCGCGACCCCAAGACCAAGCCCACCACCGGCGAGATCTGGGCGCTGTACGTCACGCCGGACCACTGGGGCCAGGGCGCCGGCCTGGCGCTGTGGGACGCCGCGCGCGAAGGCCTGATCGAGGAGGGCTGCACCGACGTGACGCTGTGGGTCATGCTGCGCAATGAGCGCGCGCTGCGCTTTTACGAGCTGGCCGGCTTCAAGCGCGAGCTGAACACTGCGCGCACCACCACGGTAGGCGGCGCCAAGGTGGAAGAAATCCGCCTCAAACGCAAACTCGACTAAGGATCACGTCCATGGCCTCCAGCCTGCTTGCCCTGCTTGACGACATTGCCACCATCCTGGACGACGTGTCCGTGCTGACCAAGGTGGCGGCCAAGAAATCCGCCGGCGTGCTGGGCGACGACCTGGCGCTCAATGCGCAGCAGGTCACCGGCGTCAGCACCGACCGCGAGCTGCCCGTGGTATGGGCCGTGGCGCGCGGCTCGCTGATCAACAAGGCCATCCTGGTGCCGGCGGCGCTGGCCATCGGCGCGTTCATCCCCTGGGCCGTCACGCCGCTGCTGATGGTGGGCGGCGCCTTCCTGTGCTTTGAGGGTTTTGAAAAGCTGGCGCACAAGTTCATGCACAGCAAGGCCGAAGACGAAGCCCATCACGCGAAATTGACCGAGGCCGTGGTCAACCCCGCGGTGGACCTGGTGCAGCTGGAAAAGGACAAGATCAAGGGCGCGGTGCGCACCGACTTCATCCTGTCGGCCGAGATCATCGCCATCACGCTGGGCACGGTGGCTGCCAGCCCGTTCGTCACCCAGGTGGGCGTGCTGGTGGGCATTGCCCTGCTGATGACCGTGGGCGTGTACGGCCTGGTGGCCGGCATCGTCAAGCTGGACGATTTTGGCCTGTACCTGAGCCGCCAGGCCAGTGCCGCCAGGCAATCGGTAGGCCGCGCCATCCTGGCAGCGGCGCCCTGGCTCATGAAGGCGTTGTCGATCGCGGGCACGGCGGCCATGTTCCTGGTGGGTGGCGGCATCCTCACGCACGGCATCCCCGCGCTGCACCATGCGATTGAAGCCGCCGCGCAGGCGCTGGCCGCCACGCCCGGCGTGGGCGGCCTGCTGGGCGCGCTGGCGCCGCTGGTGCTGGACGGCCTGACCGGCATCGTGGCCGGCGCGCTGGTGCTGGCCGTGGTGCTGGCGGTCAAGCGCCTGCTGGGCACCAGGGCCCCGGCGTGACGCCTGCCGCGCCAGCCGCGCTGACCTGGACCGAAGGCGGCACGCCCCGCACGGCCCGCTGGCGCAGCGAGGCCGGCCTGCCGCCGCCCAAACGCGTGCAGGTGGCCGACGACACGCTCACGGCAGACGCCGCCTACCGCCTGGCCTGCGAAGGCACGGCGCTGTTGTGGCGCGGCGATTTCCACAATGCGCGCCAGCTGCTGGCCGCGCTGGCCCGCCGGGTGGACCGCAAGCCGCGCAAGGCGAAGCCGGTACCGGCTGATACAGCGCTGGCGCAGGCCTTTCACCTGCACCGCCAGGCCCAGGCGCAGCGCGCCCGCGTGCTGGCCGCGGTGCTGGTCCTGCTGGACGGGGGCTACGCCATCCCTTTGCGCCGCGCGCCCGATGTGCGCCAGCCCTGCACCGAGGCCTGGGGCCCGCCCGAGAGCGCGAATGGCGACAGCGTGGTGTCGCTGCGCGAGCTGCAGGGCCTGGTGGGCGCGCACGAATGGCGCAAAAAAGGTGTGCCCATTGCGGCTCTGGGCGCCAGCATCCACCCGCACTACGGCGTGTTCTCGCCGGTGCGCGGCGAATACCTGGACCTGGTGGCCCAGGCGCCGCTGCCGTCCACCGCGCTGGCCACCAGCCTGGCATTCGACATCGGCACCGGCACCGGCGTGCTGGCTGCGCTGCTGGCGCGCCGCGGCGTGCAGCGCGTGCTGGCCACCGACTGCGACCCGCGCGCGCTGGCCTGCGCCCGCGACAACCTGGCGCGGCTGCAGCTGGGCGGCGTGGTGGAGGTGCTGCAGGCCGATCTGTTCCCGCCCGGCCAGGCGCCGCTGGTGGTGTGCAACCCGCCCTGGGTGCCCGCGCGGCCCGCATCGCCGATCGAGCATGCGGTGTACGACGAAGGCAGCCGCATGCTGCGCGGCTTTCTGGGCGGGCTGGCCGCGCACCTGGCGCCCGGTGGTGAGGGCTGGCTGATCCTGTCGGACCTGGCCGAACACCTGGGCCTGCGCACTCGTGACCAACTGTTGGGCTGGATCGCGGAGGCGGGGCTCAAGGTATCGGGCCGTACCGACATGCGCCCGCGTCACCCCAAGGCCGCGGACGCCAGCGACGCGCTGCATGCGGCGCGCGCGGCCGAGGTCACGTCGCTGTGGCGGCTGACGGTGATCTGACAGCGCAGGGCGTTTCACACTCGGATACACCCGGCCCGGCGGGTTTCAGGTCCAATGCGCAGCCATGGACACCGTTGCTGATTTCTCCGACACCCGCGACATCTTCACCAGCCTGGCCGACGTTGAGCATTACGCCCGCCGCCGCGGCCGGCGCGAGGTAGAGATCGCCCTGCTGTCTGGCTGCATGAGCCCGCACAGCGAACGCGTTATCAGCGACTGGCTGGCCATGGACGACGCACGCCAGCGCCGCCGCGCCGCATGGCCGCGCTGGGGCATGGTCAGCGGTGTGTCTCTGGCGGCGGTGGCTGCCGGGCTGCTGGTCTGGCTGTACTGACCGGGCCTGCTCAGGTGACCCGGCCTTTGGCCGGCTGCACCTCGCAGCCCGATATCCGCCACGACCTGTCCTTTTGCCGCACCAGGGTGTAGACGGCCAGCCAGCCCTCGCCGCGCGCGTCGGTCATCTGGGTGCGCTGCACCACCGTGCCGTCGGCCAGCTGCTGCGGCACCAGATAGGCGACGCTCGCGGGCCGGTACACCACCGGGTAGCCCGCCCGCACCATGGCCATGAACCGCTCGGCCGTGCCCATGCGCTGGCGCACATTGGCCGCGGCAAATGAAAACGCCCGGGCCGCATCGTCGGCGGCAAACGCATCGAGCTGGCCCTGCACCGTGGCGCGCACGCCCGCGGCGTCAGCGTCAGACAGCGGCGCGGCGCGCAGCCCTGGCGCGGCGGCCAGGGCGGCTGTGGCGAGCAGGGCGGCAAGCAGGCGGCGGGTCAGCGGCATGGCGACATCATGGCGCATCCGCCGCCCCCGCGCAAAATGCCAGCGCCGCGGCCAGCGCGGCGCGCGCGCCGTCGCCGGCCAGCAATGAATCGGGCCGCACCAGCAGGCAGGCCAGCCGCCTGGGCGCATGCACCAGCAGCACCGGCGCGCCGGTGGCGTCGTGCGCCCACACCTGCCAGCCGTCGGGCAGGGCAGCGCCGGGCGCCAGGGCCAGCGTGGCATAGCGCGCGGCGGTGAACGGCGCGGCGCCCGGCCAGGCGTGCGGCGTGGCGGGCGTGCAGTGCACCAGGCGGCCGTGCTCGGGCGTGATGCGCACCACATCGCAGCCGGCCAGCGCCAGCAGGCGCAGCGCTGAATCGCCCACGGCCACCACCTGCCGGTCGTGCGCGCCATGGGCCGCATGGCCGGCGCGCACGGCGGGCAGCGCGCCAGGCTCCACGCGCAGGCCCAGTCCCAGCAGCGTGTCGCGCAGGGCCGCGCCAAACGGGTCCAGAGAATCTTCCAGGCTCACGGCCGCGGGCAGCGCCGTGGTCAGGACGGGTGGGGTTGCGGTGACGGCGGCCGCGGGCGCGTCCTCCAGCCCCAGCGCGCGCCACAGCGAAATGGCCTTCAGGCGCGACTCCTGCTCCTCCCGCGCGGGCACCGAATCGGCCAGCAGGTCGCCGCCCGTGCGTACCTCGGCCACGCCGGCGCGCAGCACGGCCGCACGCAGGATGGTGCCGGCCAGCGCGCTGCCGTCGGCACGCACTTGCACCGCCAGGCCGCCATACCAGCCGCGCGGCGCGGCCTCCAGCTGGGCAATGGCGGCCAGCGCGGGGCCGCGCGGCGTGCCGGTGACCATGGCGGGCGCGGTGGTGGCGGCGATTGCGTCCCAGGCGTCCACGCCTTCGCGCAGCGTGCCCTGCAGCCGGTCCACGGTGTGCACCACGGTGGCCAGCGACATCTGGCGGCGGCGCTCGCGCAGGTGCAGCGTGCCGGGCTCGCACAGCGGCGCCAGGTCGCAGCGCAGTGCGTCGCTGCACACGGCCAGCGACGCCGCGTCGGTGTCTTCATTGACCAGCACGCGGAAGGATTCCGCCTCGCCCACCGGGCCCGTGCCGCGCGCCACCGTGCCGCACACCGGCAGCGCCTGCACCGTGCGGCCCTGCACCACCAGCTGCAGGTCGGGCGACGCGCCAAACAGCCGGTCGCCCGCGCCGTCGTTCAAAAAGAACATGGCCGGCGCCGGATTCACGCGGCGCAGCCGGGCAAAGGCCGCGGCCGGCTGCGCCGTGCAGCGGCGGCGAAAGCTCTGGCTCAGCGTGAGCGACACCAGCGCCTGCTCGCGCAGGTGCACCAGCGCGCGCGCCACCATCTGGGCATGGCCGCCGGGGGGGTAGTCGTCCTGCGGGTCGGGCACCGTGGCGCCGGGCGGGGCCACCGGGTGGGTGTACCCATCGTCCTGCGCAGGCGCCACGCCGTCCAGCGACAGCGTCACGTGCGTCCATTGGCCGGCCGCATCGCGCTGCCACAGGCTTTGCGCCAGAAACAGCACGCCCAGCGCGCCCGCAGGCACGGCCTGGGCGCAGCCGCCCAGCACATGCGCGTCAAAGCGCAGCGCGCCTTGCAGCAAGACGTCGGGTGAGGACTCAAACGCCTGCAGCAGCGCGCGCAGCGACGCCAGCGGCGCACCCCGGCCCGGCTGGGCCGATGCAGCCCAGCCCGCCAGCGCCGGGTGCGCCAGCAGTGCGGTGCCCAGCGCGGTGTGCGCTGCCGCCTGCACGCCATCGGCGTACACGGTCAGCACCAGCGCGGGCTGGTCCACCAGCGTGGCCTGCAGCGGGTGCAGCCCCGCAATGCCGGCGTCCACGCCCAGGTACATGCCCGGTGATGTGTCCAGGCGCGCCAGCGCCGCGTCCACCTCGGCGGTGCGGGCGGGACGGCGCTGGTGGGTGAGGGTGATCTTCAAGAAACTCAGTCGATGCGCAGGCCCGTGCGTTTGATGATGGGCGTCATCACGCGCAGCTCCTGCTGCATGAAGTTCTGCAGGTCCTGCACCGAGCCGCCCACGGGCTCCATGTACTGGGCGTGCAGCCGCTGCTTGACGTCGGGCATGGCCAGGACGGCGTTGATCTCCTGGTTCATGCGCTGCACGATGTCGGTGGGCGTGCTGGCCGGCGCCATCACGGCCATCCAGGCCATGTTCTCAATCTCGGGCAGGCCGGCTTCCTTCATGGTGGGAATGTCGGGTGTGAGCTCGCTGCGTTTGGCGGTGGACACCGCCAGCGGGCGCAGCTTGCCGGCCTTGACCTGCGGGATCACGGCCACGGCGGGCACACATGCAAACTGCACATCACCCTGCAGGATGGCCAGGATGGCCAGCGGTGACGACGCATAGGGGATGTGCACCGCGAAGGTATCGGTCTTGACCTTGAGCAGCTCCACGCCCAGCTGCGACAGGCTGCCCACGCCGGTGGACGAGAAGTTGAACTTGCCGGGGTTCTTCTTCATGCTGTCCACCAGATCGCGCAGGTTGTTGATGCCTGAATCGGTACGCACCGCGCACACGTTGGCCTGCGCGCCGGCCAGCACCACCGGGCGCAGCTCGGTGAACGGGTCGTAGCCCAGCTTGCTGTAGATCTGGGTGTTGTAGACCAGCGGGCCGTTGGTGCTGATGACGTAGCTGTAGCCGTCGCCCGGCATCTTGGCCACGGCGCCGGTGCCGTTGTTGCCACCGCCACCGGCGCGGTTTTCCACCACCACGGGCTGGCCCAGGCGCGGCGCCAGCCGCTCGGCCACGATGCGCATGATCACGTCGGGCGACGAGCCCGCGCCATAGGGCACCACCACGCGGATGGGCTTGTTGGGCCATGCGCCCTGTGCCCAGGCCGCGGTACCCGCGGCGGTGCAGGCCGTGACGGCCAGCGCGGCGGCCGCCCGGGCCAGCAGGCGGCGTGAAATGAATGAAGGTGTGCGGGTCATGGTGTGAGCCTTTCGGTGTCGTGAAAGAAACGCCCCTCGCCGGCAATGAAGCCGGCGACCAGCGCGCGATAGGCTGATTCGACAATGTCGCTCAGCCCGGGAAAACTGTCTTCATGGCCGGCCGCCAGCGCGCGCACCCGCGCAAATACCTGGGCCTGGCGGGCCGGTGCGGCCACCTGGAATTCATCCAGCTTGAAGCGCGTGGCGTCGCGCACGCACAGCGCGCGCTGCGCCATCAGGGCGACGATCTGCGCGTCCAGCGCGTCAATGCGCTCGCGCAGCTCGCCCAGCGTGGCCGCCTGCGGCTGGTACGCCGGGTCCTTGAACCGGCGCACCGGCGCGCCGCCGGTGCCGGGTTCGTGGGGTGCAGTCATGGTCAACCCTTCGCAGTACATTCTTATTGATAAGCAAGCTTATCAACCTGTGCGCCATGGCGCCATTGGTAGCGCACACCTTGCCGCGGTTGCGCAGGGGGTGTAGGGCCTGCAGGGTGCGCCGCCGTCCTACAGCGGCTGGCGCGGCGTTCCCACCGTCGGGCCGCGGCGCGTTGCCTACGCTTGGGAGATGACCCTTCTCACGCCCCAAACCAAATCCGTCCTGACGGCCGTGCTGGCCGGTGTGCTGATCGGCACGGCGGCGCTGGCGGCGCTGCTGGCCGTGACCGGCAAAAGCCTGTGGCCCACCCAGCCCGCCGTGACCCAGCCCGCGCCCTGGCAGCCGGTGGCTGCCGACTTTGCCGGAGAAGAAGCGTCTGACGACGCGCGCCGCGTGGCGCAGTGGGTCGCCCGCACCGGCGACCACCAGCGACTTCACTTTGTCATCCTGGACAAGAAGAACGCCAAGGTGTTTGTCTTTGGCCCCGACGCTCGGCTGCGCGGCGCATCGCCCGTGCTGCTGGGCTATGCGCCGGGCGACGACACCGTGCCTGGCATCGGCCAGCGTCCCATCGACCAGGTGCAGCCGCATGAACGCACCACGCCCGCGGGCCGCTTTGTGGCCGAACCGGGCCGCAACACGCTGGGCGAGGACGTGGTGTGGGTGGACTATGACGCGGCGGTATCGATGCACCGCGTGCGCGTGACCGACCCCAAAGAGCGCCGCCTGGAGCGCCTGGCCACGCCCACGATCGAAGACAACCGCATCTCGTACGGCTGCGTCAATGTGCCGGTGGCGTTCTATGAGGGCGTGCTGCAGCCCGCATTCGACAAACGCTACGGCATTGTGTATGTGCTGCCCGAGACCAAGCCCCTTGGTGATGTGTTCGCGCTGTAGGCCGGGGGCTGACAGCACCTGTCGTTGCAAACCGACCTCGCGCTTTTGCGAGACCATTAACCTGAACTCAGCCGGAAACAACGCCGGTCACTTCCTCAACCCCGATGGCGAAACGCCATCACCACAGGAGATTGAACATGACTGCCAAGACCAAACTGACCCAGGGCCTGATCGCCGGTGCCATCGCTGTTGCCTTTGCCGGCGGCGGCCTCGCCATTGCCCAAAGCAGCCCGCCCACCACGGGCCCGAACGCGCCCACGGCATCGGGCCAGCAAAGCTCGCAGGAAACGCCCATGGGCACCACCGGCACGCCCGGCGGCTCGAGCATGAGCAACACCCAGACGCCCGTGACCGGCGCCACGGCACCCGCTGCCTCCAACGACACGCTGACCAACACCCCGGTGGAGCGTGACGCCCAGGCCGACCGCAACTAAGCGGTGAGCGCCCCCACAAAGGAGCCGGGCCCTGCCCGGCTTTTTTGCGCCCGCTGTTGCAGGAAATAAGTCACACCCGCACACCACCACGTGTCCAAGATGTATCAATCGTTGCCAAACGCAGGCACCGTCCCTAGCATGGCCCGCAGGACATCTGGGGATTCGGACATATGCGTTCCTTGCAATGGGTGCGCGCCATGCTTGCGGGCCTGGCGCTGGTGGGTGGCTGTGCCGCGGCACAGGACGCGGTCGTGCGCCAGCTGGCGCGCTGGGTGACAGACGCCGGCGACCACGGCGGCGCGCCCTTTGCCATTGTGGACAAGCGCGGCGCCACGCTGAGCGTGTTTGACGGCAACGGCAAACTTCTGGGCGCATCGCCCGCGCTGCTGGGCCTGACGCCCGGCGACGGCAGTGAGCCCGGCGTGGCCCAGCGCGTGCAGACCGGCCTGAGCCTGCAGGACCGCACAACACCTGCGGGCCGCTTCATCTCGGAGCCCGGGCGCAACCTGAAGGGCGAACGCGTGGTGTGGGTGGACTACGCATCGGCCTTCGCCATCCACCGCATGCGCCCCGCGCCCGAGCAGGAGCGCCGCGAACAGCGCCTGGCCAGCCCCACCCCCGACGACAACCGCATCACGCTGGGCTGCGTGGTGGTGCCCGTGGCGTTCTATGAAAGCGTGGTGGACCCGCTGATCGGGCGGCGGCATGCGGTGGTGTATGTGTTGCCGGAGAGCGGCGAGATCAGCGGCCTGCTGGCCGCGCATTGATCTCCTGCTGTCATTGTGGGCTTGACCCGCAATAATCGTGATCACCCCAGCCCCCTCCATCCGCATCGGTACGGTTGCAGATGCCGAAACGATTTCGGCCCTTGCCATACAGGTCTTCCTCGACACGTATGCCACCGAGGGTGTTCGTCCAGACCTGGCTCATGAGGCATTCGCCGAGTACGGCCAGGATGTATTTGCGCAGCGGTTGGGTCAGGACGCAAGGGTCTTTTACCTTGCCGTGCAGGGCCCCGGGCTGGTGGGCTTTGCCGAGGTACTGCGCGACAGCGCGCCGTCCCCCATCCCGGGTGTCAGCGGCTCGGAGCTGGTTCGCTTGTATGTTCAGCCTCAGGCTCAGGGTGCCGGTGTTGGCCGAACGCTCCTTCAGTCGGTTGAACGCTGCGCCAGCCAGGCCGGCGCGGCCGGCGTCTGGTTGACGGCCTGGGAGCACAACGCACGGGCGCTTGCGTTCTACAAGCGGCAGCGCTATGAAGATATAGGCCACACCCTGTGCGTGATCCAGGGACAATCATTCGGGAATCGCGTTTTCTTCAGGCCCTCGTTCGTCGCGCCGACCCATAGGGTGGCGTGACGCCAGCTTCGGTGGTGGCATGGATTGCGGGTCAAGCCCGCAATGACAGACTCGGGGCGCGCGGGGTTGACCGGCCTTGTGGCCGCCTGTTAACCCAGCAGCGCCGCCAATCCGTCCACTGGCTCAAAGCGCTCGTTGCGCCACACCAGCCGCGTCGGCCCGGGCAATGCGCGTTCGCGCACCGGGTGGCTCGCGTCCCCGGGGTAGCACACCGCCCGCATGCCGTCGATCTGGAGGGGCTCGGGCTGGATCACCGGGGGGCGTGTGCTGCGTGCCGCATGCAGCACGCTGGCCGTGTCTGCATGGCGGCCCAGGTGGGCCAGGCTCATGATCTGCGGCGGCGCGAGGGTAATGGTGCCGTCCCAGTAGCGCTGCAACGCCTCGCGCGGGGCCAGCCACACGCTTTCGGTGTTCTCGTGCCCGTCGTGCACGGCGGTCTGGCCGGCGGGCAGCACGGCGACGAAAAAACGGGTGTCAAAGCGGCTGTTTGCCATGTTGTTCATCGACGGCACCACCGGCGTGATCCAGCGTGACCAGGGGGCCATGTCCCGCGTGGCCAGGCGCAGTTGGTGCTGGGCCAGCATGTTGTTGAAGGGCAGCGCTTGGTCGCCGGGCTGCAGCTGCGGCGTGCCTTGCACCATCAGCACGCCGCATTCTTCAAACGCCTCGCGTACGGCGGCCACATACAAAGCACAGGCAGCTGATACGGCCAGTTCAGGCTCGCCCAGGCTGGCGTGCAGCGCGGTGGGTGGCTGGTCCAGGTGCTGTGGCGTGTCCAGGGCAGCGTCCGCCGCATCCACCTTGCCGCCGGGGAACACATGGGCGCCGCCCAGCACAGCGGCCTGGCCGTGGCGGCGCAGCAGCAGCACTTGCAGGCCGGCAGGTGCGTCGCGCAGCAGCACCACGGTGGCGGCGGCGCGCGGCAGGCTGGGGGGCTGGGCGGGGGTGGGGGCAGGGTCGGTGGGCATGGGGTGCGGGAGTCACCTTCGCTTCAGCATCGGGCGGCGCCGTCCAGTACAGTTGCGCGGGCTGCCGCCAGCGTACCAGCTTGCGCGCGGCGGCCCCATCACCCACATGACACAACAGGACGAGACAGATGAGCATTGATTTCAAGGGCCGCGTGGCCATCGTCACGGGCGCAGGCGGCGGCCTGGGCAAGCAGCATGCACTGGCGCTGGCGCGCAGCGGCGCCAGGGTGCTGGTCAATGACCTGGGCGGCGCGGTGGACGGCTCGGGCGGCTCGGTCAGCGCCGCACAGGCCGTGGTGGACGAGATCCGCGCGGCCGGTGGCGAGGCGCTGGCCAACGGCGCGTCGGTCACCGACTTTGCCGCGGTGCAGGCCATGGTGCAGCAGGCGGTGGACGCCTGGGGCCGGGTGGACATACTGGTCAACAACGCCGGCATCCTGCGCGACAAGAGCTTCGCCAAGATGGACATCGCCGACTTCCGCCTGGTGATGGACGTGCACGTGATGGGCGCGGTGCATTGCACCAAGGCCGTGTGGCCGGTGATGGCGGCGCAGAAGTACGGCCGCATCGTCATGACAACCTCGTCCAGCGGCCTGTATGGCAATTTTGGCCAGGCCAACTATGGCGCGGCCAAGATGGCGCTGGTGGGGCTGATGCAGACGCTGTCGATTGAGGGCGAGAAGAACAACATCCGCGTCAACTGCCTGGCCCCCACCGCCGCCACCCGCATGACCGAAGGCCTGATGCCCGAGGACGTGTTGCGCGCGCTGGACCCGGCCGCTGTGGTGCCCGCCATGCTGGTCATGGCCAGCGAGGCCGCGCCCACGCGCACCGTGCTGTGCGCGGGCGCCGGCACGTTTGAGGCGGCGCATATCACGCTGACCCAAGGCGTGCACATCGGCACCGGCGACCATGTGCCAGGCGAGCTGGCCGCGCGCCTGGCCGAGGTGACCGACCGCACGGGCGAGGTGGTGCCCCAAAGCGGCAGCGCGCAGGGCGCCAACGAGGTGGGCAAGGCGCTGGCGCGTACCGCTGCTGTCTAGGGCCTGCCAACACTATCCCCGGCTCCTCCGGGGTCGTTTCTCCGGGGTATGCGCCCGTCGCGGCGGGGCGGCGCTTTCGCCACCAGAGCCCGGCCCCCTTCGGGGTGAGCCGCTGCAGTGCTCGGCCCGGCGTTTGATACCTCGCCCTTTCACCATCACCCGTGCGCCGGTCCTGCGCGCTTCGCGCCCGGGCTCTTGATCGGTGGCGAAAGCGCCGCCCCACCGCGACGGGCTTCGGGCCAACGTAGCAGGAAG
>JBEIPU010000004.1:0-60957 GCA_040376925.1 Caenimonas sp. | reverse complement strand
TGGCGCCGCGTGCGCGCGCTGGAGGAGTCCGGCTTCATCAAGGGCTACCGCGCCGAGATCGACCGCCACAAGATCGGCCTGGGCGTGCTGGCCTTTGTGCGGCTGGACGCCAACCGCAACACCGGCGAGCTGACCCGCGAAATGGAAGAAGCCATCCGCAAGATCCCCGAGATCGTGTCGTGCCACTACATCAGCGGCGCGGGCACGTTCGAGTTGCAGGTGGTCAGCCGCGACCTGGACAGCTTTTCGCAGTTTGCACGTCAGGTGCTGATCAACCTGCCCAATGTGAAGGACCTGCACACCAGCTTTTCGCTGGGCGAGGTCAAGGCCAGCAGCAGCCTGCCGCTGGCGCATTTGGGGCCACCCGCGCGCAGCTGAATCACGGGGTTGTCACAAAACCTTCAAGTCGCGCCGCAACACTGGTTGCCGGCGGTCTGCGAAGGAGTTGCCCATGCCCCGGTATCCGCGCCTGCACGCGCAATGGTTTCTGGCGGCCCTCGCGGCCGCTGCGGCGGGCGGCGTGGCCGCGCAGGATGCGGCCAACGGCGCGCTGCTGTACATGCGCCTGCCCTCGGACACCCGCAGCTGCGTGTCCTGCCACGGCCCTGATCCGGGCCAGAACCACAACAACATCCTGCGCGCCGCAGACAACCCGGCCGCGCTGACGCGCGTGCTCAACACAGTGAGCGCGATGGGCTTCCTGCGCTCGCGGCTGTCGGACGGCGAGATCGCGGACCTCACCGCCTTTCTGGGCACGGTGACGCGCCTGAACGACGCGGCGTCGGCGCTGCGCGTGTGGCCCCTCACGCTGGAATTTGGCCTGATCCCGCCAGGCGAAAGCGCCCCAAGCCAGACGATGCGGCTGGAAAACCCGTCGGCCACGGCCGCCCTGCCGGTCACCGGCATCACCGCGTCCAGCCCCGCGCTGGCCGTCACCCACAACTGCCCGGCCCTGCTGCCCGCGCAATCGGGCTGCGACATCCGCGCCACGCTGACACCCCCGGCCACCGGTCTGCACCGCGCGGCGCTGCGGGTGCAAACACCCTTGCAGACCCAGTGGATCGGTGCGCTGGGCTACGGCACCAGCGGCCCGATCGGCAGGCTGCGCTGGCGCGGCGACGCGGCGCCCGCCGCCTTTGGCGCCGGCGCGCCCGACAGCGTGCAACGCCAGACCCTGGTGCTGGACAACACGGGCGTGATGCCCGTGGTGCTGGGGCAGGCCACCTTCGTGGGGCCGCAGGCCAGCCAGTTCCGGCGCGAGTCCGGTTGCGACGCCGGTGCGGTGCTGCAGGCCGGCACCGCCTGCAGCATGGTGGTGGCCTACACCGCCAGCCTGTTGCCGCTGGCACGGGCCACGCTGCAGGTGCGGGGGGACGGCGGCAACCCGCAGTCGCTTGCGGTCCAGGGTGCATCGGCCAGCGGCGCCCCCACGATCCCCGCTCCCGCCGCCGTGCCGCCCGAGTCGGGCGGCGGCTGCTCCGCCGGCCCACCAGAGCGCCGCGGCGGCGACACCAGCCTGACCTGGCTGGCGCTGGCGGCCGCCGCGCTGGCCTGGGTGCGCCGGCCGCGCCGGCATTGACCGGCCCCCAAAGCAAAAATGCCCGACCCCCCTCAGGGGCCGGGCAACCGGTTGAACCGGGAGCTCAGACTTCTGGTTTTTCGATCAATCAGGCACCGACCAGGCCGCCGTCGTTCTTCGTGATCACGATGGTGGCCGAGCGCGGACGCGCGTTGGCGCCACCCGCGCCGTAGCCGGCGTTGCCCGGCCAGTGGCTCAGGTACTTGGTGGGGTCAGCCACATTGGCCTTGGTGATGGTCTCGCCCGGGTGCTGGATGTTCACGAACACCGTCTTGCCGTCCGGCGTTTCGGTGATGCCGGTGATCTCGCAGTCCTTGGGGCCGACCAGGAAGCGGCGCAGCTTGTCGGGCGCCGGCTTGGCGCCCACGCGCGTGGCCACGTCCAGCTTGCTGCCGTCGGCCTTGGTGTAGCTCAGCGTGGTGGTGGCGCCGTCGCCCACCTGGCCGGGCACGCCCACCAGCATCATGCAGTTGGTGGCGTCGGTGTAGGCCCCGTCGTCAGTCTGTATGAAGCACAGGCCGGTTTTGGGGCTGAACCACAGGCCGTCGGGGCTGGAGAAGTCCTGGTCGGCCGTCAGGGCCGACAGGTTCACCTGCGTCAGGCTGGCGCCGGCTTCCGCGCCGAACAGGTACACGTCCCAGGTGAAGGTGGTGGCGGCGTTCTCGCCGCCGGCTTCCTTCATGCGGATGATGTGGCCGTTGATGTTGCCGGGGGCGGTCGCGGCCGTCGGCGCGTCGGTGTAGGCGCGCGGGTTGGCGGCATCCACCAGCTGCTGGGAGGAACCCGACGGCTCGACCTTGCGGTTGCTGTTGTTGGTCAGGGCGTAGTAGATCTCGCCGGTGGTGGGGTGCACCGCGCACCATTCGGGGCGGTCCATCTTGGTGGCGCCCACCGCGTCGCCGGCCAGGCGCGAATTGATGGCCACGTCGCCGTTGTCGGCAAAGCGGTAGGTGGCGTAGTTGGCAACGGCGGCGGTGGCCATGCTCAGCTCGATCCACTGGCCCGTGCCATCGGCGTTGAACTTCGCCACATAGAGCTTGCCGCTGTCCAGGTACTTGTCGCCGGTGGTGATGCGGTTGGCCGGGTTCGCATCGGCGGCGTCCCAGTTGGCGGTGGACACGAACTTGTAGATGTATTCGCCGCGCGAATCGTCACCCTGGTACACCGCCAGCGGCTTGCCGGCCACCGGCTTGCCGAACGCCGCGCTCTCGTGCGCGAAGCGGCCCAGCGAGGTGCGCTTGCGCAACGCCTGGTTCTTGTCGTAGGGGTCCATCTCGACGATGTAGCCGAAGGTGTTGAGTTCGTTGCGGTAGTCATCAGTGCCGTCGGCGGAGGTACCCGTCTGGCTGATGTTCCAGCGCGCGTACTTGTCGGCCGTGCCGGCGGTCTCCCAGCCGTGGCGGCTGGCGGCGCCCTGGGCGCGGCCATTGCGGTTGAGCGACACCACGCTCTTGGCAGTGGCACCGCCGCGCGCGGCGTCATCCGTTGCGCTGCGGGTGAAATAGCCGGCCCAGTTTTCTTCACCGGTCAGGAAGGTGCCCCAGGGCGTGTAGCCGGTGCCGCAGTTGTTGATGGTGCCGCGGGCTTCCACGCCCGAGGTAGAGAACTTCGTCTTCATCAGCGCATGGCCGCGCGCCACGCCGTTGATCTGCATGGGCGTGAGCGGCGTCACGCGGCGGTTGTACGCCGACGCCTTGTCGTAGGTGAAGCGGCCTGCCGTCTTGCGCACTTCGATCACGGACAGGCCGTGTGCGGGGATTTCCTTGTCGGCTTCGGCGGCGGGGCGCGGGTTGGCGGTGACGCCGGCCACATGCAGGAACTGGTCGGTCAGGGCCTCGTGGTTCATGGCAAGCAGGCCGCGCTCCGACCCATTGGCGTCGCGGCCGGTGCCCGCAGCGTTCAGGCCGAAGTATTCCATGCCGTCGTGGTGGTCGCCCGCGCGGTTGTCGTAGTCGGTGTCACTGCCGTCGTTCCTGAAGTCGGGCGTGGCGGCGGTCAGTGGATCGCCCAGGGCGTACAGCACCGTGGCGGTGTAACCCGCAGGCACGCTCACCACATCCGCCGTGCTCTTGGCCACGGCCGGGAAGCTCAGCTTGATGCTGGTGTCCACGGGCGCCGCAGGCAGCGGCGCAGCGTCGCTGCCGCCACCGCAGGCGGTGAGCGCCACGCTGCCCAGCACGGCCGTGCCGGCGGTGCCGAAGCCGGCCTTGAACAGGCTGCGGCGGCTCAGCCGCGCCTCGATCACATCGCAGATCGACGGGTTGTTGCTGGTGTTGAAGTCTTCGCTGTCATGGCCTTGCACAGCCTGCTGCTCGGGCTTTGTCATCGCGTTCATCGGGGGTGCCTTTCGGGGACGGTGTTGAAACTCAACCCGCGAGGCTAGGCAGCCCGCGTGACACCAGCATGGCATTGCCGTGACGGATTTGTGAAAGCGCTGGGTAGGGTTTCAGTCGCGCGCGCAGCGCGCGGCCAGCGGCAGCAGCGGGTAGCGCACGATGGCCTCGCGGCCCGTGGCCCCCAGGCCAAACTCGGCTTTCATGCGCGGGTTGCTGTAGAACACATGCGTGGGTGAGGTGCCCCCCGCGTCGCGGTACAGCACGTCGCGTCCGCGCGCGCCGTCCAGGATGGCGGTGTCGTCAATGAAACGCGCGGTGAAGGTGATGCCATGCTCACAGTGGTAGACCGGCACGGCGGGTGCGGTCGCGTTGCCCGCACAGCCTGCCAGGGCGGCGACAGCGGCCAGCAACGGGACAAGGCGTGTCGTCATGAGTTCACCTCGACCCTCATTTGGGCCACAGCACCCACAGCCGCAGCGGCTGCTTCAGGCGCCCGGCCAGCTCGCCCGCCTGCGGGCCCCAGCCGGCGAAGTAGTCGGCCCGCACCGCGCCCACGATGGCGCTGCCCGTGTCCTGCGCCAGCACCAGGCGCTGCAGCTGGATGGACGGCCCGGCAGAGGCCAGCCACACCGGCGTGCCGTAGGGGATGCTTTCACGGTCCACCGCGATCGAGCGGCCCGGCGTCAGCGCCACACCCTGCGCGCCGCGCGGGCCAAAGCCGGCGTCCAGGTCGCTCAGGGGCTCCTCGCGAAAGAACACGGTGCGCGGGTTGCTCCACAGCATTTCATTCACGCGCTGCGGGTTCTGCCGCGTCCAGGCCTTGATGCCGGGCCACGACGCATCGCGGATCAGGCCTTGCTGCAACAGCCAGCCGCCCACGCTGCGGTAGGGCTGGTCGTTGCTAGCCGCAAAGGCCAGGCGCACCAGGCGCTGGGAACCGTCCGGCTCGGTGATGCGGATGCGCCCCGACCCCTGGATCTGCAGCACCAGGGCGTCCAGCGGGTCGGCCAGGTACGCAATCTCGCGCCCGCGCAGCGCAGCGCGGGCCTCGGGCAACGTCTCCATCTCCTGGCGCGTGTACCAGGGCTTGCGCGCGCCCAGCGTGGCCGGCGGGCGGTACAGCGGCACATTGTTGCCAGCCGTGAGTTCGCGCGTGGCGTCCAGCAGTGGCTCGTAGTAACCGGTCAGCAATCCTTCATGCGCAGCTGCCACGGCACCGGCCAGCGGCTCCACCCGATACGGCTGCAGCCGCTGCTGCAGCCAGGCGCGCTGCTCGGCGTCACCCGCAATGCTCAGGCGCCGCACCTCGGCACACAGCGGCGCGAACGCCGGCCCCGGGCGTTCGCAGCTTTTGAGCCAGGCGTTCCAGGCTTCGTGCAGCGGGTCGTCGTTGAAACCGGGCAGGTCGGCCCAGCGCACCGGCACCCAGCGGCTTTTGGCTTGCTGGATTGCGGGCGGGAGCGCAGCGCCGTCATCAGGAGGCAGGGCCGGGGCGCTGGCCGGGGGTGCTTGCGGGGGCGCCGGGTCGGCCGGCAAGGGCGGCGCGCTGCCGCAACCGGCCAGCGTTCCTACAATCAGCACCGTTGCAACCAACCAGGGAAAACCGTTCATGGGTCTGATTCTGCTTGAAGCGCTGCTGGCGTTGGTGTTGCTGGTGGGTATTGTTTGGTGGACGATGTTTTCTGGGCGGAAGAAGGGGGAGCTTTCCACCCCCACTTCCGAAGAAGATTCAAAGAAGAAGTAGCTTCTTCTTTGATTTTGTGGCGGGGCCACACCTCTCTTTCCCCCCACTCTCCCCCCCAGCCCCCTCTCTGCCCCCGCCGGGGCAGAGAGGGGGAGCCCTGATTTGGCAACGCACTCCGGCGACGAACTACAGGGAACCGCTGCGATACACCCCTGCGCGCCACGGCCAGCATCACCAGTTGGGGCCGTGGCTGCATGGCAGCACGCCCCCGCGAGCGGCTGCGCCTGCCCGTCCGGCACGCGAAGCGGTCAGCTGTGACGGACCGGCCTGTCAGCCACAGCCCCAACCGCAGGCATGCGCCGTGGCGTGCCATGGCGCAACGCAGCTTCACTTGAGTAGCCCGCGTCCGGCGCGACGAGATCAGATCCAGGCTCCCCTTCTCTGCCCCGGCGGGGGCAGAGAAGGGGCGGGGGGGATGAGTGGGGGAAAACAGCGGTGCAGCCCCGCTGCAGAACAACAACAAAAGCTAGAGGCTGCGCATCAAATTCGCCAACTCCACCGCAGACTTCACCTCCATCTTGTCAAACACCCGCGCCCGGTGCACCTCCACCGTCCGTACGCTGATGTCCAGCTGGTCCGCGATCAGCTTGTTGGGCAGTCCCTCCACCACCAGCCGCATCACGTCGCGCTCGCGCTCGGTCAGGTCCTGCAGGCGGCTTTGCAGCTGGCGGCTCTGGCGGCGCGCGTCCAGCGTGCGGGCGGACTGCGCAATGGCCTGCTCGATGCGGTCCACCAGCGCATTGTCGGAAAAGGGCTTCTCGCAAAAATCAAACGCGCCGCGCTTGACGGCGTCCACCGCGGTGGGCACGTCGCCATGGCCGGTCAGGAAGATCACGGGCAGGCTGTCGGCCAGGCCGCGCGCCACGATGGATTCAAACAGCGCCAGCCCGCTCATGCCGGGCATGCGCACGTCCAGCAGCAGGCAGCAGGGGTCGCGCGGCACAAAGCCTTCAGCCAGGAAGCGGTCAAAGTCCTCGCCGCTGGCAAACACCTCGCTGGGCAAATGGCGCGAGCGCAGCAGCCAGGCCAGCGCATCGCGCACGCCGGCGTCGTCGTCCACGATGAACACGGTGGCATTCAGTACAGGTTGCATCAGGCAGGGCCGCTGTCAGCGGGCAGGGTGAATCTGAAAATCGTACCTTGCGGCAGGTTGGGCTCGAACCCGAGGAATCCCCCATGCTGCTCCACCACCGTGCGGCACAGGCTCAGGCCCAGGCCCATGCCCTCTGCCTTGGTGGTGAAAAACGGCGTGAACAGCTGCTGCGCCACTTCATGGGGTATGCCGGGGCCGTGGTCGGCCACCGAAAACTCCAGCCATACCTTGGCGCTGTGCTCGCTGGTGCCGGCGCGGCGCACCTGGATCAGCACGGCGCGGTCCGCCGTGCCCGCCGCCGCCATGGCCTGCATGGCATTGCGCGTGAGGTTCAGCAGCACCTGCTCGACCATGGTGCGGTCGCACAGCACGGCGGGCAGGCCATCCTGCAGGCGCGTTTCCACGCGAACATACAGCTTGCGGGCCTGCAGGCTGACCAGCGGCATGATCGCGTCCAGCAGCGCGCGCGGCGCCACGGCTTCGCGCGCCTGGTCGCGCCGGCGCACGAAGTCGTGCACGCTGCGGATCACCTTGCCCGCGCGCTCGGCCTGCTCGGCAATGCGCCGCATGGCCACCTCCAGGTCGGCCATGGTGTGCGGCCCCTCGCGCAGCAGGTTCATCGATCCGTTGGCGTAGCTGGCAATGGCCGCCAGCGGCTGGTTCAGCTCGTGGCTGAGCAGCGACGCCATCTCGCCCACGGTGGCCAGGCGCGCGGTGGCCTGCAGGCGGTCCTGGCTGGCGCGAGACAGTTCCTCGACGCGGCGCTGTTCGCTCACGTCCAGGAACGCGCTCATCCAGCCGGTCTGCACGCCATGCGCGTTGATCAGCGGCGCCTCGATGATCAGCACCGGAAAACGCGAGCCGTCCTTGCGCATGAACACCGACTCAAAGCCCTCGCGCGGCGGCGCATGCTGGCCGGCCAGGCGGATCGCCTGGCGCTGGTTGTATTCGTCGGCCAGCTCGGGCGGCCAGTAGGGCGCCGGCACGCCATGGCCGAGCAGCTCTTCGGCCGAAAAGCCCACCATCTGGCAGAACGCCGGGTTCACATAGGTGATGCGTCCCTGCAGGTCGCGCGCACGCAGGCCGGTCACCAGAGAGTCCTCCATGGCCTTGCGAAAGGCCAGCGCTTCGGCCAGGTCGCTCTCGGCGCGCAGGCGCCGGCGGGTGTCCTTGCCCAGCATGACCAGCACCGACACCAGCGCAATCGACATCGCCGTGACCAGCGCCGTGAGCACATTGGGGAACAGGTCGGGCGCGCCACGCCAGCTGTCGATGCGCAGCACCAGCGTGTTGCCCGGCAGGTCCACCAGCTGCTGCGCGGTAAAGATGCGGCTGCCGCGCCGGGCCGAGCCATGCAGTGCCAGACGTGTGCCGTCAGCCTCGGTGAACGACACGTCCTGGCTGCGCGACAGCGGCTTGGGCACCATGTCGGTCAGTATTTCCTGCAAAGAGTAGGTGGCCACCAGGTAGCCGGTGACTTCGCCGGCCACCACCTGGGGCATGCACAGCTCCATCACCTCCACGCCCAGGCCGTCGATCTGCGGCACGAAATAGCTGGCCGAATACGCCGGTGCACTGATGCGCCGCGCATTGTTGCAGGCCTGGGCCACGTCGGCGCTGGCATTGCTGCGGCCCAGCCGGGCAAACACCGGCTGGCGGTAGGGCGTGTCGGCAAACAGCAGCGTGGCCAGCCGCGCGTCGCGCCATTCAATGCGCATCCATTCGCGGTGGCTGCGCAGCAGCTGCGCAGCCTCGGCGGCCCAGGCCGGCGTGCCCGGGTTGGCCGCATGCAGCGCCTGCAGCGTCTGGATGTTGCGCGTGAGGCCGTTGCGCACGTCGGCGACCGCGTCGGATGTGTCGCGTTCCAGCTTGCTTTGCACCTGGCTGGCCTCGTATCGCCCGGCCAGCCACACCAGCGTGACCAGCAGCGCGCCCACCAGCACCACCATCAGGGTCCACAGCGACCAGCGCAGCCGCGGGGACAGCCGGGGCCGGGGCAGGCGGGGCACGGACAAGGCGCTCATGACGGGCTACAGCACACGGTGGTCCAGCGCGGGCAGCTGCAGGCGCACCTGCGCCAGCCGCGCGGCATCCAGTTCGGCCAGCACCATGCCGGCGCCTTCATCGCGGCTGGCCAGCACGCCGCCCCAGGGCTCCACCATCATCGAATGGCCCCAGGTGCGCCGGCCGTTCTCGTGCACGCCGCCCTGCGCGGGCGCGGCCACGTAGGCCAGGTTCTCCACCGCGCGGGCGCGCAGCAGCAGCTCCCAGTGCGCCTGGCCGGTCACCCAGGTGAATGCGCTGGGCACCAGCAGCAAGTCGGCAGCCAGCGCGCGGTACAGCTCGGGAAAGCGCAGGTCGTAGCACACGCTCAGGCCCACGCGCCAGCGGTGGCCGTCGCGCGAGGGCAGCTCGAACGCCACCGGCGCCTGGCCGCTTTCGATGACGCGCGATTCGTCGTAGCGCTCGCGCCCGTTGTCAAACCTGAAGAGGTGGATCTTGTCGTAGCGCGCCACGCAGTCGCCCGCAGGCGAGTACACCAGGTGCGTATTGCGCACGCGCTGTTCGTCCGTGGTGGCCAGGGGCAGCGTGCCGCCGGCCACCCACAGCTTGAGCTCGCGCGCGGCACCGGCCAGAAAGCGCTGCACCACGCCGTCGCCATACGCTTCGCGCGCGGCGATCTTGTCGCTGTCCTGGTGGCCCATCAGGCAGAAATACTCGGGCAGCACGGCCAGCTCGGCGCCAGCCGCCGCAGCCTCGCGCAGCAGCGCGTGGGCTGCCTCCAGGTTGGCGTCCAGGCCGGTGCCCGAGACCATCTGCAGCGCTGCGACTTTCATGGCGTGTGCTCCCCGGGCGTCACTGGGTGGTGGTGGCAGTGGGCGGCACGGTGGAGGCCGGCGCGCCCGCCGTGCGGCGGTCCACCCGCGTCACGCGCGGGTCGGCCCAGGTGCCGTCGATGTGGAATTCCTGCGTGGCCGCGCGGATCAGCGGGTTGCGCAGCACCATCTGCGCCAGGAAACTGCCGATGCCGATGACCGGGTTGATCACGGTGGCCACCAGCGACGCGGTGCCGGCATTGATCTCGGGCACGACCACGACCTTGATGTCCTGGGTTTCGCGGGCGATGTCGGCCTTGCCCTCCATCAGCACGGCGGCGTTCACGCCTTTCATCTGCAGGTTGTTCGTCGATGCGATGCCGTTGACGATGGTGACGTCACCTCGCACAAAATCAAACGAAAAACCTTCGCTGAACACGTCGCGGAAATCCAGCGTCAGCCGCCGCGGCAGCGCCTGCAGGCTCAGCACGCCCAGCAGCTTGGCCAGGCCCGGGTCGGCCTTGAGGAACTGGCCCGACTCGATGTTGACATTGAACGCGCCGTTCATGCTGGGGTAGTCCATGGTCAGCGGCGAGCCGATCCAGGCCACCTGCCCCTCCATGCGGCCCTTGCCGCGGCGGATCACGTCCTTCATGCCAAAGCGCGCCAGCAGCTGGCCCGAATCGGCAATGTCCAGGCGGAAGTTCATCACCGTGCGGCGCACCTCCGCCGGGTTGCGCGCGGGGCGCGGGCCGCCGGCGGAGGCCGGCTGGGCGCCCAGCGCCGCCCAGTTGCCGGTGGCGCTGAAGCTGGCCTCGGGCAGCGTGAGGTTGAGCTTGTTCAGGCGCCATTCGCGTACACCGCCTTCGCGCGCCACGGCCGCGCCGCCCCGGTTGACGGCGTCGATCTCCACGCGGCCCAGCCTGCGGCCCTTGAGGACCAGGTCATCGACCACGATATCCAGCGCGGGAATGGACGACGGCTGCTCGTTCAGCAGGTTCTCGACATCGCTGGCGGCGCTGGCGGCGATGTTCAGCCGCGCAAGGCGGGCGTACACGCGCCCGGCGCCGGCGCCGGACGGCTGGCGGTATTCCACATAGCCATTCAGTTCGTCGGCATCCACGTTGGCGCGCCACATCAGGCCTTCGCGCGAGCCGCCGACGACGATGTTGTGCAGCGTGCGGCCCTCCACCAGCAGCTCGCGCGCGCGCACGGCCATGGTCGTGGGCAGGTAGTTTTGCGCTGGCGCGGCAGCACCCGGCGCAGCCGGGCTGTCGGGCGCGGGCGCGGCAGCCGCCAGGGGGGTGCCCGTGGCGCCGGAAAGCACTTTTTCCCAGGCGTCCACATCGACCGTGCCGAGGTTGATGTTGGCCATCACGCCCTGCTCGGGCAGCGGCGCGGATTCGCCGGGCGCCAGCCCCACGGCCAGGGCGCCGCGCAGCACGCGCGGTTGCGCGCCCGACAGGTCGCGCACGTAGCTGACCGACGCCACACGGCCGATGTCCAGGCTGATCTGGTCCACCAGCCGCGTACCGGCGGCATGTGATTCACGCAGCAAGGCGTTGTCATAGCGCAGCGGCAAGGCGGTGTCGGCGGCCTTGTTCAGCGGCGGCGGCAGGCTCAGCGCCAGGCCCTGCAGGCTGCTGTTGATGGCCAGCTCCGGCACGCCGCGGCGAAACGCCAGCGTGGCGGTGTAGGCGGCCGCGCCCTGCATGGACTGGCCCAGGCGCGAGAAAAAGCCCAGCTCGCGCGCCTGGCGAAGCCCGTCGGCGCTGAACGTGCCCTGGGCGCGGAACACGACGAACGGCTCGGTCGCGCCCGGCGGCAGCACGCGGCTGGCGCCTTCCAGGCGCACGTCGCCGCCCAGCATGCGCGCCTGCGCGCCGGCCAGCGCAAAACCGGTTTCGCTGAACTGCACAACGCCGCGTGCGCGTGCCAGCACCGGCGTGTCGGGTGTGATCTGCACGTCGTTGCCGGCCAGCGTCACGCTGCCCTGCACGCGTGAGCGGTCGATGGTGTTGACCGGCAGCGTGAGGTTCAGCCGCACATCGGCATTGCCGGTGGCCGTGGCCTTGTCCAGCGCGTTGCCCATGAGCCCGCCCAGGGGCGAGCCGTTGACGATGGCCAATGACTCCGCGAGCGGCCCGCGCACATCGGCGCTGACCACCACCGTGGTGGAGCGCGCCAGGTTGGGTATGTTGGCCTCGGCGCGCGTGACCTGCAGCCCGGGCGTGGTGGCGCCCGCGCCCACCAGCCGGGCGGTCGCGCCCTTGACCTGCATGCTGCTGCGCTCGAACACCAGCTCCCCCGCCAGCTGCGTCAGCGCCGGCCAGGGCGGCGCACCGCGCGGCTGGATGGCGCGCGGCACAAAGGCAAAGTTCACGTTCTTCACATTGGCCGAGATGCGGAATTCACCAAGCTTCGGGTCGTTGAAGGGCATGTCGTACAGGTCGCCCTTGACGCGGAACTTCACGCCCGACGCGCTGCCTTGCAGCACCGCCTCGCGCACGTAATCGCGCGCGGGCCTGGCCACGAACTGCGGCAGGTAGCGGTGCACCCGCGTGCCTTCGGCCCGGCTGATCGTGCCCTGCAGGTCCAGCACACCGGGAAACCGCGATCGCGAGCCCGAGCGGGCCGGATCGGCGGTGCGCCAGCTGGCCTGAGCCTGGCCCTCGGCGTCGGCGTTGGCGAATTTCAGGTTGTTGACCGAGGCCGACAGCTGGGAGCCGTTGACCTGCCACTGCAGGTCGGCCGACAGCTCATCCAGCGGGACCACCGGGTCTTCGAACACGCCGGGCAATTCCAGCGCGCCTTTCCTGACGGCCAGGCGCGCCTTGCCGCCGGTTTGCGTCAGGTCAAAGTCCACGGACGCACCCCGTACGCCCGGTGTGCCCGGCGGTGCGTGGGTGGCGGTGGCACCGCGCGGCAGCGACGCGGCGCGCGCGGCCACCTGCAGCGCCGTGGCACGGCCTTTGGCCTGGTAGGTCAGCGGTGCATTCAACGGGCCCTGCCAGCGCGCCTGCACGGCCTCCACCAGGCCCTTGGGGTCATATACCTGCAGCGCGGCATGCGTGGCCGTGCCCAGCGGCAAACGGCTGGCCACCTGGCTGAGCGCGGCCAGGTCCAGCCGGTCGGCCTTGAGCTCGCCCTGCGCGGGCATCTTGCCCTCGGCACCGGTCCAGGACAGGGCTACATTGCCGCCTGGCCAGTCCTGGCCTTCTGCCGTGCGAAATTGCAGGTTCTGGGTAGAGAACTCAAAGCCGTTGACCAGCCGCCGCCCCGCCAGGCGGCCCGACACGGTGGCCAGCGCGAGCGGCTGCAGCCGCTCACCCAGCGTGCCACTGACACCCTGCAGCGCCACATCGGCGGCGCCGCCAATGATGTCGCCCTTGCTGACGTCGGCCCAGGCCCGAAGGGCACCGCGCCCGGCCTGCAGGTCCAGGCCCAGGTTGGCGTGGCCGCGCAGCTGCGCCACGTCCACCCGTGAAAACTCGGCGAACAGCTGGCCGTCCCAGTCGCGCCACTGGCCGGCACGCTGCGACAGCAGCGGCTGGCGGAACAGCCCGCGCAGGCTGAAGCGGTCGCCCCACTCGGGCGGCGGCGTGGCGTCCAGGCGCAGTGCATGGCGCCGAGTGCGGTTGCGCGAGACGAAATCCACATCGCTCAAGGCCAGCGGCGCGCGCGCGTGCAGCTCGTCGGTCCAGCGCAGCGTGCCGCCGCGGATCACGAATTCTGTCTGGCTGAAAAACCAGTCGGCCGCGCGCCCGTCGTTGCCGTTGTCACGCGAAAAATCAAGCCCCGCGACATACAGCTTGCCGTCCGCGGCACGGCGGATGTCCAGCGCGGGCTTTTCGATATACAGCTGCTCGAAGCCCAGGTTCCACAGCGAACGCGGCGACAGCGCGGCCACCACGCGCGGCAGGCGCAGCGCCTCGCGGCCCTGCGGGTCCAGCAGCACCACGTCGCTCAGCTCGAACGACGGCACCAGCCCCTCGGTGCGCGCGGTGATGCCGCCGATGCGCACGGGTACCCCCAGGACGCGGCTGGCCTCGATTTCAAGGTCCGGGCGGAACTCGCCGATTCGCGGCACAATCCAGCCGTGAATGCCACCCCACACCAGCGTGAGGGCCAGCCACATCGCCAGCAGCAGCCACAACAACCAGCGCACGATGGTGGCGTAAGTCCTGAGCAGGCGCGATGGGGAAGGCGGCGAGTCGTTCATTGAACAGGTGGATGTGTCAGGAATTATGACCGGCAGCGGTTCGTTGGGTTCGATGCACAACAGTGAAGTTTTGTTAAACGGCGACCCATCCCCACCCGGGGACGCTGCGGCCATGCCGCTGTCGTCGCATTCGCGCTTTGTGCAGCGCCTGCGCCGCCGCTACGCCGACTGGCTGCCCCTGCTGCCCGAAGGGCCGCCGGTGCATGCCACGCTCGCCAGCGCCTACGCCGCCGTGCGCGAACGCGCACCCGACACCGGCACCGCCTTGCGCATCCTGCGCCAGCTCGTCATGGAGCGGCTGGTCCGCCTGGACTGCGACGAACAGGCGCCGCTGGCCACCATCACCCGCGCCGTCACCGAGCTGGCTGAATTTGCGCTGGATGCGGCCTGCACCCACGCCTTTGCCGAGCTGGACGCGCTGCATGGCGCGCCGCGCGGCCCCCACGGGCAGCGCGCCGAGCTGTGGGTGGTGGGCATGGGCAAGCTGGGCGCGCGCGAGCTCAATGTCTCCAGCGACATCGACCTGGTCTATGTGTACGACCACGACGGCGACACGGCGGGCAACGCGCAAGGCCGCAACGCCGTGTCCAACCAGGAATACTTCAGCAAGGCGGTGCGCACCATCTATGGCCTGGTGGGCGACACCACCGAGCACGGCTTTGTGTTCCGCGTGGACCTGGCGCTGCGGCCCAACGGCAATTCGGGCCCGCCCGTGGTGTCGCTGGGTGCGCTGGAAGAATATTTCCAGGTGCAGGGCCGCGAATGGGAGCGCTTTGCCTGGCTCAAAAGCCGCATCATCGCGCCGCGCGCCTGCGTGGACAGCGGCTCGGCCCAGGCGTTGCGCGGCGCGGTGCTGCCATTCGTGTTTCGCCGCTACCTGGACTACAGCGTGTTTGACGCGCTGCGTGTTCTGCACCGCCAGATCCGCGAACACGCGGCCAAGCGCAGCGCGGGCCGGCCCGAGCGGGCCAACGACGTCAAGCTGTCGCGCGGCGGCATCCGCGAGATCGAGTTCACCGTGCAGTTGCTTCAGGTGGTGCGCGGCGGCCAGTTCCCCGAGCTGCGCACGCGGCCCACGCAGGCCGCGCTGCAGCGCGTGGCCGCCGCCGGGCTGATGCCGCAGGCCACGGCCGACGCGCTGTCAGCCGCCTACGAGTTCCTGCGCCGGGTCGAGCACCGCATCCAGTACCTGGACGACCAGCAGACGCATGTGCTGTCGGGCTGCGACAACGACCTGGGCTGGATCGCGCAGACCATGGGTTTTGCCGACTGCTGCGCGTTCCTGGGCGAGCTGGACACCCACCGCGAGCTGGTCGCGCAGGAATTTGACACGCTGCTGGGCAACGGCACGCGTGAATGCACCAAGGGCAACTGCGGCGGCCCCAGGGCCGCCCGTGACGGCAACGGTTCCGCGCCCGACCTGGACACCCTGCTGGAGACCTTGCCCGAGAAATTCCGCGAACGCGTGGCGCTGTGGCGCGCCCACCCGCGCGTGCTGGCGCTGCGCGAAGACGCCCGCAACCGCCTCACGCGGCTGGTGCAGCGCACCGCGCAGTGGCTGCGCGAAGGCCGGGTGAGCGAAGACGCGGCCCTGCGCATTGCCGACTGGATCGAGCCGCTCTTGCGCCGCGAAAGCTACCTGGCCCTGCTGCTGGAACGCCCCGCCGTGCATGAGCGGCTGCTGCGCATGCTGGGCGCGGCCAAATGGCCGGCGCGCTACCTGCTGCAGCACCCCGGTGTGATCGACGAGCTGGCGGGCGACGCCATGCTGGCCGAGCGTTTTGTGGCGGCCGACTTCGAGCGCGAGATGGAAGCACGTCGGCGCTCGCTGCAGATCACCGGCGAGGACGACGACGAAGCGCTTTTGAACCTGCTGCGCCGCGCCCACCATGCCGAAGTGTTCCGCACGCTGGCGCGCGACGTGGAAGGCCGCATCACCGTGGAGCAGGTGGCCGACGACCTGAGCGCGCTGGCCGACACCCTGCTGAAGGTGACCGCCCGCTGGTGCTGGCAGCGCCTGAAGAACCGTCACCGCGAGGCGCCCCGCTTTGCCGTGATCGGCTACGGCAAGCTGGGCGGCAAGGAGCTGGGCTACGGAAGCGACCTGGACATCGTCTTCGTCTATGAGGACGAAGACGAGGCCGCGCCCGAAGCCTACGCCGCCTTTGTGCGCAAGCTGATCAACTGGCTGACGGTCAAGACCGCCGAAGGCGACCTGTTCGAGATCGACACGGCCCTGCGGCCCAACGGCAATTCGGGCCTGCTGATCACCACCTTTGACGCCTACGCCAACTACCAGCAGCAACGCGGCAGCAACACCGCCTGGACCTGGGAACACCAGGCCATGACGCGGGCGCGCTTCGTCATTGGCGAGCCCGCGCTGCAAGAGCGCTTTGATGCCGTGCGCCAGGCCGTCATTACAGCTCCGCGCGACACCACCGCGCTGCGCGCCGAGATCATGGCCATGCGCGACAAGGTGCGCGCCGCCCACCCGGTGAAGGGCGAGCGGTTTGACGTGAAGCACAGCGTGGGCGGCATGGTGGACGCCGAGTTTGCCGTGCAGTTCCTGGTGCTGTCGCAGTCCGCCGCCCACCCTGAGCTGGTGCCCAACGTGGGCAACATCGCGCTGCTGCAACGCGCCGAAGCCGCCGGCCTGCTGCCCCCGGGCGTGGGCGAAGCCGCCGCCAGCGCGTACCGCGAACTGCGCCGCGTGCAACACCAGGCGCGGCTGAACGAAGCGCCCACGCAGGTGGACCCGCCTGCGCTGCAGGCCGAACGGGATGCTGTGCTGGCGTTGTGGGGTGCTGTGTTTGGCTAGGTATTTCACGCAAACGCTTCTTCCGGGATCATGCGTGCGGGGTACTCTGCTCCGCGGCTGTCCCCCGCCGGGCTTCGCCCGTCTCCTCCTTTATGCCGCTGCGCAGAGCACCCCACCCACCTGATCCTGCCAACTCAGCGGCACGTCAACGGTTGCCTGCCCGCACGTAGCGGGTTGGTGGTGATGGTGCCCGGCGCAGCGAAATAAAGGGGGAGAACTGGCGAAGCCAGTTCGGAGGACATTCGCGGAGCCGGGCACCGTCAGCGCCAACCCGCGGGGCAACAAGAACAAACACCAGACCTCAATACCCAGCTAACACCCAGCTAACCGTCCCCGGCTACAACTGCTGCCAATTCCCGCCATCCTGCGGTGGTAGGCTTGCTCCCCTTGGGGAAGGATCCAATGAAGACACACAGCACCCTGCTCGCCGCAGGCATTGCAACGGCATTGGCTGCCAGCCTGACGGGTTGTGCCGTGCCCACACCCTCCGCCCGTGCTGAAGCCGCCACACCCGCCCAGTGGTACGCGCCCCGCCCTGCGGGTGAAGCGCTGCCACCGCTGCCGCACAACGGCGACCTGGCTGCGCTCACGCAGTGGTGGCGCCAGTTCAACGATCCGCTGCTCGTGGAACTGATCGACGCGGCGCAGGCAGCCAGCCCCACCATTGCCTCGGCGCGCTCGCGCATCGAACAAGCCCGCGCCACGCGCGTGGCCGCCAGCGCCGCGCTGCTGCCCACGCTGGACGCGCAGGCCGCCGCCCAGCGCGGCAACACCCAGTTGCCAGGCACCACGGCCAGCTCGGCCCAGGTGGGCCTGCAGACCGCGTGGGAAATCGACCTCTTTGGCGCCAACCGCTACGCCGGTGATGCGGCCCAGGCCCGGCTGGACGGTGCCCAGGCGCAGTGGCATGAAGCGCGGGTGGCCGTGGCGGCCGAGACCGGCAACCAGTACTTCAGCCTGCGCACCTGTGAAAAGCTGCTGGCCGTGGCCCGCAACGACGCCGCCAGCCGCGCCGAGACCGCGCGCCTGGCCGACCTGAGCGCCAGGGCGGGCTTCACCGCACCGGCCAGCACCGCGCTGGCGCGCGCCAGCGCCGCCGAGGGCTCGGCCCGCACCACCCAGCAGCGCGCCCAGTGCGAGGTCGACCTCAAGGTGCTGGTGGCCCTGACCGGGCTGGACGAGCCCGGCCTGCGCAGCAAGCTGGCTGCGACGCCCACCGTGATTCCACAGGCCGCCCTGCATACCGTGGCCAGCGTCCCGGCCCAGGCCCTGATGCAGCGCCCCGACCTGTACCAGGCCGGCCGCGAAGTGGCGGCCGCCAGCGCCGAGGTCGGCAGCACGCGCGCGCAGCGCCTGCCGCGCCTGTCGCTGTCGGGCTCGGTCGCCGCGGGCAACGTGCGCAGCGGCGGCGTGAGCAACGACGCCCAGACCTGGTCGATAGGCCCGCTGGCGCTGACCCTGCCGCTGTTTGATGGTGGCCGCCGCGCCGCCAATGTGGATGCTGCCCAGGCCCGCTACACCGAGGCCATGGCGCTGTACCAGGCCCGCGCGCGCCAGGCCGTGCGCGAGGTGGAAGAAGCGCTGGTCTACCTGGACAGCAGCGCCTCGCGCAGCGACGACGCGCGCGTGGCCGCCGAGGGCTACCGCACCTCCTTCACCGGCACCGAGGCGCGCTACAAGGGCGGTCTGGCCAGCCTGGTGGAGCTGGAGGACGCGCGCCGCACGGCGCTGGCCGCCGAGACCGCCCTGGTCGGCCTGCAGCGTGAACGCATTGCGGCCTGGATTGCGCTGTACCGCGCGGCAGGTGGCGGCTGGACGCCGCCCATGCCCTCAGAACAAAAGCCCTGAACAGACAAGACACCATGAAGCACTTCAAACCTTCCGCCGCCACCCTCGCCCCGCTCGTGCTGGCTCTGCTGACCGCCGGCGGCATCGGCCTGTGGGCCAGCCATTCCGCCGCGCAGGACAAGGATGCCAAGGCTGCGCCCAAGCCCGCGCTGACCGTGACCGCGGTGCAGCCCCAGCAGGTGCGCCTGGCTGTCAAGCTCGCGGCCAACGGCAACCTCATGGCATGGCAGGAAGCCAGCGTGGGGGCCGAGGCCAACGGCCTTCGCCTGACCGAGGTGCGGGTGAATGTGGGTGACCGCGTGAAAAAGGGCGACGTGCTGGCGACGTTCTCGGCCGACACCGTGCGCGCCGAAGCCGCCCAGGCCCGCGCCAGCCTGATGGAGGCCGAAGCCATCGCCGCCGAGGCCGCCGGCAACGCCGAGCGCGCCCGCAGCCTGCAGGCCAGCGGCGCCCTGAGCGCCTCGCAGATCAACCAGTATCTGACGGCCGAGCAGACGGCCAGGGCCCGCGTGGAAGCCGCGCGCGCCCTGGCCCAGGTGCAGCAGGTGCGCCTGAACCAGGCCAGCGTACTGGCGCCCGACGACGGCATCATCTCGGCCCGCGCGGCCACGGTGGGCGCGGTGGTGGGTGCAGGCACCGAGCTGTTCCGCATGATCCGCAAGGGCAGGCTCGAATGGCGGGCGGAGGTCACGTCCGCCGAGCTGGCGCGCGTGACCAGGGGCACGATGGCGCAGGTCACGGCGGCCAGCGGCGCACGGCTTGAAGGCCGCGTGCGCATGATCGGCCCCACGGTGGACCCGCAGACGCGCAACGCGCTGGTGTATGTGGACGTGACGCCGCTGCCCGGCAATGCCGGGACCGCCCTGGCCGGCATGTTTGCGCGCGGTGAATTCGAGCTGGGCGCCACGCCGGCGCTGACCGTGCCGCAGGCGGCGGTGGTGGTGCGCGACGGCTTCAGCTATGTGTACCGCATCAACCCGGACAACCGCGTGAGCCAGCTCAAGGTGCAGACCGGCCGGCTCGCCGGTGACCGCGTGGAGATCACCAGCACCCTGGCGGCCGATGCGAAGCTGGTCGCCTCGGGCGGCGGCTTTTTGAACGACGGCGACCTGGTGCGGGTGGTGGCCAAATGATGAACGTCTCGTCCTGGTCGATCAAGAACCCGATTCCGGCGGTCATGCTGTTTGTGCTGCTGACCTTCGCGGGTGCGCTGTCGTTCAACGCCATGAAGGTGCAGAACTTCCCGGACATCGACCTGCCCACGATCAGCATCACGGCGTCGCTGCCCGGCGCCGCGCCCGGCCAGCTGGAAAACGACGTGGCCCGCAAGCTGGAGAACGCCATGGCCACGCTGCAGGGCCTGAAACACATCTACACCAAGGTGCAGGACGGCGTGGTCACGCTCACCGTGGAGTTCCGCCTGGAAAAGCCGGTGCAGGAAGCAGTGGACGATGTGCGCTCGGCCGTGCAGCGAGTGCGCGCCGATTTGCCGGCCGACCTGCGCGACCCCATCGTGCAGAAGATGGACCTGGCGGGCCAGCCGGTGCTGGCCTACACGATCCGCTCCGCCAGAATGGACGACGAAGCGCTGAGCTGGTTCGTGGACAACACCGTGGCCCGCCGCCTGCTGGCCGTCAAGGGCGTGGGCGCCGTCAACCGCGTGGGCGGTGTGACGCGGGAGGTGCGCGTGGCGCTGGACGCGCAGAAGCTGCAGGCGCTGGGCGCCACCGCCGCCGACATCTCGCGCCAGCTGCGCCTGGTGCAGACCGAAAGCGCGGGCGGCCGCACCGACCTGGGCGCGGGCGAACAGCCGGTGCGTACGCTGGGCACGGTGGGCACCGCCCAGGAAGTGGCTGCGCTGGAAATAGTGCTGCAAAGCGGGCGCACCATCAAGCTCAGCGACGTGGCCACCGTGAGCGACACCGTGGCCGAGCCGCGCGCCGCCGCCCTGCTCAACGGCAAGCCGGTGGTGGGCTTTGAGGTGGCGCGCAGCCGCGGCGAAAGCGAAGTGGCCGTGGGCGCTGCCATTGTGAAAGCGCTGGACGAGCTCAAGGCCCAGCACCCCGACATGGAGCTGACCCAGGCGTTTGACTTTGTGACACCGGTGAAAGAGGAGTACGACGGTTCACTGAAGCTGCTGTACGAGGGTGCCATCCTGGCGGTGCTGGTGGTGTGGCTGTTTTTGCGCGACTGGCGTGCCACGTTTGTGTCCGCTGTGGCGCTGCCCATGTCGGTGATCCCCGCGTTCGTGGGCATGTACCTGCTGGGGTTTTCGATAAACGTGGTGACGCTGCTGGCGCTGTCGCTGGTGATCGGCATCCTGGTGGATGACGCGATCGTGGAGGTGGAAAACATCGTGCGCCACCTGCGCATGGGCAAGACGCCGTACCAGGCCGCGATGGAAGCGGCCGACGAAATCGGCTTGGCCGTGATCGCCACCACCTTCACGCTGATCGCCGTGTTTTTGCCCACGGCCTTCATGAGCGGTGTGGCGGGCAAGTTCTTCAAGCAGTTTGGCTGGACGGCGTCGCTCGCGGTCTTTGCGTCGCTGGTGGTGGCGCGCGTGCTGACGCCGATGATGGCGGCCTACATCCTCAAGCCCATCGTCACCGCGCACCAGGACCCGGGCTGGATGAAGACCTACCTGCGCATGGCCACCTGGTGCATGAAGCACCGCCTGAGCACCATGGTGATGGCCACGCTGTTTTTCTTTGGCTCGATCGCGCTGATCCCGCTGCTGCCCACGGGCTTCATCCCGCCGGACGACAACTCGCAGACGCAGGTGTACCTGGAGCTGCCGCCGGGCTCGACACTGGCGCAAACGCTGGCCAGCGCCGAGCAGGCGCGCGACATGATCACCAAGGTGGAGCATGTCAAGAGCGTGTACACCACCATTGGCGGCGGCAGCGCCGGCGGCGACCCGTTTGCCATGAGCGGCGCGGCCGAAGTGCGCAAGGCCACGCTGACCATCCTGCTGGCCGAGCGCGCCGACCGGCCCCGCAAGCAGGGCATTGAGAACAAGATCCGCGCGGCGCTGGAGCCGCTGCCCGGCGTGCGCAGCAAGGTCGGCCTGGGCGGCTCGGGCGAAAAATACGTGCTGGTACTGACCGGCGAAGACCCCAACGCGCTGCAGGCCGCCGCCGTGGCGGTCGAAAAAGACTTGCGCACCATTCCCGGCCTGGGCAGCGTGGCGTCCACCGCGAGCCTGATCCGCCCCGAGATCGCGGTACGGCCCGACTTTGCCCGCGCCGCCGACCAGGGCGTGACCAGCGCCGCCATCGGCGAGACGCTGCGCATTGCCACGCAGGGCGACTACGACGTGAGCCTGTCCAAGCTCAACTTGTCGCAGCGCCAGGTGCCCATCGTGGTCAAGCTGGCTGACGACGCCCGCAAGGACCTCAGCGTGCTGGAACGCCTGGCAGTGCCCGGCACGCGCGGGCCGGTCATGCTGGGCCAGGTGGCCACGCTGGAGCTGACCGGCGGGCCGGCGGTGATCGACCGCTACGACCGCTCGCGCAATATCAACTTCGAGATCGAGCTGTCGGGCCTGCCGCTGGGCGACGTGGCCGCCGCCGTGCAGGAGCTGCCGGCGGTCAAGAACCTGCCGGCCGGTGTGCGCGTGGTAGAGATCGGCGACGCCGAAGTGATGGGCGAGCTGTTTGCCAGCTTTGGCCTGGCCATGCTGACCGGCGTGCTGTGCATCTACATCGTGCTGGTGCTGCTGTTCAAGGACTTCCTGCACCCCGTCACCATCCTGTGCGCGCTGCCGCTGGCGCTGGGCGGCGCCTTCGTGGGCCTTTTGATCGCGCAAAAGAGCTTTTCCATGCCGTCGCTGATCGGCCTGATCATGCTCATGGGCGTGGCGACCAAGAACTCCATCCTGCTGGTGGAGTACGCCATCGTGGCAAGGCGCGACCAGGGCATGACCCGCTGGGACGCCCTGATCGACGCCTGCCACAAGCGAGCGCGCCCCATCATCATGACCACCATTGCCATGGGTGCGGGCATGCTGCCCATTGCCATCGGCTGGGGTGCGGCCGACCCGAGCTTTCGCAGCCCGATGGCGGTCGCGGTCATCGGCGGGCTGATCACCTCCACCGTGCTGAGCCTGCTGGTGGTGCCGGTGGTGTTCACCTACCTGGACGACATCGAGCACTTCATCAAGCGGATGGCGGGGAAGCTGCGGCGCGCCGGCTGAAGTCGCTCAGGTCTTCGCGGCGGGCAGTGCCTTGCGCGCCACGGCCGGGCGCATGGCCACGCCCAGGCGATTCCACGCGTTGATCTGCGCAACGCTGAAGGTCAGCTCGGCGATTTCCCTGTCGCTGAAATGCGCGCGCAGCGCGTCAAAGTGCTCCTGCGGCGCATGTGTCTGGCTGATCAGCGTCACGCTTTCGGTCCATTGCAGCGCCGCGCGCTCGCGCTCTGTATAGAACGGCACTTCGCGCCAGGCCGCCAGCAGCGCAAGGCGCTGCGGGTCCTCGCCGCTGCGCAGCGCCTCGCGCGTGTGCATGTCCAGGCAGTAGGAGCAGCCGTTGAGCTGCGAGGCGCGCACATGCAGCAGCGCCTGCAGCCCTGCGCCCAGGCTGGACTGGTGCAGCACGCCGCTGACGGCCAGCATGGCCTTGAAGGCCTCGGGGGCCAGTGTGGTGTGGGGCAGGCGGGGTGAGGTCATGGGGCGTCCTTTTAAGGTGGATGAAGAAGAACCTTCATCCACAAGACGCACCGGCTCAGCCGCTTGTGACAATGCGCGCGAGTTTGTCGGGGTTGCGCTGGCTGTGGATGGCGGTGATGCGCGTGCCGTCCGTCTCAAACGACTGCACCGATTCCAGCTGGCCGTCGATGTAGCGCAGCAGGCCCGGGCGGCCATTGACCTCGGCCAGCACGATGTCCTGCCGGGCGCCGTCGCGTGCCAGCCGCCGCGCCAGCGCGAAGTACAGCATGGCCAGCCGCTGCGCGCCGCGCAGCACGCGGGCAAATGACCTCACCTTGCCGCCGCCGTCGGACACCAGCTCGGCATCGTCGGCCAGCAGGCCGCGCAGCGCCGACAGGTCGCCGCTGGCGGCGGCCTGGGCAAATTCGCGCAGCAGCTTCAGGTGGGCTTCACGCGTGACCGTAAAGCGGGGGCGTCGCTCCTTCAGGCGGTCTGCCGCGCGGTGCACCAGCTGGCGGCAGGCGGCTTCGCTCTTGCCCAGCGCGGCGGCCACGTCGGCGTAATCGGCGTCAAACACCTGGCGCAGCAAAAAAGCCGCGCGCTCCTCGGGCGACAGCTGCTCCAGCACGGCCAGGAAGGCCACCGACACGTCGTCAGCCAACGCCAGCGCCTGCTCAGGGGTCTCGGGCGACGCCTCCACCAGCGGCTCGGGCAGCCATTGGCCGCTGTAGTGCTCGCGTTCCTGGCGCACGGCGCGCAGGCGGTCAATGCTCAGGCGGGTCACGACGGTCACCAGCCAGGCCTCGGCGCTGCGCAGGCTGTCGGTGTCGGATTCGTTCCAGCGCAGCCAGGCGTCCTGCAGCACGTCCTGCGCGTCGGCGGTGGAGCCCAGCATGCGGTAGGCCACACCCATCAGGCGCTGGCGGTGGCTGTTGAAGAGGGCGGTTCGGTGGTCCATGCCGCGTAGACGCGCGAGCCGGCCGGTTTGTGACAGAGATCAGCCGCGGATTTTTTTGACCAGCGCCGTCGTGGAGTAGCCGTCCACAAACGGCAGTGCCAGCGCGCGGCCACCCCAGGCCTGCATGGCGCGGGTCTCAGGCAACGTGGCGACGTCGTAGTCGCCGCCCTTCACGTAGATCTGCGGGCGCAGCTCGGTCAGCAGCGCCACCGGTGTGTCTTCGTCAAACCAGGTGACCAGGCTCACCGATTCCAGCGCGGCCAACAGGATGGCGCGGTCGGCTTCGGCGTTGAGCGGGCGGTCGGGGCCCTTGCCCAGGCGGCGGGCCGAGGCGTCGCTGTTCAGCCCCACCACCAGGCTGGCGCCCAGCGCGCGGGCTTGCGCCAGGTAGGTCACGTGGCCGCGGTGCAGCACGTCAAAGACGCCGTTGGTAAACACCACGGGGCCGGGCAGCGCGGCCATGCGCAAACGCGCCTCATCGCGGGCAACGATCTTGGCCAGGAAGTCGGGGGTGGACACGCCGGGGTGGATTGCGGGTCAAGCCCGCAATGACAGGGTGTATGGGCTCAAGCCGCGCTGGGCGCTGCGCCGTTGCCGGCGGCCGCATTGGCCGCCAGGATGGCGGCAAGCTCCTTGCGGTAGCGGTTGAGCTCCTGCACGCTCTTGAAGCTGCGGTCCATCAGCAGGCTCATGTTGTGCAGGATGCGCTCGACCACTTTGCTTTCCCACACGGCGTCGAACTTGATCTGCGTGTCCAGCCAGTGTTCCAGCCACTCGGGGTTGGGCAGGCGGCTCTGGATGGTGTCGCGCGGAAACAGGGCCTTGTTCACATGCAGGTTGGTCGGGTGCAGGGCCTGGGCCGTGCGCCGGGCGCTGGCCATGAGCACGCCCACCTTGGTGAAGGCGGCCTTGGCTTCGTTGCCGAAGTTGTTGATGGCGCGCTTCATGTAGCGCAGGTAGGCGCCGCCGTGGCGGGCTTCGTCCTGGCTGAGCGTGGTGTAGATGTGCTTGATGACCGGCTCGGTGTGCCATTCGCTGGCGCGGCGGTACCAGTGGTTCAGGCGGATCTCGCCGCAGAAATGCAGCATCAGTGTCTCCAGCGCGGGTGCCGGCTCGAACTCAAAGCGCACTTCGTGCAGCTCTTTTTCGGTGGGTGCCAGGTCGGGGCGGAAGCGCTTGAGGTACTCCATGAGCACCAGCGAATGCTTTTGCTCCTCAAAGAACCAGATCGACATGAAGGCGGAGAAGTCGGAGTCGTCCTTGTTGTCGCGCAGGAACATTTCGGTGGCGGGCAATGCGGACCATTCGGTGATGGCGTTCATCTTGATGGTCTGGGCCTGCTCATCGGAGAGCTTGCTTGGATCAAACGACTGCCAGGGGATGTCCTTGTCCATGTCCCAGCGGACGGATTCCAGTTGCTTGAACAGTTCAGGGTAGAGCATGGCTGCCTTTCGTTACTGCCTGCATTTTAAGCGGGCCATGTGAAAAAGCCCTTACAAATCATCAAGGTTGGCAAGGACATACGCGGCGCGCTGGCGCACGGATTCGCGCTGGGCGGCGTCCAGACGCCCTATATTGCGCGCCATCAGCGATGTGCGGGGGTTTTTCATCAGGCTGTCTTCATGGCGGTCCAGGAAATGCCAGTACAGCGTGGTCATGGGGCAGGCGTTGTCGCCCGTGCGCTGGTCGGGTTTGTAGGCGCAGCCTTTGCAGTAATTGCTCATGCAGCTGATGTACTGGCCGCTGGCGATATAGGGCTTGCTGGTAAAGCGCCCGCCGTTGGCAAACAGCGCCATGCCCGCCGTGTTGGGCAGCTGCACCCATTCCACCGCGTCCACATACACGGCCAGGTACCAGTCGTTGACGTGCTGGGGCCGGATTTCGGCCAGCACGCCGAACTGGCCCGTGACCATCAGCCGCTGGATGTGGTGCGCATGCCCGTGCGCCAGGGTCTGGCCGATCACGTCGCGCATGCAGGCCATGCGGGTGTCGCCCGTCCAGTACCAGCGCGGCAGGGCGCGCGTGTGGCGGTAATGGTTGGCGTCTTTCATCTGCGGCATGTCCAGCCAGTACACACCCCGGATGAATTCACGCCAGCCCAGGATCTGGCGGATGAAGCCTTCCACGCCGGGCAGGTCCAGGCCCCGCTCGCGGTAAGCCGCTTCGGCGGCCGCGATCACTTCACGGGGGTCCAGCAGGTGCAGGTTCAGGCTGGTGGCCAGCAGCGCATGCCAGCCCCACGGGGTGTTCGTCCACATCGCGTCCTGCTGGGGTCCGAAGCGGGGCAGGCGCATGTCAATGAACCGCTGCAGGGCCACCAGTGCCTGCTCACGCGTCACGGGCCACCGGAAGCTGGCGAGCGAACCCGGGTGCCCGGGGAAGTGCTGCTCCACCAGCTCGAACACCTGGCGCGTGATCCGGTCCGGCTCAAACCAGGCGGGCTCGGGAATGTCGCCCGGCCCGCCGGCCGGCCAGCCCTTGCGGTTGTCCGCGTCAAAGTTCCACTGGCCGCCTTCGGGTTGCGCGCCGTGCATCAACACCCCATGACGGCGGCGCATGTCACGGTAGAAGAACTCCATGCGCAGTTCTTTCTTGTGGCCCGCCCAGCGCGCGAAATCCTCCTGCGAGCACATGAAGTGCGTGTCAGGCCGCACCTCCCAGCCCACACCGGCGTCGCGTGCGGCGTCCTGCACGGCGCACAGCATGCGCCATTCGCCAGGTTCGCACACCACCAGCGTCTGTGGCTGCAGGTCCTGCAGCACCCTGGCCAGCCGCGCCTGGAAGGCCGGCCGGTCCGCCATGTCGTCCAGCCGCACATAGGTGTAGGGCCAGCCCCGGCGGTGCACGTCATTGCAGAAATGGCGCATGGCCGACAGGAACAGCGCAATGCGCGCCTTGTGGCTCCAGACCTGTGTGCCCTCACCGGGCGCTTCGATCATCAGCACGCGGTCCTGGGTCGCATCGAACCCCGCCAGCGCGGGGTTGTCCATCCACAGCTGGTCGCCCAGCACCAGCACCAGCCGGCGCAACGCGGCGGTCATGGCGTACCCCGGGATGCGACCGCGCGGCATTTGTCGCTGCAGTATTTGACATGCTCCCAGTTGCGCGCCCAGCTTTTGCGCCAGGTCATGGGCCGGGCACACACCGCACAGGGCTTTTGCGGCAATGAAGCCTTGTTTCCCCTGAATCCTGTTTGACTCATGTAGCGTATGTCCTTTCAGGAGTCACCATGTTCAACACCGCACGTACCCCGCTGTCCCTTGCCGCCTGGCTGCTGGCGGCCCTGCCGCTTGGCGCCGCGGCCCAGGCAAGCCCCGGCGCGCCAGCCTGCCCGGCCCTGCTGCAGCACACCGTGCCCCGGCTGCAGGACGAAAAGCCGCAGGCGCTGTGCCAGTACGCCGGCCGGGTGCTGCTGGTGGTCAACACCGCCAGCTTTTGCGGCTTTACGCCGCAGTACAAGGCCCTGGAGGCACTGCACAACCGCTACAAGGACCGCGGGCTGGTGGTGCTGGGCTTTCCGTCCAACGATTTTTCGCAGGAAAAGGGCAGCAACCAGCAGATCGCCGAGTTCTGCGAAAGCACCTTCGGGGTGAAGTTTCCGATGTTCGTCAAGACCGCTGTTACCGGGCCCGGCGCACATCCGCTGTACCGGCAGCTGACCACCCAGGCCGGCCAGGCGCCCGCATGGAACTTTCACAAGTATCTGGTGGGTCGCGACGGCAAGGTGGCTGCCAGCTACCCCGGCGCCACGGCGCCGGACAGCCCGGCGCTGCTGCGCGAGCTGGACAAATTGCTGGTTGCCAAATAAAAACCGATCAGTCATAATGTGACTGTACAGTATTAACCCGTTGCCCAAGCCCCTGTCATGTTCACAAAAATTTACGCGCACAGCAGGTCTTGCAGCGGGAACTGCCGCCCCCCAGATGCACTCCATAGGGTGGCAAGGCAGGGACCCTTGCCCTACAAGTTACTGCTGCGAAGCCTTCCGGGAGCAGTTGGCCCGGATGAAATCCTGAAGCGCTTCTTCTCCTCCTCCCTCCCTCCCTCCTTCGCTTCGGGGCGCTTCGCAGCATTTTTATTCCCGGCGGCACGCGCATGACGGCGCCCATGAAAGTCGCCATCGTCGGCTCGGGCATCTCGGGCCTGGCCGTTGCGCACACGCTGCGCGGGCGCGCCGACATCACCCTGTTTGAGGCCGGCAGCTACTTCGGCGGCCACACCCACACGGTGGACGTCACCCTGCCCACGCCGGCCGGGCCAGTGACCCATGGCGTGGACACCGGCTTTCTGGTGTTCAACGAGCGCACGTACCCCCACCTGATCCAGCTGTTTGCCGAACTGGGCGTGGCCACGGCCAAGTCGGACATGTCGTTTTCGGTGCAGGTGCCCGGCGCGCGCCACGGCGGCCCGCTGGAATGGAGCGGCTCCACGCTGTCCACCGTGTTTGCGCAGCGCGGCAACCTGCTGAACTGGCGCTTCCTGCGCATGCTGCGCGACCTGCTGCGCTTCAACACGCTGGCCACCCGCATTGCCGAGGCGGGCCAAGAGGCCGAACTGGTACAGCCCCTGCGCGACTTCCTGTGCGCCAACAACTTTTCCGCGGAATTTCGCGACTGGTACTTCCTGCCCATGCTGGGCTGCATCTGGAGCTGCCCGACCGACCAGATGCTGGAGTTCCCGGTCAGCACCATGATCCGTTTTTGCCACAACCACGGCCTGATCCAGGTGAGCAACCGCCCCCAGTGGTGGACGGTGGCCGGCGGTGCCCGGCACTATGTGGACAAGATCGTCACCGGCATTGCCGACCGCCGGCTCAACACCCCGGTTCACCTGATCGAGCGCGACGCGGACGGCGTGCGGGTCATCACGCAAGGCCGCTCGGAGCGGTTTGACAAGGTCGTGCTGGCCACCCATTCCGACCAGGCGCTGACGCTGCTGCAACACCCCAGCGCCGCCGAGCGCGAGGTGCTGGGCGCCATCCGCTACCAGCCCAACCGGGCCGTGCTGCACACCGACACCTCGGTGCTGCCCCAGGCCCGCGCGGCCTGGGCGGCCTGGAACTACGAGCGCGCGCAAGGCAATGCATCGCCGCGGGTGTGCCTGCACTACCTGTTGAACATGCTGCAGCCGCTGCCCTGGCAGCAACCGGTGGTGGTGTCGCTAAATCCGGTGCGCGAGATCGACGGCAAGCATGTCCTGGGCGAATTTGACTATGCGCATCCGGTGTTTGACGTCGCTGCCATCCGGGCGCAGGGGGCACTGCCCCAGCTTCAGGGGCGCCAGCACACGTACTTCTGCGGCGCCTGGACGGGCTACGGTTTTCATGAAGACGGACTGAAGTCAGGCCTGAGCGTGGCGCGGCAACTGTTGATCGAGACCGAGCAGCTGGCCTTGCAGGAACTGGCCGTGGAGGCTGCAGCATGAGCGCCGCCCGGCCGCCCGAAGGCGCTCGCACCGCAGTGCGCAGCACGGAGGTCAACGAATGAGCGCTGCGCAGGCGCTGATCGGCTTTGGCCAGGTGCGCCACACGCGGCTGCGCCCGGCGCGCAACGCGTTTGCCTACCCCACGTACTTCCTGATGCTTCCGCTGCGCAGCATCCACCGCGACGGCAGCGGCGCGCTGGCGCACAACCGCCGCGCCGCTTTGAGCTTTTTTGACCGCGACCACGGCGACGGCCGCACCAACGCCGTGCAGTGGCTGGACGAACTGCTGCAAAGCCACGGCATCCATGACGCCACCGGCGAGGCCTGGCTGCACTGCTACCCGCGCGTGCTGGGCTACGCGTTCAAGCCCGTGAGCTTCTGGTACTGCCACCGCGCGGCGGCAGACGGTGGCGCCCTGCGCGCGATCGTGGTGGAGGTGAACAACACCTTTGGTGAACGCCACTGTTACCTGCTGGACGCGCCGCGCTACGGCGCCGAGCTGACAGCGGCCAAGGTGTTCCATGTCTCGCCGTTTTGCAGCCTGGAGGGCGGCTACCGATTTCGCTTCCTGCGCACCGACGCGCAGGGCACGGCGCGCACTGTGGTGCGCATTGACTACGACGACGCCAGCGGGCCGCTGCTGCAGACCAGCGTCAGCGGTTCCATGCAGCCGCTGACGGCGGCCAGTGCACGGCGCGCGCTGTGGCGCCACCCGGCCATGACGCTGGGCGTCATAGCCCGCATTCACTGGCAGGCCGCGAAGCTGTGGCTCAAGCGCGTGAAGTTCTTCAGCAAACCCGCCCCGCCAGAGGCTTTTGTGACACGGTGACCCGAACAATGAACACAACCACCGCATCCCCCCTGTCCATCCCCGAGGGCGCGCCGGCCGCCGCGCGCACGGCGCTCAAGCTGCTGCAGCGCCTGCAGCACGGCACGCTGATGGTGCAGCTGCCCGACGGCTCCACCCAGTGCCTGGGCAATGGCGAGCTGCCGCACGCGGCCATCACGCTGAAGAACTGGAACGTGTGCGCGGCCGCGCTCAAGTCTGGCGACATCGGCTTTGCCGAAACCTACATCGCCGGCGACTGGACCACCCCGAGCCTGACCGACCTGCTCAAGGTGTTCATCAGCAACCGCAAGGACGTGGAGGACGTGATCTACGGCAGCTGGGCGGGCCGCCTGCTGTACCGCATCAAGCACCTGCTGAACCGCAACACCAGAACCAACAGCCAGAAGAACATCCACGCCCACTACGACCTGGGCAATGCGTTCTACGAGCTGTGGCTGGACGGCACGATGAATTATTCGTCGGCCTGGTTTGAAGGCGACCGGGACCGCCCCATGCGCGACGCCCAGCACGCCAAGGTGCGCCGCGCGCTGCGCATGGCCGGCGTGCAGCCGGGCCAGCGGGTGCTGGAGATCGGCTGCGGCTGGGGCGCGCTGGCCGAGATGGCCACGACAGAATTCAACGCCAGCATCACGGGCGTGACGCTGTCCACCGAGCAGCTGGCGTTTGCGCGCGAACGCATGGCGCGCGTGGGCGCGCAGGACCGCGCCGACCTGCGGCTGCAGGATTACCGCGACATCCAGGACGGGCCCTATGACGCCGTCTGCTCCATCGAGATGGTCGAGGCCGTGGGCCGCGAATACTGGCCGACGTACTTCCAGAGCGTGTCGCGCCTGCTCAAGCCCGGCGCTCGTGCCTGTGTGCAAAGCATCGTGATCGACGACGCGCTGTTTGAGCGCTACATCGCCTCCACCGACTTCATCCAGCAGTACATCTTCCCGGGCGGCTGCCTGCCATGCCCGCGTGAATTCCGCGCCCATGCGAACGCCGCGGGGCTCACTGTGGTGGATGAATTCGCCTTTGGCGCCGACTACGCGGAAACGCTGCGGCGCTGGCGCGACTCCTTCCTGGCCGCCAGAAGCCAGGTCCTGCAACTCGGTTTTGATGAAAGGTTCATCCGCATATGGGAGTTCTACCTCGCCTACTGCGAAGCGGCCTTCGCGATGGCCAATATCGACGTGGTGCAGTACACGCTGCAAAAGCGCTGAGCGCTTTTGCGCTGGCCGCCGGGCTGCTGGCGGCTGGGGGCGCCCATGCCCAGCCGGCGGCGCTGGCCTCGGCCAAGCTCACCGGCTCGGCACGCCTGAGCGTGTTCGGCTTCCAGGTGTATGACGCACGGCTGTGGACGGCCGAGGGCTTTTCGCGCGACAACTACGCCTCGCACGCGTTCGCCCTGGAGCTGGCCTACCTGCGCGACTTTGACGGCGACGACATTGCCCAGCGTTCGCTGAAGGAGATGCAGCGCGTTGAAGCCTTCGGCGCCGAGCAGGGCCGCCGCTGGCTGGCCGAGATGACCCGGCTGTTCCCGGACGTGAAAAGGGGCGACCGCATCACGGGCCTGTACCGCCCGGCAACGGGCGTGAGCTTTTTCTACAACGGCCAGCCCGTCGGCGAAATCCGCGACCCCGACTTCGCGCGTGTGTTCATGGGTATCTGGCTGTCGCCGCGCACGTCCGAGCCCGCCATGCGCGAGCAGTTGCTGGCGGGGGCCGCGCCTTGACGCTGGCCACGTTCTCCTGGCGCGACGGCATGGCCTATGGCCTGCTGGGCCTGCCGCTGGCGTTTGTGGCGTTGCCGCTGTACGTGGTGCTGCCCAACCACTACGCAAGAGAATTCGGCGTGCCGCTGGCTACGCTGGGGGCCATCCTGCTGGGCGCGCGGCTGTTTGACGCCTTCATCGACCCGCTGATCGGCCGCGCCACCGACAGGCTGTTCGCCCGCTCCACCCGCACCGTGCTGGCCTTCGGCGCGGTGGCCGCGCTGGTGCTGGCCGCGGGTTTTGCGCTGCTGTTTTTCCCGCCCACGCGTGCGCCCGGCGCGCTGGTGCTGTGGGCCACGCTGATGCTGGTGCTGACCTACGCGGCCTACAGCGCGCTGAGCGTAGCCCACCAGTCCTGGGGCGCCATGCTGGGCGGCGACGCCGCGCTGCGCAGCCGCATCGTGTCCTGGCGCGAAGGCCTGGGCCTGATCGGGGTGCTGGCAGCGTCCGTGCTGCCCGCCGTCGCCGGCCTGGGCGTGACGGCCGCGGCGTTTGCGGTGCTGCTGGCCGGCGGCTGGCTGGCCTGGTCCCGGGCGCGCGCGCCCGTGCCGCGCGCCGACGCAGTGGCAGCCAACATCTGGCTGCCGTTTGCGCGGCCGGCCTTTCGCCGCCTGCTGGGTGTGTTCATGCTCAATGGCATTGCCAGTGCGGTGCCCGCGACGCTGGTGCTGTTCTTCATCCAGGACCGGTTGCAGGCGCCCGCGCAGATGGAGCCCGCCTTCCTGGCCAGCTATTTCCTGTGTGCTGCGCTGTCGATCCCGCTGTGGCTCAAGGCCGTGCAGCGCTTTGGCCTGGCGCACTGCTGGCTGGCCGGCATGGTGCTGGCCATGTCAGTGTTTGTCTGGGCCACCCAGCTGGGCGCGGGCGACACCACCGCCTTCCTGGTGGTGTGTGCGCTGTCGGGCGTGGCGCTGGGTACCGACCTGGCCCTGCCCGGTGCCATGCTGGCCGGCGTGATTGCGCATGCGGGTGACCGCGGCCAATCGGAGGGCGCTTACTTTGGCTGGTGGAACTTCGCCACCAAGCTCAACCTGGCGCTGGCCGCGGGCCTGGCGCTGCCGCTGCTGGGCGTGTTCGGCTATTCCCCGGGCACGCGCAGCGCCGACGGGCTGCAGGCGCTGGTGGTGGCGTACTGCCTGCTGCCGTGCGCGCTCAAGCTGGGCGCCGCACTGGCCCTTTACTTCACCATCATCCGACGCGGGACACCCACATGAAACGACGCCTGTTGCTGGCGGCCACACCCGCCGCCGCCCTCACCCTGGCGGGCTGCGCCAGCCCCACGGTGGACGATTACGCCACCGAAAAACCGGTGCTGGACCTGCGCCGCTATTTCAACGGCATGCTGGACGCCTGGGGCGTGTTCACCGACCGCAGCGGCAAGGTGGTGCGGCGCTTCACCGTGGTGATGGACTGCCGCTGGCAGGGCGACGACGGCGTGCTGGACGAGGACTTCACCTATTCGGACGGCACAAAGCAGCGGCGCATCTGGCGCCTGAAGAAACTGGCCGGCGGGCGCTACACCGGGCGCGCCGACGACGTGGTGGGCGAAGCCACGGGCCAGGAACGCGGCAACGCCTTCAACTGGCGATACACCCTGGCGTTACCGGTGGACGGGCGCATTGTGAACGTCCAGTTTGACGACTGGATGTACCTGATGGACGACAGGGTGATGCTCAACAAGGCCGTGATGAGCAAGTTCGGCATCCACCTGGGGGAAGTGACGCTGTCCTTCACAAAACGATGATCAAGACCGGTTTCAGTCCGCCCGATGTCACGGGCCTGCCAGGCGCCGCGCCCACCCGGCGCGGCTGGTTTGCGCCGCTCAACCCGCCGCAGGCCCAGTGGCGCGGGCGCAGCGTCTGGCTGGTGGGTGCGTCCACCGGCATCGGGCGCGCCACCGCGGCCGCGCTGCATGCGCAGGGCGCGCGCGTGTACATCTCCGCGCGCAGCCGCGCGGCGCTGGACAGCTTCGTGGCCGAGCACCCGGGCGCCATTGCCTTGCCGCTGGATGCCTGCGACCGGGAGGCGGTACGCACGGCGGCACAAGCCATCCTGGCCCAGGGGCCGCTGGACTGCATGATGTACTGCGCGGGCTACTACCGCGAGCTGCGCGCCACCGAATTCAACCTGGACGAGATGCTGCGCCATGAGCAGGTGAACTACGTCGGCGCGCTGCATGTGCTGGACGCCGTGCTGCCGCACTTCCTGGCGCGGCGCGCGGGCCACATCAGCCTGGTCAGCAGCGTGGCGGGATACCGCGGCCTGCCCAAGAGCCTGGCCTACGGCCCGACCAAGGCAGCGCTGATCAACCTGGGCGAGACGCTGTATGTGGACCTGCGTGACTGCGGCATCGGCGTGAGCCTGGTCAACCCCGGGTTTGTCGAGACACCGCTGACCGCGCAAAACCAGTTCCGCATGCCCGCACTCATCACGCCCGAACAGGCAGCGCAGGAGATCCTGGCGGGCTGGCAACGCGGGCGGTTTGAAATCCACTTCCCCAAGCGGTTCACGCGCTGGATGAAAACCCTGCAGCTGCTGCCCAACCGCCTGTACTTTGCAATCGTCCGCCGCTTTACCGGCCTATGAAAGACGCCGTCGCCCGTATCGAGATTTTCTTTTCGGCGCTGGGGCCCTCCGACCTTGCACGTCTGGGTGACTTCTACACCCCCGACGCGTACTTCAAGGACCCGTTCAATGAGGTGCGCGGCGTCGCCGCGATCGAAGGCATCTTCCGCCACATGTTTGATGCACTGGACGCCCCGCGCTTTGTAATCACGCGGCGGGTGGTGGACGCTGACCAGTGCTTTCTGGTGTGGGAATTCCGCTTTGGCTTCAGGAACTTCCACAAGGGCGTGGAGCAGGTGGTGCACGGCGGCTCACACCTGGTGCTGGCGCCGGACGGGCGCATACAGTCCCACCGCGACTATTGGGACGCGGCCGAGGAGCTGTACGAAAAGCTGCCCGTTGTGGGCAGCCTGATGCGCTGGCTCAAGCGCCGCGCGAAAGGTTGAGGCAGAGGTTTTGCCGCCGGGCCGCCCCAAGGCAAAACGCGGCCCCCTCGGGGGGCCGGGAGCTACACGAAGTGCGCGACCGTGGGGGCGAGACCCTCAGGCCGGCTTGGTGTCCGCGAAGCTTGGGCGTTGCGCCAGCTTTTCGTTCAGCCGGGCCAGACTGGGGTGCGAGGCGCGCCAGTCGATGTCCGGGAAGCGGAAGTCCAGGTAGCCCAGGGCGCAGCCCACTGCAATGTCGGCCAGGCTCAAGTGGATGCCGGCGCAAAACGGCTTGTCGCCCAGGCCCTTGGCCATGGCGTCCAGGCTGGCGTGGACCTTGACCATCTGGCGGTCGATCCAGGCCTGGCTGCGCTGGGCCTTGGTGCGGCCGGCCCAGTTGGCCTCCAGCCGGGCCAGGATCAGCGCGTCCAGTACACCATCGGCCAGGGCTTCCCAGGTTTTGACCTCGGCGCGCTCGCGGCCCATGCCCGGGATGAGCTTACCCACCGGCGACAGCGTGTCCAGGTATTCGACGATCACACGCGAATCAAACAGCGCCTCGCCGCCTTCCATCACCAGGCAAGGCACCTTGCCCAAGGGGTTGGACTGCCCGATGGTGGTGTCCGCCGCCCACACGTCTTCGGGCACAAACTGGTAGTCCAGCTTTTTCTCGGCCATCACGATGCGCACTTTGCGCACGTAAGGGCTGGCAACGGCTCCTAGCAACTTCATGGGAGGGCTCTCTGAATGTTCGAGTTATCGCAGGAATTTCATTTTAGGGGAACACGCCGCTTTGCCTGTGGTGACGCCACGACAGGCCCAGCGCAGGGGCGGCAAAAGGGCGCCGCCTACAATTGCAGACATGACTTTCTCCACCATCGCGGCGCTGTCGCCGCTGGACGGCCGTTACGCGGCCAAGCTCGCCAATCTGCGCCCGCTCATGAGCGAGCAGGGGTACATGCACCGCCGCGTGCAGGTTGAAATTGCCTGGTTCATCAGCCTGAGCGACGCTGGCTTCGCCGAATTCAAGCCTCTGAGCCCGGGAGCACGCACTTACTTGCTGGGCCTGGTCAAGAATTTCTCGGAGGCCGACGCCGCCGCCATCAAGGACATCGAGAAAACCACCAACCACGATGTGAAAGCGGTGGAGTACTGGATCAAGTCCAAGTTCGAGGCCCGCCCCGAGCTGCGCGCAGCCAGCGAGTTCGTGCACTTTGCCTGCACCAGCGAAGACATCAACAACACCAGCCATGCGCTGCAGCTCAAGGGCGGGCGCGACGCCGTGGTCCTGCCGGCGCTGGACGCCGTGATCGCCAGGCTGCGCGAGATGGCCCACGCCCATGCGGCCGTGCCCATGCTCAGCCGCACCCACGGCCAGACCGCCAGCCCCACCACGGTGGGCAAGGAAATCGCCAACGTCGTGGTCCGCCTGGCCACCGCCCGCGAGCGCATTGCGCGCGTGCAGCTCATGGCCAAGATGAACGGCGCCGTGGGCAACTACAACGCCCACCTGTCGGCCTGGCCTGACTTTGACTGGGAAGCGTTTTCGCGCAAGGTCATTGAAACGCCCGAGCCGCTGGGCCTGGGCCTGACCTTCCAGCCCTACAGCATCCAGATCGAGCCGCACGACTACATGGCTGAGCTGTTTGACGCGGTCGCGCGGGCCAACACCATCCTGATTGATTTCTCGCGCGACGTCTGGGGCTATGTTTCGCTCGGTTACTTCAAGCAGCGCCTGAAGGCCGGCGAAATCGGCTCGTCCACCATGCCGCACAAGGTCAACCCGATCGACTTTGAAAATGCCGAAGGCAACCTGGGCCTGGCCAATGCGCTGCTGCGCCACCTGAGCGAGAAGCTGCCCATCAGCCGCTGGCAGCGCGACCTCACCGACAGCACGGTGCTGCGCAACATGGGGGTGGCGCTGGGCTATGCGGCGCTGGCCTACCAGTCGCTCATGACCGGCCTGAACAAGCTGGAGCTGAACGAAGAAGCCCTGGCCGACGACCTGGACGCCGCCTGGGAAGTACTGGCCGAGCCGATCCAGACGGTGATGCGCCGCTTTGGCGTGCAGGGCGCTTACGAAAAGCTCAAGGAAGTCACGCGTGGCAAAACCGTGCGTGCCGAAGACCTGCACGGACTGATCCGTTCGCTGGAGATTCCGCAGGCTGAAAAAGACCGGTTGCTCGCGATGACGCCGGCCAGCTACACCGGCAAAGCTGCCGAACTTGCTCGCCGAGCTTGAACGAACGTTCCCCTTGGCGCTCAAATCCACCATTTTCAAGGCGGCCCTGCAGGTCGCCGACATCGACAACGGCTACTACGCCGACCATGCGCTCACGCTGGCCCGCCACCCGAGTGAGACCGACGAACGCATGATGATCCGCCTGGCTGCACTGGCCTTCAACGCCCACCAGCTGCAGACTGTGTGCAACGGCGACGGTACGCTCGCATTCGGCGCGGGCCTGTCCGACCCCGACAACCCGGATGTGTACCTGCGCGACTTCACGGGCCAGACCCGGCTGTGGATCGAAGTCGGCCAGCCCGAAGACAAACCCATCATCAAGGCCTGCGGCAAGGCCGACCAGGTGATGGTGTACTGCTTCAACCACGCCGCCGAAATCTGGTGGCGCGGCATTGAAAACAAGCTCACGCGCCCGCAAAACCTCAGTGTGTTCCGTGTGCCCACGCTGGCGTCACAGGCCCTGGCCAAGCTGGCCCAGCGCAGCATGCAGCTACAGGCCACGCTGCAAGAGGGTGTGCTGATGCTGGGCGACGGCGCCAACACCGTTGACATCGAGCCGGTGAGGCTGAAGTAGCCTCAGCCCGGCATGGGCCGCTCGCAGTTCCAGCACTGCTCGAAGCCGCCTTCCACCGTCTCGCCACACGCACAGACCCAGTGCCGCTGGGGCAGGTGTGTGAGATCGTCCAGCAGTTCGCGCGCGCGCGCTTCCTGCTCGTCATGGGTGACCCAGACCTCGGGCAGGCATTGGTCGGGCGGCAGGTCGCCGGCCACGCCGCCCAGGTAGTAGCGCTGCATCGACGCCTGAATGCCCGCTTCGCGCAGCATGTCCACCCACAGGGTCGCAATGGCGATGTTGGGGGCACGGGCCAGGCGCAGCATGGCGCCCCGTCAAGCCGCCGGCGCTTCGCCGCCGGCCTCCGCCAGGCCTTCGACCGCCCGTTCGGCATAGCGGTTGAACCGCCAGGCCTCGCTTTGCAGCGTGATGCGCCGCCACACCTGGCGCTTGGCCGCGGGGCTCATTTCAGGCCAGAGCTGCACTTCTTCAAAGGTGCGCCCGCAGCCCTTGCAGTCGGCGTCGCCCTGGCTGGTGGAGCAGATGGCAATGCAGGGGGTGTCGGGCGTCGTGTCGTACCACGCTTTCCAGGCCTCATAGGCCTTGGGCGGAAAGCCGCGCTCGTCGGCCTCGTCCTCATGGTAATAGATCATGAGCGCGTACACCTCGGCCAGCGCGCGCAGCGGCGCTGCCAGGGTGATGCCGTCAGGCGACGGGCTTTTGTCGCGCCAGTAGTTGATGGCGGCCTCAATATCGGTGATGTGGATTCCGGCCATGGGGGAGGTTCAAGGGGAGGGGCATGATAGCGCGCGCTGGTGCAGCATGTGCACCAGCGCCGTTTGTAGGACAAATCCGCCATATCCGTTGGCGCTTCACTTCATTTTTGATAGCGCCTCAGCGTTTGCTGGCGCTACCTTTCAGCGTGTTCTGCATGAACGCTGCGGAAACTGCGTAGGGCCAATCACTTGCCTTTAAGCGGCCAGGCTGCTCTAATCCAGCCCACGAAGGGGAGTAGCTCCCCACCATCGCAGCACAGGGAGGTGCCCCCGGCATCGCAGCGTTGGTGATCAGCAAGTCGTCATTACGAAGTACACCTTCCGGCTTGTTGGGCACATATCTGCATAACTTCATGCCGAGCAAGACCTTCGATTGGAACCTGAGCCAGGTTTGGTCGAAGTGCGCTTGTGAGTCCCCCAGACACAGCCTTCCCATCGCCTGCTCGGGTTGTTGATCGATAACAACTCGGAGTTTTTCGCATGGAGTTTCTTTCCGCCCCCTGGTGGTCGGCCCTGTTGGCCATCATCCTGATTGACCTGGTGTTGGCGGGCGACAACGCGATCGTGATCGCCCTGGCCGCCCGCAACCTGCCCCCGCACCTGCAGAAAAAGGCCATCGTCTGGGGTACCGTCGGTGCCATTGTGGTGCGCTCGGCCATGACCATCGGCGTTGTCTGGCTGCTCAAGATTCCCGGCCTGATGCTGGTGGGCGGCCTTGCGCTGCTGTGGATTGCCTACAAGCTCACGCTGAACGACGACGGCGGCGACGAGCATGGCGGCACGGGCGCCACCACGTTCTGGGGCGCGATGAAAACCATCGTGATCGCCGACGCGGTCATGGGCATCGACAACGTGCTGGGCGTGGCCGGCGCCGCGCACGGTTCGTTCGACCTGGTGGTGATCGGCCTGCTGGTCAGCATCCCCATCGTGGTGTTTGGCAGCACGCTGGTGCTCAAACTGGTGGAGCGCTTCCCATCCATCATGTACATCGGCGCGGCCGTGCTGGCGTTCACCGCCGGCAAGATGATCGTCAACGAGAAGGTGCTCGCACAGTTCTTCAAGGGCCCGGACACCGCCCACCTGGTGGCCTACTGGGGCGTGTGCGCGCTGGCGATCGTGGGCGTGCTGGCTGCGGGCTGGCTGCGCAACCGCCGCACCGCTGCAGCCCATCAGGAAGGCCAGGCGGCCTGAGGCCGCCCGCAGCCACCCGTCGCCCCACGACCCAACCCGCTTGCGAAGGACCCATCATGGACAAAATCATTGTGTATGTGGACGACGGTGGCCACGCACAGCAGCAGCTCGCCCCCATGACGCGCAGCGTGCAGGGCAGCGCCAGCCCCACCAGCACCCACTGGGTGCTGGTGGCCTGCGCGCCGCGCATGACGCACCGCATCAGCAAATGGGTCAGCCACAGCGCCCGCGAGAACTGGCGTGCCAAGTGGGCCGACAAGCTTTTTTCGCAGCTCGTCCCGCCGCTGCAGGCGCGGGGGGATGTGGTGACCGTGGTGCTGGCCAAGGGGCCGCTGCCTGAGCTGACGGACAGGCTCAAGGCCGAGCATGGAACGTCGCGCGTGCTGGATGCGCGGCGCCCCAAGTTCGAGCCCGACTCGGCAGCCGCCGCGCGTACCGAGCCGCCGGCCAACGGCAAGCGCTGGGACCTGCCGGGCGCAGTGCTCGGCATGGGTGCCGTGCTGTTGCTGGGCTTCGAATAAGCCACTGAAACCTGCATTGGCACCGCGGCTGCGGTGCTATGCTTTGCCGCCATGAAACTCATCATCAAGTGGCTGCTCAGCGCCGCAGCACTGCTGCTGGTGGCCTACCTTTATTCCGGCGTACAGGTCAACAGCTTCACGGCGGCGCTCGTCGCCGCGTTTGTGATCGGCCTGTTCAACATCATCCTGCGCCCGGTCCTGGTCGTGCTCACGCTGCCGGTGACGGTGGTCACGCTGGGCCTGTTCCTGTTTGTGATCAATGCCCTGATGTTCTGGGCCGCGGCCTACGTGCTGGACGGCTTCCAGGTCAGCGGGTTTGTCGGCGCGCTCGTGGGCTCGCTGATCTACTCGGTGCTGGGCATCGTGATCGATTCAGCGCTCGAGCGCCTGCTCCCGAAGAAGTGACTCCACCTGGCGCGCCCGGGTGTCGATGATCGACGCCTCGATGTGGTCGCTGCCCAGCGTGCCTTCGCGCGACATCCTGCGCACCAGCTCCTGCGCGGCCTTGAAGCGGTCCATGGCGGCGGCGTAGTCCAGTGACGCCACCTGGGCCTCGGCCTCGGCACGGATGGCGCGAACGCCCTGCCCCTGGGCTCCATGGGCCTGTGCCAGCAACTGCCACGCCGTGGCGTCCCGCGGGTGCAGGGTCACCCAGGTCTGCAGGCGTTGCGCAGCGTCGGCGGGCCGCCCCGCGCGCAGGGACGCCTGCGCGCCCAGCAGAACATCCGGGCGGCCGGCATCGCCAGCGCCGACCAGTGTGGTTGCGCGCGCTGCGTCCGGCCCGGCCACGACGATCTCTGCCAGCAGCAACCGCGCCAGGCGGGCGGCGGCGGCATCGCCCTGCACAACCGGGCGCAGCGCCAGCGCAAAGCGTTCGGCCGACGCGGCATCACGCAGCTTGAGGCTGGCCAGCGCGGCCGCATACAGGGCAGCAGCCTGGCGTGCGGGGCCGAGCTGGGCCATGGCAGGGGCCTGCGCCTCTGCGACGCGGGCGCGCAATGCGTCCACCGCGCCCTGGGACAGCACGCGCGCGCGCGCCGTGACAAGCGCATGCTCCATGGACGGCGCGGCGGGCGGCACATTGCGTCCGGCCAGTTGCTGGCGCGCCTGCATGTCGGCCATGCGCTCGGTGGTCATGGGGTGGCTGCGCAGGTAGGGAAAGGCACCGTTGTCGTTCAGCCGTGAGGCCTGCTGCAGCTTGTCGAACATGGTGACAAAACCCAGCGGCTCGAACCCCGCCTGCACCATCACGCCGTAGCCAATGCGGTCCGCCTCGCGCTCCATGTCGCGTGAAAAATTGAGCTGGTTCTGCAGTGCCAGCGCCTGCCCGCCGGCGACCACCGCATTGGCCGCGTCAGGGTTCTTGCTGGCGGCGATGGCGCCCAGAATCATCGCGCCGATGACCCAGGGTGTCTGGCGGCTTTGCTGTGTCATCAGCCGCGAAATATGGCGCTGGGTGACGTGGCTGAGCTCGTGGGCCAGCACCGACGCCAGCTCGTCGCGGTTGGCCACCGCCGCCACCAGCCCCAGGTGCAGGCCCAGGTAGCCGCCCGGCAGCGCAAAGGCATTGATGCTGCGGTCTTTGCCCAGGAATATTTCCCAGGCAAAGCGCTGGTCCAGCTCGGCGCTGAGTTCGCCGCGCTGGCGCGCGGCCGCCAGCAGGGGCTGCCAGATGTTCTGCACATACTCCACCAGCACCGGGTCGTCAATGTAGTCGGGGTCACGATACAGCTCGCGCGCAATGCGCTCGCCCAGCTTGCGCTCGGCGCTGGAGGACATCTCGCTGCCGTCGCCCAGGGTGGGCAGCTGGGCATGGCCCGCGCCAGGCAGCGTCAGTGCGCCGGCAGCCAGCAGCATCGCAGCCAGCACGGGGCCAATGCGCCGCAGACGTGATCTGGTGCTTTTCCTGCCGTGCGTGTTCAAAATGAGTCCACCGGTAAATAGCCGACCACCTGCGCGGTCGTGGCGTCCACCAGAACCGTCCAGAACACCTTGCGCGCTGCCATCGGAACCCACAGCGTGCTGGCGGGCGACCGGCCCAGTTCGTTGAGCAGGCCATCGATTTCGCCGGCGCGCTGCGGGAACCGGGCCCGCAGTTCCGCCATGGGCCGAGCCACCCTGAGAACAGCGGCACGCGCATCATCGTATGGTTGCCACAAATCAGGTCGGGCGCCCAACGGCACGCCTTGCAACGCCACCATCGTCGCCTCGAATTTTTCCTTTTCATCCCTGAAGGGCCGCACGGCCAGCAGGGTCGGACCGCCCGGCGGCAACGCATCAATGCCCGCCGGGACCTGTCCCAGCAGTTCCGCGGGGACGTCCACCACATGCACCACCCTGAAGCGGTCGAACTCAAAGACCAGATGGGCAGGCCGTGCCAGTGACACCGTCCACAGGCCATAGCCCAGGCCTGCCAGCTGGATCAGCGCAACCACAAGGAGGTCGCGGCGCAGTTCCTTGCGCGGCTTGGCTGTGTCGAAGATCGCCAGCGTGATCAGTGGCCCCAGGATGACGTCCACCGTCACCACGATCAGGAACAGCTCGCGTCCGCCCGAAATCTCGCGATACGGATACGGATACCACAGCCCGAATACAAGCAGGGCGGCGAGCACCGCCACCGCAAGGCTCAGCGCCAGGTGAATCCCGGCCGCGCGCAGGCGGCTTGTCCAGTTGAGCATGGTCGTATGATCCCCCATCGAGATGAACAGTCTGTAAACGGTTTTTACCAGCCCTCTTCCCATGAGCTCTCTCACGCATTTTGACGCGCAAGGTCAGGCGCACATGGTGGACGTGGCGGCCAAGCCGGCCACGCACCGCGTTGCCGTCGCCACGGGCCGTATCGACATGCAGGCGGCCACACTGGCGCTGATTGAAAGCGGAACCGCAAAAAAGGGCGACGTCATCGGCATAGCCCGCATTGCAGCCATACAAGGCGCCAAAAAAACCAGCGATCTCGTTCCCCTGTGCCATACGCTTTCGCTCACGCGCGTTGCCGTTGAGTTTGAAATCCTGCCCGAAGGCCCTGCAGTCAGCTGCACGGCCACGGTTGAAACCGTGGGGCCCACCGGTGTGGAGATGGAGGCGCTGGCAGCGGTACAGGTCGGCCTGCTGACCATTTATGACATGTGCAAGGCGGTGGACCGGAGCATGACCATCAATGGCGTGCGGCTGCTGGAAAAGCACGGCGGCAAGTCCGGCAGCTTCAGGGCGGCGTGAGGTCCGGTGCCCGGGCACCCTGCCTGGAGCGCCATTGGGCGTACTCATCAGGAAATGCGGCGCGAAAGCGGGCCAGGTGCAGTATTGCCTCTTCGTCACGCCCCAGCAGGGTGAGGCTTTCAATCAGCGGCCGGATGACGCGCGGCTCGGGCGAGTAGTGCAGCAGCGACTCGGACAGCCGGGCCATGTGGGCCGCGTTGCCACGTGTCACAGGCGTGGTCGTCAGTTCAGCAAACTGCACCTGGTCACGGAACAACCATGAACCGCGCGCGTTCGACAGGGGATCGACCCGGTAGTCAGGGCTGCGCGCTTGCTGGGGCAGGTACACCTGGCTGACACGCCAGTAGTCCCACGCGGCGAACAGCGTGGCGCCCAGCAGTGCGCCGCCGGCAATGCCAGACCCGATGCCGCCAGCAAATCCCCGGGTGGGCCGCGGCGCCGCATGCAAAGGGAGGCACAGCACGGCAACGCTCGCGGCCACCGCCAGACAGAAGGGTCCGTACCACAACGGGTACTCCACCAGGCTGTGCAGCAGGATGACCGCCAGCACCAGCCATGCCATCTGCCGGTAGGGCTGCGATTCGCGCCATGGCGCGCTGGCTGCGACCAGGCCAGCCAGCGCCAGCGTAGCCAGCACGGCCGCGGGCAGGCCCAGTTCCACGGCCATGTGCAGGGGCAGAAGGTGCGCATTGTCCAGGATGTCGCAAAAGCGCGGGCCTGTGTACAGCGTGGCGTAATGCGCGTAGTCCAGCTCGCCCCAGCCCCAGCCAAGCCACGGCTTTTGCATCACCAGGTGGGCTACGTTGGACCAGAGGATGGTGCGGCTGCCACAACCCGGCGCTGCTGCGATCCGGTGAAACACCGTGGGTGCATCGACGCCCTGCCAATGAACGAGCAGGACTGGCAGGCAGGCCGCTGCGACCAGATAGCCCACGATGCATGACGACAGGAACAGCACGACTCGCCGGTTGCGCATGGAGGGCCACACCGCGGGCGCCAGGCACAGCAGCAGCAGCCCCAATGCGCCCGTGCGCGATGCCGACGCGGCATTGCCGGCCACCAGGAACAGCGCAGCGGGCAGCAGGTACTGCCAGCGCACGCCCTGGCGCAAGGCAGCCAGCAGGGCAATCAGCCCGATGAGCGTCAATGTGGCGAACTGGTTGCGCTGGCGCAATGCGCCATAGGCGTATCCCGTGGCAGAGCCAGGCACCCAGGGTGAAAGCGGATGCGCCAGCCCGAAGTACTGCAGCAATGCCATGGCCGTGCCGATCAGCGCAGCGCAGACCCAGGCGCAGGCCAGGGTTGCAGGCATCCCGGCACGCAGTTCGGGGACGGCGGACAATAGCAGCAGCAGCAAGGCGGTAACGCCCAGCGTGACCAGCCACGGCTCCACCGAGGGGGAGGGGCCCGAGGCAAACGGATACACCCACGGCAAGACGAGCAAGGCGCAAGCCAGGACACGGGCGGCTGTTTTCATCGCCACCCCATGCTGCACTGAAGCCGCAGATCCCGTGAACTAAGATATCGCATGGCTTTTATCGACGACCGCCTGCTGGATGTGGACAAACACGGCGCGCTTCGCGTGCCTTCTGTCCTGTGGGTTGGCCTTGCGATTCTTTGCCGCTACTGGATTCTGGTGGTGGTGGTGTTTGCAACTGCAAAGCGGGCGCCGGATGTGGTGAGGGTTCTGGGGGACGGTTTTTCATGGTACTTCCTCCTGCTGGAGATTCCCGCCATTCTGGTATTGCTGGCCGCCTCGCGCCGCATGCCACAAGCCGGACAACCCTGGCGCTGGCTCTGGCGCAATGCGCGCATGCTGATCGCCTGCGCCGTGATCGCGCACCTTGGCGCCACGGCCTGGCTGCTGTGGACAGCGGATGTGTGGCGGCGCTGGCCCGAGCTGTTCCTGGCAAGCTGCAACCTCTTTGACCTGGCAGTCCTGACCAGCGTGCTGCGCGACGATTACTATCGCAGGCTGTTTGCGGACTTTCCTGCCAGACAACCCGTGGAAACGCCCCCATGATCCGCATATTCATCGGCTTTGACGAGCGCGAAACTGTCGCGTGGCATGTCCTGACCCACAGCATTCTGGCGCGTGCCAGCCAGCCCGTCAGTTTCGTTCCGCTGGCGCTGCACAATCTGGGCAAGCTGATGTGGCGCGAGAGGAACCCGCTGCAGTCGACCGACTTTTCGTTCTCGCGCTTTCTGACGCCGCACCTGAGCGGCTACGACGGGTGGTCGCTGTTCATGGACTGCGACATGCTGGTGCTGGACGACATCGCAAAGCTGTGGGCACTGCGCGATGACCGCTATGCCGTGATGTGCGTCAAGCACGACCATCAACCTGCCGAGACGGTGAAGTTCCTGGGTGCTCCGCAGACCCCCTACGCAAAGAAGAACTGGTCCAGCGTCATGTTGTTCAACAATGCGAAATGCCGCGCGTTGACGCCGGATTACGTAAACACGGCCAGCGGGCTGGAACTGCACCAGTTCAAGTGGCTTGCAGATGATTCACTAATCGGTGAAATACCGAGGCAATGGAATCATTTGGTGGGCTACAGCACACCGGATGCAAATGCCGCCAATGTGCATTTCACGCTAGGTGGTCCATACTTTCGCGACTACGCAGATTGCGAATTTGCGCCCGACTGGATCAATGAAAAGCAGGACATGCTACGGGTGGATCAACGAAAGTAGTCGCTGTTGCGCACCGCGACTGCCGCAGCCACTAGCAGGTCATAAATTTGGATTGCCACCGCCTGAGGATGGGGTGGTTACGGCCTTGTCTCCCTTCGACTTGGTCAGACTGACCACCAACGCTTCAGTCGCCAAATCCACGAACTCTTTGGTATACCCGCGCTCGGCCAGTTCCCATCTGAAAGCGTTGCCCAGCCTCGCCTTAGACAACCAGCCAAGCTTGTGTTCCCGCTGATATTCAACCGCCCTCGCGCAAGTTTCTTCCATGATACGGGTCAGTCTGTTGACTGATGGCCGCTTGTCAGACTGCGTATCAATAGATGGCGGATATCGCCTGGAAAGGCTTAATGCAAGGCCAGCAGCGAAGGCTGAAACCCGGGAACCGCGAGAAAAGCTGAACATGTACGGCGATAGTCGAGAAGGGGCGGCTAAGCCCCTTCGATTCAAAACGTCTCAAGCGCCTCGGCAAGATGCCGGGGCATACTTCGAGTTGGAAGTGTTACACGTCCAGTTCACGGTTGATCCAGTCCAGCTAGGAGCTAGAGAGACTTGGAACCCGGTGCTACCGGCGCCCAACGCGGCCGTCGCGCTCACCTCAATGAGTCCCGCACTAGACACCGTTCCGCCGGCAACAAATTTGGACGTGTTGATTGTGATGCCGCCGATGCTTGCGCAGCTATTTTGTTGCTGGCACAACTCCGTGACAGCTGTGCGCGCGGATGACGCCGCGAGCATCAACTCCGAAACGCGCGCGCGAACGGTATAGTCTTGATAAGCAGGCAGTGCAACTGCTGCCAAAATACCAATGATTGCAACGACAATCATCAATTCGATCAGGGTAAAGCCCCTCTGCAAACTTTTCATTACTAGCTCCTAGGAAACGGCGTATCGCCGCTCAGGTGCTACAGCAAATTTTAAGCCAACCCTAATAGGCTGGCAGCAGCGAATTTTTGTCCTATGGCTTAGGTGTTCGTCAACAAAATCGTCACTTGCCATCGCGGCTGACAAATTTTGTCGCAAGCCAAATACGGGTTTGGTCGATTACCGACGGCCAATCCCCAGAAACTGCTTGGCGCAGTACAGAGACATCAGGGTACCAAGGCATCGTCCGGTAAGATATGCCGTACCTCCACTCAGGTACTTTCGGGGCCAGCACGCAGACCGGCTTGCCCAGCGCGCCTGCGTAGTGGACGGTTGTGTTGCATGCCGTCACAACGCCGTCAAGCGCACAGATCAAAGCCGAAAACTCGTCTAGATCTGAAATAGCGCTTGACCAATTTTCAATTGTAAGACCTAGACTTTTTGCCGCATTTATTTCGGCATCTACGTTTCCGTACTGCAAATTGATCCAAGTCGCCGACATATTGTTTATCAAAGGCGCAAGCGCTGATAGGTCCAAACTACGTACAGGCGCCCTGGTCAACGATGTTCCCCCTTTCCAAGTCAAGCCTATATAAGGTGCCGCTCCAGCGCGCGCCAATACTGCTCGCCAATATTCGATACGCGCCGGATCGGCCTTAAGGTATGCTTTTCCCGGAAAGCTGCTTCGGGTCGGTCTGAAGTACCGCGGGAGATCGCCAAGAGGTACGTAACAATCGGCGTCGCTTAATTCTGCCAACCAATCTAGCTCGCGATTCTGCTTAGTTGGCACTATTTCGCACTCCGGAAACGACCGTGCCAATGTCGCGGCAACCCGGTAAATTACCTCTACAAAAACTTTCTTGGGCTTTAGCGCCAGTAGGTCGGGGAGGCACGAGGCAAACATAATCTGATCACCCAATCCCTGTTCGGCCAGAACAACTATGGTCCGACCTTCCAGCGCCTCACCTTTCCATTCAGGAATAGGTAACACACGAAAATGCTTGGTATTGCTGAGCCCTCTATACCTGTAGTCTTCCCAGCCTTGGAGATACTCTTCATGGAGAAGGTGCTTTTGCGAACGCTGCATTCGCAGACCTGGATCATTGGGGCTGCTCTCAAGCAACCTATCAACGATCTTGCCAGCCATGTCAAACTCCCCCAGAAAGCTCAGGCATAGACTTAAGCTAGCTGCAGCGGGATGATTCTCATCACCGTGAATTGCGCTAAGCAATTGATGCGACTCCAATGCAGCCGTGTAATCACACGCCATCACCTGCGCGCCCGCGAGCTTCTGCAAGACAATGCTCGCATCAGATTCTGACTTATCCAAGGCTACCTTGAATGCTGCAGCCGCTTCTGAGTATCGTTGCTGGGCTTGAAGCGAATCGCCAAGAGCGACCATCACCTCTATATTTTGGCCTCCAGCATCAATAGCCTTTCGAAGATATTGCTCCCCTTCTACCGGCCGCTGTGCCGCGTTGCAGGCCTGCCCAAGACCAGCAAGCAGTTCTACACTTTCCGGATTACCTGAAAGCGCGGCTTCCAGAAGATTGATCGCTCCATGAATATCCCCTTGGGAGGAACTTAGCTGGGCCACAACAACAGCCAAGCGTGGCTCATCAGGCCATTTCACAAGAAGGTTCTCAGCAGCCATTGCTGCCTCATCAAAAAGCCCCTCTTTGTGCCGACGCAATACGTCAATCCACTCCTGTTCCCACGCCTGCTCCGAACCGGAGGACATCGAGCCCCCCGAATGTCTCGGCTTGCTCTGTGTACTGATATCTTCCACGTCAAGCAAGTCCAGGTTCTGCTTGGCATTAACGAACTGCGCATCCAGCGCCATTGCTTTAAGAAAACATTGCCTAGCCTCCAATGGCTCGGACTTGGCAACCAGAACAATCCCTAAGTTATTCCAGCAAGTTTTGTCATTCGGAGAGTGGCCCAGGGCAGCCCGAAGCGCCGTTTCCGCCAGCGCAAAGTTTTTCAACCTCAGGTGACAAAGCCCCAGTTGCGACAGATATCTTCCTTGAAGCGGTCGTGCTGAGTCCGCAAACTGAGCATGCCGGACGGCAGCTTCTACATCGCCTTGCTCCAGTTTGATCAGTGAAAGACCGTAATGCGCTTCCGGAAAACCTGGCATTTCTGCCAAAACTTCTAAATACAGCGCTTCCGCCACCGCATCATCTCTACGTCGGTAAGCAATTTCTGCTTTCAAGCAAGTGCCAATCGCGTGTCTGTCGGCCAAGTGCTCCGGCAAGTACGCTATGGCGCCTTCAGCTTCCTCCAGATGACTTCCTTGAATTAGATGTCGTATATCCTCTTCTAATCGGGGGCCTCTCCTTCCGCCCTTCAATCGGAGTATTAAATTTCGGAGCATTTAAAACTTCAATAGCAAGGCCCGCTGCCGCTTGACTACTTGATACAAACCGACCTCACCTGCTTGAGATCCGTCAGCCCCATCATGATCTTTTCCATACCGTCCATCTTCAGGGTGCGCATGCCACCGCCCACGGCGCAGACGAACAGTTCCGCCACCCGGGCTCGTTCCTGGATCAGCTTTTTCACGTCGTCATCGGCGATCAGCAGCTCGTGCAGGCCCACGCGTCCCTTGTAGCCGGACTTGCCGCATTTGTCGCAACCCACCGGCCGGTAGAACTTGAGCTTGCCGTTTTCGCCATAGGTCTTGACCCAGGATTCGTACAGCTTCTTGGCCTCGCCTGCATAGTCGGCCTTCCAGGCAGCGGTGTGGCGCAGGTCCTCGGCATACTCGGCCACGAAGGTCTTGATTTCCTCGCCCTCGGGCGTGTATTCCTGCTTGCAGTCGCACAGCCGCTTGGCCAGGCGCTGCGCCAGGATGCCCAGCAAGGCATCGGCGAAATTGAAAGGGTCCATGCCCATGTCCAGCAGGCGGGTGATGGACTCCGGCGCGGAATTGGTGTGCAGCGTCGAGAACACCAGGTGGCCGGTGAGCGACGCCTCCACGCCCATGGACACGGTTTCCTTGTCGCGCGACTCACCCACCATGATGATGTCCGGGTCGGCGCGCAGGAAGGCGCGCATGACCAGGGCAAAGTCGATGCCCGCCTTCTTGTTGACCTGCACCTGGCGCAGGCCCTTTTGCGTGATTTCCACCGGATCCTCGGCCGTCCAGATCTTCGTGTCCGGCGTGTTGAGGAACTTGAGGATGGAGTGCAGCGTGGTGGTCTTGCCCGAGCCGGTGGGGCCGCACACGTAGAACAGGCCGTAGGGCTTGCTCACGGTTTTTTCAACACGGTCGCGGTTGTGCGGTGTCAGGCCCAGCTTTTCCAGCGGGATGGGCTCGCCCGCAGCCAGGATACGCATGACGATGTCTTCGACACCGCCAGCCGACGGAATGGTCGCCACACGCAGTTCGATGTCCAGCGGGCCGAACTTCTTGAACTTGATCTTGCCGTCCTGGGGCTTGCGCTTTTCGGAAATGTCCAGGTCGCACATGATCTTCAGGCGCGTAACCAGCGCCTGGCGGAAATGCGACGGCACCTCGATGTACGGCTGCAGGCTGCCGTCGATGCGCAGGCGGATGCCGGTCTTGGCCTTGCCAGGCAGCGGCTCTATGTGAATGTCTGACGCCTTGAGGTTGTAGGCGTCCACGATCACCTTGTTCACGAACTTCACCAGCTCGTTGTCGGCCGCGGCGGACTCAAGCGATGAATCGTCGCCGCCTTCGTCGTCAATCGGCGCGCTCAGGTCGGCCAGCAGTTCGTCAATGGTGCCGCCTTCGGCTCCCGCACCATAAAGCTGGCTCAGTGTTTCCTCGAACTCGGTTTGTGTCGTGACGCGGTAGGCAAATTTGGACTGGCGCGGGAACACCTGCGGCACGATGCGCGAGCCACGAACCGCCTCAGGGTCCACGCACATCACCACCAGGCCTTCGGGGGACTCCTCCAGCGGAATCCAGCCTTGCTCCACCAGGAAGTCGCGCTTGAGCGGGCCGTGAAGCATCTCGGAGCGGATGCGCCCGCTGTTGAAAGCCTCGTAGGGCACGCCAAAGAATTTGGCCAGCGACGGGCCGATCTGCGCCGGGCGGATCTGGTACTGCGCCATGAGCATGTGCTCAACCGGCTTGGCCTCTTCACGCGCGCTCTGGATGCACTGCTGCAGCTCGTCGGCCGTCAGCACACCGTCGGTCACCAGGCCATCGTACTTCGTGGCTTTGCGCCGCGAGCCTTCCTCGGCCTTCTGCATGCGCTGGCGGATGGCCGTGGCCAGTGTCTTGCACAGCTGCGCCGCGCCTTCAACCTCCAGCTCGCCAAACGGCTGGTCGCTCTTGTTGTTGATGACCTGCAGCACGCCGTGCAGCGCCTCGCCGTCCAGGATCGGCACCACCAGCATCTGCTTGGTGCGGTAGCCTGAGCGCTTGTCGACTTCCTTGAGGAAGCTCAGCGTGGGGTGCACGCGCTTGAGTGCTTCATCGTCGTACACATCGGCGATATTCACGGGCTGCTTGGAGAACGCGACATAGCCCGCGATGCTTTGCGCGCTGATGGGCAGCTTGAGGTCGCGGCTCGTGTTCAGCCCGGTCTTGATCTTGGAGATGATGGCCGTGCGGTCGTCATTGACGGCGTACAGCGTCAGCCGGTCAGCGTTGAGCAGCTTGCAGATGTCCTGGCTGACCTCCAGCATGATCTGGTCCACGTTCTCGGTTTCGTGGATGCGGGTCGTGACGTGCTGCAACTGACGGAAAAACAACGCCTCAAACGAGACGCCGCGCTTTTCCGGCGGCAGCATCTGCGAGTCATAAAACGCCTGTTCAGAGTCTTTCTCGCCGGCCGGCTTCAGAACCGCACTCATAGGTCAAACTCCTGCCCGGCACGCAGCCAGCGGATGTCGTGCGTCACGTTCGGGCCGAAAGGCTGCGTCTGGTCGAACCGCTGGATCTCAGCCATGATCAGCTCGGTCTCGGCCGGCTTGGTGTGGGTGATGTAGATGGGGAACGACTTGCCCTTGTCGATGCAGTCCAGCTCCTCGGCCAATGCCAGCGGCGACAGGTGCAGGCTGCGCCGCGCCAGGTCTTTCTCGCGGTTGCTGAAGGCGGTCTCGATAATGAGCGCGGCCACATTCATCTGGTTGATGCGGCGCCAGAACGCCGGGTTGCGCTCGGTATCGCCCGTGAAGATCCAGCAACCCCGCCCTGCGGTCACCGCATAACCCACGGCCGGCACGGTGTGTACGGCCGGCAGTACCTCGATGCGCTTGGTGGTGAAGTCCAACGTCTGGCCGACCTGGATTTCGTGGAAGGTGATGAACGGCGCCTGCGGCGTCGGGATGCGGCTGAAGTCCGGCCAGATCACGTTGTTGAAAATGTGCGTCTTCAGCGCGGCAATGGTACCCGCCAGCGCATGGATCCTGACGGGGGACGTGCGCTGCGACGCGATGGCGTCAATCATCAGGGGCAGCGCGGCTACATGGTCAAGGTGCGAATGGGTCAGCAGCACATGGTTGATGCCGCGCATTTCCTCCAGCGCCAGATCACCCACGCCGGTGCCGGCGTCGATCAGGACGTCATCGTCAATCAGGAAAGACGTGGTCCTGCAGTCCTTGGCAATTGCTCCGGAGCAGCCCAACACCCTGACCTTCATCCTGGCACCTCACTTGGTCTCAAAGTTCGTCGCGCCATCCCACTCGGGATCAAAGGGCAACAACCTCATTGAGGCTACACGTTCTGCGTACAGCTCGTAAAGGTATTTTTTGGCGTTCATGCGCTGCAGGTTCAGCAGCTGCACATCGGCCTGGTCCCAGTCCTGGGACCGGTAGGCCTTGAGCAGCGTGCCCCAGGCCTTGAGTTCGTCCGCGTGGGGCTTTTCCAGCCGGTCGGCCGGCGCCATCGGCCAGAAGATGGACACGGCCTGTTCCTTGCCCTTGACACGGACCTTGTCCAGTTCCTGCCAGGCGAAGTCCGGCGCGAGCTTGCGGGTGGATTCGCTCACCACAATGTCCACCCCGTAGGTCTTGGACAGGCCCTCCAGCCGCGAGCCGAGGTTCACGGAGTCGCCGATCACGGTGTAGCTGCGCCGGATGTCCGAGCCCATGTCGCCCACGCACATGGTGCCGGTATTCAGACCGATGCCGATGCCGATCTCGGGCAGGCCCTTGGCACGGTGCTCTTCATTGAGCTTGCGGATCGCATTGGCCATCTCCATGGCGGTCTTGGTCGCCAGGTGGGCATGATTGGGCGTGTCCACCGGCGCGCCCCAGAAGGCCATCACGCAATCGCCCATGTACTTGTCGATGGTGCCGCGGTTGGCACGGATCAGGTCGGTCAGGCGGCTGAACACGCCGTTGAGCAGCTCCTGCAGCTGGGTGGGCTCCATCTTTTCGGACATCTTGGTAAAGCCGCGCATGTCGCAGAACATCACCGTCAGCTCCTTGCTGGTGGCCTTCATGCTGTAGCTGTCGGGGTCCTTGACCATCTCGTCCACCAGCTCCGGCGGGACATAGGTGCCGAACAGGTTGGCCAGCTCGCGCTTGGAGCGGCTTTCCACAAAGTAGCCGTAACTCATGTTCAATGCAAACGCCGTCAGTGCCATGACCAGCGCCGACGCCAGCGGCAAAACCAGGCCATAACCCAGATAGAGCCAGAAATTGAGCGCCACCAGCGCCGCTATGACGGCCACACTGGCTGCCACCGCGCGGGGCGCGGACAGCAGCGGCAAAGCGAAGGCCAGCGTGATGCCCGCCAGCAGCAGCACCACCACCTCAAAGCCCACGGCATAGTCAGGCTTGACGAAGGTCTTGCCGTCCAGCAGCCCTGAAATCACGTTGGCGTGCGTTTCCACACCGGGGTAGGTCTCGCCCACGGGGGTGACGCGCAGGTCCAGCAGCCCGGGGGCGGTCGTCCCCAGCAGGACGATCTTGTCCTTGAGCGCACCATCAGGGATGCGCTTGGCCAGCAGGTCGGCCGCCGAGATGTACTTGAACGAGCCGCCATTCACGCCGCCCGGGCCGCGAAACGGCACCAGCGTGGCAACACGATCGTCCACTGGCACGGCCAGCGTCTTCTCGCCCTGCTTGAGCAGGATGCTCTCCAGCCCCTGGTAGCTGCGGTTGATGAAACGCTCCTGCGGGAAGCCAGGCGCCACCGCAGGCAGCCCGACCAGCATGCGGAACATGGCCATGGACAGCGACTCGTAATACTGGCCCTTGTACTCGGCAATCAGCGGGATCGAGCGAACAACGCCGTCGCCCTCGGTGATGGAGTTGAAAAAGCCCGCCATGGGTGCTGCCTTGGCAATCTGGTCGATGTTGGAGCCGTAGCCGTTCCAGCTGGTGAATTTGATGGGGCGACCTTGCAGAGCGTCCTTTTCCATGACCGGCGCCGGCAGCGCGCCAGAGGTGCGGCCGTCGCGGTCGCTGGTGAAGTAGTAGCCCAGCACCACGGCTTTTTTCTCGAGCGACCTGGCAAACGCGGCGTCGTAGTCCAGCACGCCCTGCAGCTGGTTGAGCCGGTCGGCAAACCCGGCCTGGTCCTTGAGCTCGCTTTGCGCAAGCTGGCGCAGCCGCTTCAGGCCGGAGCTTTCGTCGGCCTCGGCAAACACCACGTCAAAGCCCAGCATGGTGATCTTCTGGCGCTCGAACAGGTCATCCACCAGGTCGGCCAGCTTGTTGCGACCCCAGGGCCAGCGGCCGACTTCGGCCAGGCTCTTTTCGTCGATATCGACGATGACGATGCGCTCGTCGAGCGTTTTGGGCATGGTCGCGCGCAGCCGCGCGTCATAGATGATGTCGTCAAGCCGTTGCAGCACACCGATTTTCATCACGCCGCTGGCGTGCAGCAGCGCGAAAATCAGCGGTATCAGCGTGACCGCTATCCGGGACCAGTGTTTGGAGAGTGATCCCATGCGTCCGCCGCAGACCCTCAGGCCTGAACGAACTGCATCTGGGTGCCCGCCAGCTCCAGCAGGTCACCGGTCTTGAGCATCACGGGCTCGGCGCCGATGGGGGCACCGTTCAGCGTGGGCTTGTTGGCGCCTTCCACATGGGCCACCACAAAGCCGTTGTGCCGCTTGGTGATGGCGGCAACCGCCACACCAGGCTTGCCAATGGTCGTGACCACCTTGACCAGCGGTACCTCGCGCCCGGCGGCCGCGCCCGACAGCACCTTGATGCTGCCGTTGGGCCCGGCGCCTTCCGCCACAGGCGCTGCCGTGGCCGCTGCGGCGGGGCTGGCTGCGGGCGGCGGCACGGCCAGGCCGGCGCCACCTGCCTTGATCACCATGGTCTTTTCGAAGCCGGCGGTGGCCGCTTCGTTGATGTACTTGATCTTGTACTTGCCGATTTCCACGGTGTCGTTGTTCTGCAGCAGCTGCTTTTTCACAGCCTTGCCATTGACGTAGGTGCCGTTGGTGCTGTTCAGATCCTCCAGGTAGACCTCGTTGCCGGTCATCTGCAACACGGCGTGTTCGCCGCTCACAGCAAGGTTATCAATCACGATGTCGTTGTACGGCCGCCGACCCAGTGTCGTACGGTCCTTGGTCAACTGCACTTCCTTGATGACAACACCGTCGATCGAAACGATCATTTTCGGCATGGTCGACTCCTGTTTTAAACCTGTTTCGGGAAACTAATGCAAAAGACTATTTTCCCAGCAATCTGGAAATCAAGCCGCGCTTTTTCACGCCGCTTTGTGCCTGCGCCAACAGGACCGAGATATTGTCCCGCCCCCCATTGGCATTGGCTGCGTCAATCAACTGCACGACTTTCTGCTCCAGCGGCACGTCGGTCGCCAGCAACTGGGCAATATTGTCGTTGTCCACCATGTCCGACAGGCCGTCAGAGCACATCAGGTAGACGTCACCGGGCTCCACCCGGTGCTCATTGACTTCCAGCAGCACGGCATCTTCCACGCCGAGCGCACGGGTCACCAGGTTCTTGTTGGTCGAGGTGGCCGCCTGTTCGGGCGTGATCAGCCCTGCGTCCATCTGCTCTTGCAGCAGCGAATGGTCCTTGGTGATCTGCACGAATTCGCCATCGCGCAGGCGGTAGCAGCGCGAATCGCCGATGTGACCCAGCATCAGCCGGGTGTCCTGGAACACGCCGAGCACCAGCGTGGTGCCCATGCCGCTGTACTGCGGGTTGGAGTTGGCTGCGTTGAAGATAGACCGGTTGGCGTTGTCCACGCAGATTTCCATGGCGCGGCGCACTTCCTTGGCATTGGCATGCCGGCCGGCTTGTGACAGCCAGCGCCCCAGCTCCGACTTGATGAAAGCCGTGGCCATGCCGCTGGCGATTTCGCCAGCGTTGTAGCCCCCCATGCCGTCCGCCAGGATACCCAGGCGAGTGGGTTCGTCAATGGTGACGGAATCCTCGTTGTTCTCGCGGGCGAGCCCAGGATCGGTTCGTAGGCAAAACTCGTAGTTCATAGATGCTGGACTCAGGTCTCCGTATCGGTCTTCTTGCCCGAATCCGCAACGGGATCTCCCGCCCCCGATCGGCTGATCACGGCTGTTTTGGCGAAGGGGTCGGTGTCGCTGATGGCGTCCATTTTCTGGGTCGCATCATAGCCGGGCTGCGCCGCGTCAGGAACTGCAGCCGTAACGACGGTCTTGTCAAACCCCCCCGCGTCCGGCGGCGACAACACCACGGTCTTGTCCGTGCCGAAATCGGCCTGGGCTGGCTCCTGCGCGCGGAATGCCACGGTCTTTTCGTCAGCCGCCGCGGCGGGCACCGCGGCAAGCGTCGCCACGGCAGGGCCGGCGGCCGGGGAAACGGCTGGCGTCGCACCGGCGAGCAGCGCACGCAGATCGGCGGCGAACTGGTCGCCATCCTGATAGCGGTTTTCGCTGCGCTTGGCCAGCGACAGCGCCACGATCTGGGCCAGACGCTCGGGAATGTCCTTGCGGATGATGCGGATATCCGGCGCCTCTTCGTTGGCGATCTTGTACATCAGCTCGGCCATGGAGTCGCCCCGGAACGGCAGCACGCCGGCCAGCATCTGGAACAGCATCACCCCCAGCGAGTACAGGTCGGACCGCCCGTCCACCTTCTTGCCGGCGATCTGCTCGGGCGACATGAAGCTGGGCGTGCCCAGCACCAGGCCGGTCTTGGTCTTGCTGGAGTCCGTGATGCGGGCAATGCCGAAGTCGGTGACCTTGACCGTGTCGCTTTCCAGCTCGTACATGATGTTGGCCGGCTTGATGTCGCGGTGCACCACGTTCTGCTTGTGGGCATAAGCCAGCGCCTCGGCCACGCGCGCGACGATGGACAGCACCTTGGGCATGGGCAGCAGGTTGCCGTCCTTGCAGAAGTCCACCAGATCCTTGCCCTTGAGGAACTCCATGGCGATGTAGGCCAGGTCGTGCTCCTCGCCGGCGTCGAAGATGGTCACGATGTTCTGGTGCTGCAACCGGCCCGCCGTCTCGGCTTCACGGAAGAAGCGCTCGCGCGCGTCGGCCAGCTCTTCGCCCTCGAACTCCTGGCTCAAGGCCATGGTCTTGATGGCCACAACGCGGCCGATCTTCGGGTCCTTGCCCAGGTAGACGACGCCCATGGCGCCCTTGCCCAACTCCTTTTCCACCTGATAGCGGCCCAGCATCGGCTTTTCAACCGCGCCGCCGTCCAGCAGCATGGTGCCACCCGGGTGTGCACCACCGCCGCCCAGGATGACGGTTTCCGACAGGTTCTTGGCCCGGTTGAGCTTGGATTGCAGGTCCTTGTAGCCTTTGTTCCAGCCCGCCATGTGTTCGTACACCGCCTGGGCCTTGTTGAACTGGCGCTTGCGCTCGAAGTCCAGCGCCAGGTTGTACATGTTGTCCATGACGGCGTCGCTCATCGGCACGCGGCGGAACCGGTCAAACGCCATGTCCAGCTGGCCCTGGCCCTGCAGGGCCAGGCCCATCATGCGGTTGGTCTCGGCAGACTCTTCGTCGGACTTGAGTTTGCCCGCCTCGGTCATCAGGAAGCGCTTGGTCGTGAGCGCCAGGTGGCCGATGACCAGCAGCGTTGCCGGGAACACCAGCTTGAGCCACATGGAAGCACCCGACAGCAGGCCGAATTCCGCCACCATCAACACCACGAACAGGCCCAGCGTCACGGCCGCCGCCTTGCCCGCGGACAGGCGCGGCAGCGCCGCCACCAGATACGCCGCCACCAGCAGGAACACGCCAAACGCCGCCCAGCCACCCCAGGCGGGCTGGACGATGAAATGCTCGCCCAGGATGCTGGAGGTGATGTGCGCGATCATTTCGGCCGGCGACAGGCCGGCGTAGCCGGGCGTGGGGAACTGCACACCCACGCCGGCAGCGGTTGCGCCGATCAGGACGATCTTGTCGGCGTACTTGCTGGCGGGAATCTTGCCGCTGATCACGTCATAAAACGAATCCACCGCAAACGCCGGCTTGCCGTCCTTGCCCTTGTAGAACTGGGGCAGCATGCGTGCATATTCGTCGGTCTTCACCCGCAGCTTGCCGATCTGGACCGAGTCGCCGGGGTTGAGCTTCACGTCCGAGGGGCCCAGGTTCAGGCTGTGCGCGGCGGCCAGCAGCGCCATGGAAGGCACGGCCTTGCCGAAATAATTGACCAGCATGGGCTCTTCACGCACGGCCCCGTCGACGTCGTTGATCTGGTTGAGGTGGGCAATACCGGCCGCAGCCGTGCCGATCTGCTCAATGGGCTGCTGGCCCTTGACGGCCGGCACCGAAAAGCCGCTGTTTTCATCCACTGCGCTCTTGAGCGCATAGGGTGGCAGCGGCTTGTCCGGCTTGCCCTGCGGCTCGCCCAGCACGAAAACAGAGGGCACCAGCACATTGCCCGCCTTGGTCATGCTGGCGGCCAGCTTGGCGTCGGTGTCAAGCGCCAGCTCGGCCTCGGCAATCACCTTGCCAAGCTGCTCGCCCACACCGCCGCTGCCCGCGTCCGCCCCGGGCCCGAGCGCTTCCTTCATCTTGCGGATGAACACCAGGCCGCGATCGGTCTGCGGCTCGAAAAAGAAGGCGGTATGGACAATGGTTTTGGCCTTGGCGGCCGCCAGCTGGTCAATCAGCTGGGCATGAACATCGCGCGGCCAGGGCCAGCGGCCGATGTTGGCGATGCTCTGGTCGTCAATGGCGATGACCGCCACGCGGTCCGAGGGCTGGCGGGCACTGCTGGTGCTCGCAAAGTCGTAGAAGCGCCGCTCCATCGTGCCGATGAAGTCCGTGGCCTGGTGCAGGATGACAACCGCCACCACCACCAGAACGCCCACAAACCAGTCGGTACGCCAGAACTGACTGCGTTTTGCCGATGAAGATGTGCTCACTTCCCGCCCCTTGTCCAGTTCGCAGACCAAGCCGTTGTTCTTGGCGGCAGCCCTTGCGCACCTGCCCCGCAAAGGGCAGGCGGACGGAACACCGCAGATGTCGAAGGTAACAGAGGGGCCAGCCCCGGACAAGGCACTTTGTCACGGGCGTACTACGATTTGTTGCAAATAAGCGGCAGCGCCGGGGGCGCCGCGCTGGTGCAACCGCTGCCTGGCTTAAAGCTTGGCCTTGAGCAGCTTGGCCAGTTCCGAGAAATTGCGCGTCACGGTGAAGCCGCACTCTTCCATGATGGACAGCTTGGCGTCGGCGGTATCGGCGCCGCCGGAAATCAGCGCACCGGCATGGCCCATGCGCTTGCCCGGGGGGGCCGTCACTCCGGCGATGAAGCCAACCACGGGCTTCTTCATGTGGGTCTTGCACCAGCGGGCAGCGTCCGCCTCGTCCGGCCCGCCGATTTCGCCGATCATGATGACGGCGTCGGTGTCCGGGTCGTCATTGAAGGCCTTCATGACGTCGATGTGCTTCAGGCCGTTGATCGGGTCGCCCCCGATGCCCACGGCGCTGGACTGGCCCAGCCCGATTTCGGTCAGCTGCGCCACCGCTTCGTAGGTCAGCGTGCCGGAGCGGCTGACCACGCCAATGCGGCCCTTGCGGTGAATGTGGCCGGGCATGATGCCGATCTTGATTTCGTCGGGCGTGATCAGGCCGGGGCAGTTGGGGCCCAGCAGCAGCGTTTTCTTGCCGCCGGCGGCTTCCTTGGCCTTCATCTTGTTGCGCACTTCAAGCATGTCGCGCACCGGGATGCCTTCGGTGATGCAGATGGCCATGTCCAGGTCGGCTTCCACGGCTTCCCAGATGGCGGCGGCGGCACCCGCGGGCGGCACATAGATCACCGACACGGTCGCGCCGGTCTGGCTGGCGGCTTCCTTGACCGATGCGTAGATCGGGATGTTGAAGATCGACTCGCCGGCCTTCTTGGGGTTCACGCCGGCGACGAAGCAGTTCTTGCCGTTGGCGTAGTCCTGGCACTTCTCCGTATGGAACTGGCCGGTCTTGCCGGTAATGCCCTGGGTGATGACTTTGGTGTCTTTGTTGATGTAGATCGACATAATTTGTTCCTGGTCACTTAGCTACCGCTGCCACAACCTTCTGGGCCGCCTCGGCCATGGTGTCGGCGCTGATGATGGGCAGGCCGGAGTCGGCCAGCAGCTTCTTGCCTTCGACTTCATTGGTGCCCTTCATGCGCACCACCAGCGGCACCTGCAGGTTCACCGCCTTGCACGCGGCGATCACACCCGTGGCGATGGTGTCGCACTTCATGATGCCGCCGAAGATGTTGACGAGGATCGCCTTGACCTTCGTGTTTTTCAGCATGATCTTGAATGCTTCGGTGACCTTCTCCGGGGTGGCGCCGCCGCCCACGTCCAGGAAGTTGGCCGGCTCGCCGCCGAACAGCTTGATGGTGTCCATGGTGGCCATGGCCAGGCCGGCGCCGTTGACCAGGCAGCCGATGTTGCCGTCCAGGCTGATGTAGGCCAGGTCG
>JBEIPU010000165.1:0-8878 GCA_040376925.1 Caenimonas sp. | reverse complement strand
TAACCCAAGGAAACCTGAAATGAAGAAATCGCTTGTACTGGCGACCCTGATTGCCGCCGCTGCCCTGGCCGCCTGTGGCAAGAAGGAAGAGCCGGCGCCCGCGCCCGCTCCGGCCCCCGCCGCTGCTCCCGCACCCGCTCCCGCTCCTGCCGCCCCGGCTGCTGACGCTGCTGCTGCTGCTGCCTCCGGCGCTGCTGTGGCTGCTTCTGGCGCCGCCGCTGCCGCTACCGGCGCTGCTGCTGCTGCCACCGGCGCTGCCGACGCTGCTGCCGACGCTGCCAAGAAGGCCGCCGAAGCTGCTGCCCCCAAGAAGTAATCGTTCCAGCGATTCCATAAAAAGCCACCTGCGGGTGGCTTTTTTGTTGCCCGCCCGGGGGCGCCGGCTCAGGCGCTGAACCAGCCGCCGCTGCCGGCGGCATCCGCCACGGCAATGTCGGCGTCGGCGCAGCCCAGGGCCTGTGCGACGGCACGGCGCGCCAGCTCGGGCCGGTTGTTCTGCTCGCTCAGGTGGGCGGCCACCACGTGTTTGAGCCCGCTGTGGTGTACGGCCAGTGCAATCTGCGCAGCCGCGTCGTTGGCCAGGTGGCCCCACAGCCCGCCCACGCGCCGTTTCAGGAACGGCGGGTAGCTGCCGGTGGCCAGCAGGTCGGCGTCGTGGTTGCATTCCAGCAGCAGTGCGTGGCAGCCGGCCAGGCGCTGCAGCACATAGGCGCTGGCATGGCCCAGGTCGGTCAGCAGGCCCAGCCGTGCATTGCCGTCGCTGCACACCAGCTGCAACGGCTCACGGGCGTCATGCGGCACGGTAAACGGCAGCACCTGCAACTCGCCCAGCTCAATGGTCTGGGCGTCGCGCGCCAGGTGCAGCAGGCCGTCAAAGTCGGGCGCGCCGATGCCCGCGTAGGTGCCCTGGCTCATCCACACCGGGATGCGCTGGCGCAGCGCCCACGCACGGGCGCAGCCGATGTGATCGGCGTGCTCGTGGGTGATGAAAATCGCGTCGATGTCGGCGGGGACCAGCCCGGCGGCGGCCAGGCGCGCCTCCAGGTGCTTTTGCCCCAGGCCGCAGTCCACCAGCAGTCGGCTGGTCCGCAGGCCGTTGCCGGCCTCGATCACGGTGGCGTTGCCGGCGCTGCCGCTGCCCAGGCTGCGAAACCTCAACACAGGCGGCTCGGCATGGGCAGGTGCAAGGGACTTACTTCAGGTCGTCGGCAATGACGTTGACGATGCGTTGCGCGTTGGCCGACGATTCGGGGGCGCCAGCGGCGTTGAGCACCGACACGGTGGTCGCTTCGCCCTGACTCTTGACGCTGATGCGGAACTTCAGCGGCGCGGCATTAGGTGCCGACGGGCCGAACAGCTTGCCCAGGAAGCCCGGTTCCTTCTTGTCCGGGTTCGGCTCCACATAGCGCACGAAGTACGTGCCCTGGCTGCGGTCGCGGTCTTCAACCGTGAAGCCGGTGCGGTCCAGCGTGAGGCCCACGCGGCGCCAGGCACGGTCAAAGCCCTCGTCGATCTGCACCACGGGCTGGTTGCCCACCGTGGCCACGCGCGATGTGGGCCGCACGGTGCCGCCGGCGGCGACCAGTGCGCGCGACTGCTCGGCCGGCGTGCCCAGGCGCACCATCAGGCGGCGCAGGAATTCGGCTTCCAGTTCCGGGTCGGTGGCGCGCGGCTGCCAGATGGTCTGGTCCTTCTGGGTGTTGTTGTACACCTCGACCATGCCGCGGTGGCTGATGTAGATCTCGGTGCCGCCGGACGCATTGCGCTCCAGCCGCGTGCGAAAGCGGTCACGCTCGCCGGTGGAATACAGCGAATCAAACACCTTGCCCAGCGTGTTGCGGATGAAGTCCTGCGGCAGCTTGGCGCGGTTTTCGGCCCAGTCGGTTTCCATGATGCCCAGGTTGGCCTGGTCCAGCGTCAGCAAAAAGCCGTTTTCCTGCCAGAACTCGCGCACCGGCCCCCACAACTGGTCCGCCGGGCGGCTGACCACCAGCCAGCGGGTGTTGCCCGCGCGCTCAATGCGCACATCGCCCAGGGTGGAGGCCGCGGTGGGCGCCCCCGGCACGGCCTGGCCGGCCTGGAAGCTGCTGGCCGTGACGGAGCCGCCGGGCACCACATAGCGCGTGTCGCGCGACAGCTGGGTCAGGTCCGGCGGGATTTCCAGCGAGGTGCCACGGCTGGCGCTTTTGTAGTCGATCTTGTCGGCTTCGAGGACGCTGCAGCCCGCCAGCGTGATGGACAGGCCCAGCAGCCCGATTCGTGCGATGTGTTTCACGTGTGGTTCCTCTTGAATCTAGGCCGCCAGCAGGCCGCTGGCGCGCAGCGCGCCTTCGACGACCGCTTCATTGGACGGTGCCAGCGGCGTCATGGGCAGGCGCATGGTGCCGCCGCACAGGCCCATGCGGGCCATGGCCCACTTGAGCGGGATGGGGTTGGCTTCCACGAACAGGTGCTTGTGCACCGGCATCAGCCTGAACTGGATGTCCATGGCGCGCTTTGCGTCGCCCGCGATGGCGGCCACGCACAGCTCGTGCATCAGGCGCGGGGCAATGTTGGCGGTCACGCTCACGTTGCCCTGGCCGCCGCACAGCATGAGCGCCACGGCGGTGGGGTCGTCACCCGAATAGATGGCAAAGCCCTTGGGCACTTCGCGGATGAGCCACTGCGCGCGCTCGATGCTGCCGGTGGCTTCCTTGATGCCGACGATGCCGGGTACCTGTGCCAGGCGCAGCACGGTGTCGTGCGCCATATCGGCCACGGTACGCCCGGGCACGTTGTACAGGATCGTGGGCAGGTCACCCACCGCCTCGGCGATGGCCTTGAAGTGCTGGTACTGGCCCTCTTGCGTGGGCTTGTTGTAGTAGGGAACGACCTGCAGCTGGCAGTCGGCGCCCACCGTTTTGGCGAACCTCGCCAGCTCGATCGCTTCCGAGGTGGAGTTGGCGCCACAGCCGGCCATGATGGGCACGCGCCTGTTGGCCTGCTCTACCGACACGCGGATGATCTCGCAGTGCTCCTGCACGTTGACCGTGGGCGACTCGCCCGTGGTGCCGACCACGCCAATGCAGTCGGTGCCTTCGGCGATGTGCCAGTCAATCAGCTTGCGCAGGGTGGGGTAGTCCACGCTGCCGTCTTCATGCATCGGGGTGACGAGCGCCACGATGCTGCCTGTAATCGGTGTCATGTCCGCAGTTTTGAACGGGAAAAGGGCATTCTACCTAGAGCGGGTAGCGCGCTGGCTGCAAGGCGGGCTGTTCGCGCACGGCAGCGATGCGCTGGACGAAACGCGCCGGGTTGTCCGTAAAGCCGTCTTCATAGGCCACCACGCGCAAAGCGCTGCAGGCCTGCAGCAGTTCACCTGGACGCAGCAGGAAATCCGCTCGCGAGGGTTTGCCCACGGTCTCGTTGCCGGCGGCAAAGGTTTCGTAAAGCAGGACACCGCCAGGGGCCACGGCGGCCACGATGGCGGGCAGCAGCGGGCGCCAGAGGTAATGGGTGACGATCACGCCGTCGAAGCTGCGGCCTGCAAAAGGCCACGGCGCGTTTTCGATGTCGGCGTGCAGCACTTCGCCGGCCTGGGCGGCCTCAGTCAGCGCCTCTGGCGCGCGGTCCACGCCAGTCACCGCGTGCCCACGCCCGGCAAACCAGCGCATGTGCCGGCCTGCGCCGCAGGCCACGTCCAGCACCGAGCCGCCAGGCGGCACCAGGTGTGACCAGCGGCGGACCCAGGCCGATGCGTCTTGCGTGCCGTGCATCATTTGGGCTTGACGTCGTCTTTCAAGGCAGCAAGGGCCAGGTTCTCGACCACGCCTGGCGCCAGCAGCTTGAGCCAGCGGCCCAGCTTGCCCTTGAAGGTCATCACCACCTCGCGCTGGCGGCTTTCCATGCCGTCGATGATGAGGCGCGCGCATTCTTGCACGCTCATGGCGTCGTCTTCCTTCAGGCCGCTGCGCCCGGCCGCCTGGCCGGCGGCATTGAAGCCGCGGTAGCGGATCTGGGTGGCCACCACGCCGGGGTAGGCGGTGGTGACGCTGACGCCTGCGTTCTTGAGCTCAACCCGCAACGCTTCAAAAAATCCCGTCATGGCGAACTTGGTGGCGCTGTAGGCCGTGCGCCCCGGCACGCCCACCAGCCCGGCCAGCGACGACACCGCCACGACATGCCCGCGCGATGCCTTCAGATGGGGCAGGGCGGCATGGGTGCACCACACGCTGCCCCAGAGGTTGACGCGCATCAGGTCTTCGTACCAGGCCAGGTCGTCGGTCTTGACTTCTTCCAGCAAGGCCTGGGCGGACATGCCCGCGTTGTTGACCAGCGCATGGATGCCGCCAAAGTGCCTGACGGCTGTGTCTATCAGCGCCCGGCACTGGGCGGCGTCTGCCACATCGGTGCGCACCACCAGCGCCTGCGCGCCGAGGGCACGGCACTGGTCGGCCACCGTCTGCAGCGCAGCCTCATTGCGCGCCGCGAGCACCAGCGCGGCCTCCTGTTTGTGGCGCGACCCCAGCTGGCGTGCGATTTCGGCGCCGATCCCGTCGGAGGCACCCGTGATGACAAAGGTTTTCATGAGGTCAGAAGCAGGCCCAGAGTTGGTCGGCCAGTGTGACCATGAAATCAGGCTGCGTGTACAGGGCAAACACCCCCAGCAACGCCAGCACAGCGGCGGCGTATGTCAGGGGCTTGCGCAGGCTTTTCATGCTGCCTGCGGAGCCCCGCGATGAATGGGAGCTTCCTTGACGGGCAAATTGACCAGCGCCGCAAAAATCCCCAGCGCAATGGCGATGTACCAGACGATGTCATAGCTGCCGGTGCGGTCGTACAGGTAGCCTCCCAGCCATACGCCCATGAACGAGCCGATCTGGTGGCTGAAGAACACAAACCCGCCCAGCATGGACAGATGGGCCACGCCAAAAATCTGCGCCACCGTGGCATTGGTGGGAGGTACCGTGGACAGCCACAGCAGGCCCATGACGCTGGCAAACACATACACCGACAGCGGCGACAGCGGCACCACCAGGAACACCGCAATGGCCACGGCGCGCGCGAAATAGATGAACGCCAGGATCTTGCGCTTGGCCAGCCGCTGGCCCAGCGAGCCGGCAATGTAGGTGCCAAACACATTGAACAGGCCGATCAGCGCCAGCGCGTAGCTGGCCACCATGGGCGACAGGCCCTTGTCCTTGAGGTAGCTGGGCATGTGAACGCCAATGAACACCACCTGGAAGCCGCAGACAAAATACCCCGCCATCAGCAGCTGGAAGCTCGGGTACTTGAAAGCCTCTTTCAGCGCCTGCAGGATGGACTGGTCACGCACCGGCGCCGCGCCGCCGGCAAAGCCGGGCTCGCGCAGGCCGATCGCCAGCGGGCTGATCAGCAGCACAAACAGGCTCAGCGCCAGCAGGGCTTCCTTCCAGCCCAGGCTGCTGATCAAAAAGCCCTCGACCGGCACCATCAGGAACTGGCCGAACGAGCCCGCGGCGGCTGCCACCCCCATGGCCCAGGACCGCTTGGCCGGGTCGATCTGGCGGCCGATCACGCCATACACCACGGCGTAGGTGGTGCCGGCCTGCGCGGCGCCCAGCAGCACGCCGGCGGTCAGCGTGAACGACAGCGGCGTGGTGCTCAGCGCCATGCCGGCCAGGCCCGCGGCGTACAGCAGGCTGCCCAGGATCAGCACCCGGAACGCGCCAAACCGGTCGGACGCCATGCCGGCAAATACGCCGAACACGCCCCAGGCCAGGTTCTGGATGGCAATGGCAAAGGCGAAGGTCTCACGCGACCAGTTCTGGGCCTGGGTGATGGGCTGCAGCCACAGGCCAAAGCCGTGGCGCACGCCCATGGACAGCGTGACGATGGCGGCGCCGCAGATCAGCACCTGCGCCATCGACAGGGATTTATGGTGGGTTGTCATGCGGTTGAATGTACCCAAATGTGCCCTGTGCAGCACGCGCGTGCCCCGTGAAAGCTTTTCAGGCCATTGATGCGCGCGCAGCATGAATCTGGCGGCTGCCAAATGAAAACTGTATATTCGTACAGGTCTACAATCCCCCCTCCCATGGCAACCAAACCACTTTCTGACTACTCCGAGGGCTCGATCCGCGTGCTCAAGGGCCTGGAGCCCGTGAAGCAGCGTCCGGGCATGTACACGCGCACCGACAACCCGCTGCACATCCTCCAGGAGGTGCTGGACAACTCGGCTGACGAAGCACTGGCGGGCCACGGCCGCAAGATCAAGGTCACGCTGCACACCGACGGCTCCACCAGCATTGAAGACGACGGCCGCGGCATCCCCTACGGCCTGCACCCCGAGGAAAAGGCGCCGGTGATCGAGCTGGTATTCACCCGGCTGCACGCCGGCGGCAAGTTCGACAAGGGCAAGGGCGGTGCGTACAGTTTCTCGGGCGGTCTGCACGGCGTGGGTGTGAGCGTGACGAACGCGCTGGCCAAACGGCTGGAGGCCACCAGCTACCGCGACGGCCATGTGGCCCGTCTGGTGTTTGAAGCCGGCGACGTGACCGAGCCGCTGCAGGTGCGCAAGGCCGGCGACGGCGACCGCAAGCAGGGCACGTCGGTGCGCGTCTGGCCCGACCCCAAATACTTTGAAACCCCCGCGCTGCCCATGGCCGACCTGACGCACCTGCTGCGCAGCAAGGCGGTGCTGATGCCGGGCGTGACCGTCACGCTGGTGAACGAGAAGACCAAAGACACGCAGACCTGGGCTTACAAGGGCGGCCTGCGTGACTATTTGATGCAGACGCTGACGGCCGACCCGGTCATCCCGCTGTTTGAAGGCGAGGGCTTTGCCGACAAGGCCGTCAACGAAAAAGACAACTTCGCCGAAGGCGAGGGTGCGTCGTGGTGCGTGGCCTTCACCGAAGACGGCCAGCCGGTGCGCGAAAGCTACGTCAACCTCATTCCCACCAGCGCCGGCGGCACGCACGAGGCCGGGCTGCGCGACGGTCTGTTCAATGCCGTCAAAAGCTTCATTGAGCTTCATTCGCTGCTGCCCAAGGGCGTCAAGCTGCTGCCTGAGGACGTGTTTGCCCGCGCCAGCTACGTGCTCAGTGCCAAGGTGCTGGACCCGCAGTTCCAGGGCCAGATCAAGGAACGGCTCAATTCACGCGACGCGGTGCGGCTGGTGTCCAGCTTTGTGCGCCCGGCGCTGGAGCTGTGGCTGAACCAGCATGTGGACTACGGCAAAAAGCTGGCCGAGCTCGCCATCAAGGCCGCCCAGACCCGGCAAAAGGCCGGGCAGAAGGTTGAAAAGCGCAAGGGCTCGGGCGTGGCCGTGCTACCCGGCAAGCTGACCGATTGCGAAAGCCGCGACGTGAGCCACAACGAGGTGTTCCTGGTCGAAGGCGACTCGGCCGGCGGCAGTGCCAAGATGGGCCGCGACAAGGAATGCCAGGCCGTGCTGCCGCTGCGCGGCAAGGTGCTGAACACCTGGGAGGTCGAGCGCGACCGCCTGTTTGCCAATACCGAAATCCACGACATCGCGGTCGCCATCGGCGTGGACCCGCACGGCCCCAACGACACGCCCGACCTGAGCGGCCTGCGCTACGGCAAGGTCTGCATCCTGTCAGACGCCGACGTGGACGGCTCGCACATCCAGGTGCTGCTGCTGACGCTGTTCTTCCGCCATTTCCCCAAGCTCATCGAATCGGGCCATGTGTATGTGGCCCGCCCGCCGCTGTTCCGGGTGGATGCGCCGGCCCGAGGCAAAAAACCCGCGTCCAAGGTGTACGCGCTGGATGAAGGCGAGTTGACCGCCATACTGGACAAATTGCGCAAGGAAGGCGTGCGCGAGGGCGCCTGGAGCATCAGCCGCTTCAAGGGCCTGGGCGAGATGAGCGCCGAGCAGCTTTGGGACACCACCCTGAACCCTGACACCCGCCGATTGCTGCAGGTCCGCGTGCCGGATACCGCCGAGGCGGCCGGCGTGCTGACCCAGCTGATGGGCCGCAACGAGGCGGCCGCGCGCCGCGAGCTGATGGAACGGCGCGGCGACGAGATCGAGGTCGACATTTGAGTTGGCGCCAGCCGCTCACGGCGTTCGTACTGGTCGGCTTGGTGGCGGTCCTGGCCCTGCTGCTGGCTGGCCATTGGCTGACCCGCGTGCCCGGCGCTCAACGACATTCGCCGGCTGAGCACTCCCTGGAACTGCAGGACGCCGAGGGCCGGCGCGTTGCCGCCACCGCGCTGCCCGGTCGACCGGGTGCAGGCGCGGTGCTCATCCTGCACCAGCGGCATGCGAGCCGGCTGGCCATGCAGGGCCGAGTCAGAGCGCTGCAGCAGCTGGGCGTGGCGGTGCTCAGCATCGACCTGCCCGGCCATGGCGACAGCGACGGCAAGCGCCGTGGCTATGGTCGCCAGGAGGTGCCGGCGGTGCGCGCTGCCTGGGACTGGATGCAGCGGCACTGGCCGGCCGAGCGCAAGGCGGTCATCGGCATCTCGCTGGGCGCGGCCGCCTGGGTGTTCGCTGACGCCAGCCCGAAGCCGGTTGCGGTGGTGCTGGAGATGCTCTACAGCCGCCTCGACGAGGCGATCGACAACCGCCTGCGCATGCGTCTGGGCAATGCCGGTCCCTGGCTGCGGCCACTGCTTGCCTGGCAGTTGCCGCTCTGGCTGGGCAGCGGCTTGGACGAACACCAGCCGATCGAAGTGCTGGCTACGCTGGGGGCGCCCTTGCTGCTGGTTGCCGGCAGCGCCGATTTGCACGCGACTGCCGAACAGAGCCGGCGTCTGTTCGCCGCCGCCGGCGAGCCCAAGTCCCTGTGGATGATCGACGGTGCGCCGCACACGGACTTCCAGGCCTACGATCCTGTGGGCTATCGCGAGCGGGTGATCGGTTTCCTGCTCCAGCATCTGCAGCCGCATC
>JBEIPU010000037.1:0-26032 GCA_040376925.1 Caenimonas sp. | reverse complement strand
TTGATCAGGTCGTACACCACGCGGCGTTCGCAGCCCATGATGAGGTCCAGGTTGCGCAGGCCCACGTCGAAGTCGATCACGGCGGTCTTGTGGCCGCGCAGGGCCAGGCCGGATGCAAAGCTGGCGCTGGTGGTGGTTTTGCCCACCCCGCCCTTGCCGGAGGTCACGACGATGATTTTTGCCATGGGTGAAATGTCCTTTGGAGAGATTCAGTTCTTGATCGGGGTCATGACGAGCTTGCCTTGGGAGCCGCCGTCCAGGTGCACCTGGGTGGGCTTGCCCCACACGCCGTCGGGCAGGGGCACGTCGCTGGTGCGGTACACCCCGGCGATGGAGATCAGCTCGGCCTGCAGGCTCATGGCGAAGATGCGCGCCTGTGCGTCACCGCGCGCGCCGGCAATGGCCTTGCCGCGCAGCGGCGCGTACACATGGATGTGGCCGTCGGCAATGACTTCGGCGCCGGGGTTGACCATGCTCAGCACGACCAGGTCGCGCCCGCGGGCATAGACCTGCTGGCCCGAGCGCAGGGGCTTGTCGATGACCAGGGCGGAGGGCGGGGGCACGGGGGCAGCCTGCGGCGCCTCGACAGGCTCAGCCCGAACGGGAGAGGGGTCGGGCCTGGCGGGCGCGCGTGGGGCCACTGCATCGGGCGCGGCCAACAGGCCGGCGGCCTGCGCGGCCTCCATCTGTGCTGCGCTGCCGCCGCGCGCCGCAATGGGCAGCACGCGGTACTGGCGCAGCAGGGGCAGCAGCGCGGCATAGTCCAGTGCCGTATCGGCGTGTGCGGCCTGCAGCGGGCTCAGGTCCACCACCAGCGGCTCGTTGTCAAAGAAGTCGGGTATGTCGCCGTAGCGGGCTGCCAGCTCCTGCGCCAGCAGGCCCAGGTCGGGGGATTTGAGCAGCAGCGATACCAGGGGGAGGTTGGCGCTTTTGATCTCGAACGCGGCAGGTGCGCGTCCTGCGAGGGCAACGGTCATTGAAGGGTACTGCGGTGTATCGGGGAGGCGCGGGGGGTACGGCAAAAGGCCGCGAATCTTAACAGCCGTGCGTGTCAGCGCTGTATGCGGTTGAAACAGACAGAATGAGGCGGGCGTGAGCCCGGCGCACCCTGGCCTTGAACCTGCATGCAGCGCCACCCATCTGCATGCCTGCACCCGCCCTTTTCTTCCACCGCCTGAACCACCATGCCCCTTTACCTGTTGTCTGCGCTGCTGCACCTGTATGTGGGCTGGCGCATCGTGCCCGCGCTGGGCGCCTGGCCGCTGGCGCAGGCGCTGCTGGCCCTGGTGCTGGTGGCCTCCACCGTGCTGCTGCCGCTGGGGCTGATGGCGCGGCGCTACACCCGCGGCCCCTGGGCTGACCGGCTGGCCTGGGCCGGGCTTGTGGGCATGGGGCTGTTTTCGTCACTGTTTGTGCTGACGGTGCTGCGCGACGTGGCGCTGCTGCTGGCCGTGATCGTGTTTGCCTGGCGGCCCGCCGCCTTGCCGGTGGTGATGCTCACCACCTGGACGGCCGTGGCCGTGCCGCTGCTGGCCACCCTGGCCACGGTGCTGGGCTTCTGGAACGCGCGGCGCACCGCCGCCGTGGTGCGGGTGGACGTGCCCATTGCACAGCTGCCCGCGGCGCTGCACGGCTTTACCGTGGCGCAGATCACCGACGTGCATGTGGGCCCGACCATCCGGCGCGGCTACCTGCAGGCCATCGTGGCGCGGGTCAATGCGCTGGGCGCCGACATGGTGGCCATCACCGGCGATCTGGTGGACGGCAAGGTGGGCGAGCTGGCCGCGCATGTGGCGCCGCTGGCGCAGCTGCGCTCGCGCCACGGCAGCTACTTTGTCACGGGCAACCACGAGTACTACTCGGGCGCGCATGCCTGGATCGCCGAGCTGCGCCGCCTGGGCGTGCGTGTGCTGATGAACGAGCATGTGGTGCTGGACCATGGCAGCGACGCGGGCCGCGCGCCGTTGCTGGTGGCCGGTGTGGCCGACTACAGCGCCCACCAGTTTGACCCCGCGCACAAAAGCGACCCGCATGCGGCGCTGCGCGGCGCGCCAGCCCATGCGCGCGTGCGCCTGCTGCTGGCGCACCAGCCGCGCAGCGCCGTGGCGGCGGCCGACGCAGGCTTTGACCTGCAGCTGTCGGGCCACACCCACGGCGGGCAGTTCTGGCCGTGGAACCATTTCGTGCGGCTGCAGCAGCCGTTTACTGCCGGGCTGCACAAACTGAAGGACCTGTGGGTCTATACCAGCCGCGGCACGGGCTACTGGGGCCCGCCCAAGCGCTTTGGCGCGCCGTCTGAAATAACCTTGCTGCGGCTGGTCCCCGCTGGCTGAAGTTTCGGCGCACACTTGGGGGATGACGGGCTGTCGCCCCGGGAGACTTTCATGAAAACTGCCCCTGTTTCGCCTGGCGTGCTCTTGATGGCCGGCTTGCTGGCCGCATCGGCTGCACAGGCCCAGAGCCCGGGCGCGGCCGCCGCCGCCGCGCAGCCGCCCATGTCGGGCGCCCAGGGCGGCACCCAGCCCACGCTGCAGCAAGGCGGCATGTCCAGCAATGCCAAGGACGCCTCGCAGGTGAACATCCAGCTGCGCCGCCCCGGCCAGCCCGACATGCCCACGGGTGCGCCCGCCTCCAGCATGCCGCCGGCCAAAACCGCGACCGCCACGATGGCGCCCATGCCGGTGCCCGCGGCCAGCCAGAAGCGTTAGGACCTGTCCACACTGCGCACGTCCGGCTGCTTCTCTGAGGGCGCCGTCCCGTCAGGCGTCCTCAGCCGGTGAAAAGTCACCTGGCGCGGGCAGGAATACGCGACTCCACACCCGCATACGCCAGCCCTGCCAGCAGCAGTGGCGCCCAGTAGTACAGCGCGCGGTAGGTCAGCATGGCCGCCAGCATGTCGGCCTCGGGTACCTGAGGGCTCAGCAGCGCGACAAATACCGCCTCCTGCACGCCCAGCCCCGCCGGTACGCGCGTGACGATGCCCACCACCACGCCCACCAGGAACACGCCCGCCACCACCGGGAAGGCCACGCGCCCCTGCAGCAGCACCCAGATCACGGCGGCGATCAGCAGCCAGTTGGCCGTGCCCACGGCCAGCTGCAGCAGGGCCAGGCGCGGCGTAGGCAGCCACACCTCATGCCCGCGCCAGTGCCATACGCGGCCCGGGCGCACCGTGGCGCAGGCCAGCAGGTACGCCAGCGCCAGCGCCAGCAGCACGCCGCCGGTCGCGTGCAACGCCGTTTCGCTCACATGCCAGCCCGCGGGCAGCGGCAGTGACAGCGTGATGAATGCCACGCCGGCCAGCGCCAGGTAGCCAAACCAGTTGGTCCACATGCTCAGCGCCATGACGCGCAGGATCACCGGCGTGCGCAGCCCCAGGCGCGCATACAGCCGCAGCCGCAGGGCCGCGCTGCCCACGATGGCGCCGAAGTTCAGGTTGAACGCATAGCTGATGAAGGTGACCAGCATGGTCGCCTGCGGTGCCAGGTGGTGGCCGGTGTAATGGCGCCCCAGCAGATCAAACGTGCTGTACAGCAGGTGGCCGGCCAGCGCCACCGCGCCCGCGGCCAGCAGCACCCGCGCCGGCGTGGCGGCCATGGCGGCAAACACGGCGGGCCAGTCCACCCGGGTGGCCTGCCAGACCAGCAGGCCCAGCACGAATGCGCCAAACACCACCAGCACGCCACGCGTGAGCCAGGGCCACCAGGCGCGGTCGCGCCAACGCGGCGGCGCTGCGGGTGGAATGCCTGGCACGTGCTGGGGGTTCATGGCGGCGCCCCTATGCGCGGCGCAGGCGCATTTCCATCACGAGGTACATCACGGCGGCCACCAGCAGGGGGCCCAGGTAGTACACGGCGCGATAGGCCAGCAGCGCGGCCAGCAGCTGCGGCTCGCCCACCTTCTGCGCCAGCAGCATCACAAACACCGCCTCCAGCACCCCCAGCCCGGCGGGGATGTAGGTGACCACACCGGCAATGGCGGCCAGCAGGTACACAGCCAGCACGGTGGGGTAGTCCACCTGGCCTTGCAGCAGCACCCAGATCACGCCGGCGATCAACATCCAGTTGGCACACGACATGGCCAGCTGCAGCAGCGTCATGCGCGGCCCCGGCAACGGCAAGCGTTTGCCCAGCACGGTGAATTCACGCCGGGCCGACAGCGTGACCAGCGCCCCCCAGGCCACGGCCGCGGCCAGCAGCACAAAGCCGGCGATGCGCAGCGCGCCGTTGCCGATCTTCCATTCGGCGGGCAGGGGCAGCGGAAACAGTGCAAACACCGCGCCGGCCAGCAGCAGGAAGCCCAGCCAGTTGGTCAGCAGGCTCAATGACAGCACGCGCGTGATGGCGCCGCTGCGCAGGCCCAGGCGCGAATACAGCCGAAACCGCAGCCCTACGCCACCCACGATGGAGCCCAGGTTCAGGTTGAATGCATAGCTGGTGAAGGTGACACCCATGACCGTGGGCGCGGACAGCTTGTGCCCGGTGTAGTGGCGCCCCAGCAGGTCAAACGTGCTGTACAGCAGGTGGCTGAGTGCCGCCAGCACGGCGGCCCCGGCCAGCACCGGCTTGGGCAGCTCGCGCAGCGAATCGCCCACGCGCGACCATTCGATCTCGCGCGCGTACTGGTACAGCATGAAGCCGATGAACGACACGAAGGCCACGGCCAGGGCCCGCATGGCCCAGGGCCACCAGGCGCGCTGCGGCAGAGCCTGCAGCACGGCGGTGTTCATCGCGCGTCCTTGCCGCCGGGGGTGGCGCAGGCGGGCGTCAGCGCGTCTTCACCCAGGGCGGGCGTCAGGCGCGCCGCATGGCGCGGCAGCAGCCGGGCCCACGACGGGTACATGCGCAGCACGTGGAACACAAAATAGCTGCGCACCAGCCGCCAGGTGCTGGATTCGGCCAGCTCGTCCACGCGCACCTGCTTGCAGCTGTTGCCCATCAGGTGGTCCAGCCGCTGCGACAGCACCTGGTTGAAAGCGCGGTCGCGGATGATGACGTTGGCCTCCAGATTCAGCGCCAGGCTCAGCGGGTCCAGGTTGCTGGAGCCCACGGTGGACCAGTCGCCGTCCACCACGGCCACCTTGCCGTGCAGCGGGCGGTCGCAGTATTCATAAATGCGCACGCCAGCCTTGGTGAGGTGGTGGTACAGCAGGCTGGCGGCCGTCTTGACGATGGGCATGTCGGGCTCGCCCTGCAGGATCAGCCGCACGTCCACCCCGCGGCGCGCGGCGCGGCGCAGCTCGCGGATGAAGCGGTAGCCGGGGAAAAAATACGCATTGGCAATCACCACGCGCTGGCGCGCGCTGCGCACGGCCTGCAGGTAGTGGTGCTCGATGTCGCTGGTGTGGTTGTGGTTGTCGCGCGTGACAAACAGCGCCTGCGCGTCGCCCGAGGCCGGCAGTGCCTCGGGGCGGCGGCGCAGCGGCGCATGGTCGCGAAACCACTGGCGTATGCCAAACGGGCCGAGCCGCCCGCGCCGCTCGCCGTGGCCCGCTGCCAGCGCCGCGTGGCAGAAGCGGTGGATGTGCGCCACCACCGGGCCGCGCACCGCCACGGAATAGTCCTGCTTGGCCTCGGGGCCGAAATCGGCCAGGTGGTCGGCTGAATAGTTGATGCCGCCCACAAAGGCCAGTTCGGCGTCCACCACCACGATCTTGCGGTGCATGCGCCGCAGCACGTTGGGCCGCCAGCCGAAGATGCGCGGCGCGGGCTCGAACACATGGATGTGCACGCCGGCAGCGCACAGGCTGCCGATGAAGTCCTGCGACAGGTCGGGCGAGCCGTAGCCGTCGATCGTCACATGCACCTGCACGCCGCGCCGGGCGGCGGCCAGCAGTGCCGCGTGCAGCGCCAGGCCCACCTTGTCCTCAAACAGGATGAAGGTCTCCAGCAGCACCTCGGTTTGTGCCTGTGCGATGGCGTCGAACACCGCGGGAAAGAAGGCCTCGCCGTTTTCCAGGAGCTCGAAATGGTTGCCGCCCGTCCAGCGGCGGCGGTCAGGGGCGGTGGGTGTACTCACAGGTGGATCTCCGCGGCCAGGGGGGCATGGTCAGACAGGTGCGACCAGGGCTTGCGCGGCAGCACCACCGGCAGGTGAGCCGTGGCGTTGCGCACATAGATGCGGTCCAGCGACAGCAGCGGCCAGCGCGCGGGGAAGGTGCGCGCGGCTTCTCCATAGGCCTGCACGAACACCTCGCGCAGGCCCGCGCCCTTTTCCAGGATGTCGTGCGCGCGGCGGCGCCAGTCGTTGAAATCGCCCGCCACCACCAGCGGTGCGTCGGCGGGGATCTCGTCACGCACCACCTTGCAGATCAGCTCCAGCTGCTGCGCGCGGTGCGACTCGGCCAGGCCCAGGTGCACGCAGATCACATGCACGTCCAGAGCGCGCGCAGGGATGTGCAGCACGCAGTGCAGCAGGCCGCGCTTTTCCGGGCCGACGATGGAGGCGTCGTGGTTGCGGTGGTAGAGGATGGGGTACTTGGACATGACCGCGTTGCCGTGGTCGCCATGGGGGTAGGCCACGTTCTTGCCGTAGGCGTACTGCGGCCAGATGCTGTCGGCCAGGAATTCGTAGTGCGGCTCGGGCGGGAACTGGCGAAAGCGCCGCTGGTGGCGCTGGTGGCTGCCCAGCACTTCCTGCAGGAACACCACGTCGGCGCCGACCTTGCGCACGGCATCGCGCAGCTCGGGCAGGATGAAGCGGCGGTTCAGCGCCGTGAAGCCCTTGTGGATGTTCACGGTCATCACGGTCAGGGGCGGGTGGATGGCATCGTCGGTCATGAAAGGTTTGTACCTGTGGCCCCCCCGCGTGCCGTGTAGGACGCATGACTGCCGCCGCGCAGGCCGCGATCCAATTTCATGGCGCCGGCGCAAAACCGGCGCCGTTTCACACCACAGGACGAAACAGCGGCGGCAGACTGGCAACACCATGAAACACAACAGACCTGCCTGCCGCCCCTGCGGCCCTGTGGCGGCCTGCATGCTGGTGGTGGCAGCCCTGCTGGGCGGCGCGTTGCCGGCACAGGGCCAGACGACAACCCCCACCCACGCCTGGCTGCCCGGCGGCGCATCGCTGCAGCTGGGCGAGTCGCGTGACGGCACCCGGATGACCACGCTGGGCCTGCAGTGGCACAGCGGCTGGCGCCACGACTGGTGGGGCGGGCAGCTGGGCTACAGCACCGAGGCGCAGCTGGGCCACTGGCGCGCCGACGGCCTGCGCGGCGGCCAGGAAACGTACACCCATGTGGCGCTGGTGCCGCTGCTGCGCAACCGCGCCGACGGCGGGCGCTCGCGCTGGTTCATCGAGGGCGGCATCGGCGTGTCTCTGACCGACAACGTGTACCGCAGCCCGCACAAGCAGTTCAGCACCCGCTTCAATTTCGTGGACGTGATCGGCGTGGGCTACAGCTTTGGCGCGGCGCGCCAGCATGAACTGGGCCTGCGCGTGGTGCACATCTCCAACGCCGACATCAGGAAGCCCAACCCGGGCATGGACTCGGTGCAGCTGCGGTATGCGCGGGTGTTCTGAAGCGGGCCTGCGTCCTACAGCCTGCGGCGCGCCTGTCCGTCACATCCGGCGCACTGCCGAACGTAAATTGATTGGGCGGCCTGAAGGATCACAGCGATCAGCGGCCCACCAACCAACCAAAGGAAACCGAAATGAACAAGACCATGACTTCCGTACTGCTGGCCGGCCTGCTGGCCACCGCCGGCTTTGCCAACGCCCAGAACACCGGCGCTGCTGCCACCAACACCATGCCCGCCAAGGCCGGTGAAGCCAGCACGCTGACCCAGGGCGTGCCCAATGCCCCCAAGGCCGTGGGTGAAAACACCCGCGCCGACGTGAAGGCCGAAGCGCGCGCCGCCAACAAGGCCGGCACCACGTCCAAGGGCACGGCCGGCACGACCGACAAGACCGGCCAGCAAGCCGGCATGGAAGCCAAGCCCACCGACGGCAAGACCCGCGCCGAGATCAAGGCAGAGCGTGACATGAAGAAGGCCCAGAAGAAGGCCGACAAGAACATGGCCGCCATGAGCACCTCGGGCATGTCCACCGGCGTGCCGGCGGGCAACCCGTCGCCGCAAGCCGGTGCCGGCACGCCGAAGTAATCCGTTCAGCGTTCCAGCCACCACTGGATCACGAACTTCGCGGCGAAGCCCACCATCCCGAAGGCCAGGCCCAGGAACAGCACAAACGTGCCGAACCTGCCGGCCTTCGATTCCCAGGCCAGCTGGCCAATGATGAACAGCATGTAGAGCATGAAAGCTCCAATGCCGAACGTCAGCCCGAACTGGGCGATCTGGGCTTCTGTAAAGCCGAACAATGTTGCGGGCGCCGTCATGGCGCCCGTACCTTTTGGGGCTGGCGTGGCGGCAGCGCCGTCGCATCGACGGTGTCGCGGTAGGCATGCCAGCTGGCGTGGCCCAGAAGCGGCACCACCAGCAGCAGGCCCAGCAGCGCCGAGCCCAGCCCCAGCAGTGTGAAGCCCATGACCAGCGCCGCCCACAGCGCCAGCGGCAACGGGTTGGCCAGCACCGCGCGCCAGCTGGTCAGCACGGCCTGGAGCACGCCGATCTGGCGGTCCAGCAGCAGCGGCAGCGTGATGACGCTGGACGCAAACACCGGCGCGGCCAGCACGCCGCCCAGTACCAGCCAGGCTTCAAACAGCAGGCCGCCGCGCGCCAGCATGACGTGGCGCACAAAGTCCAGCGGCTGCTGGACCGGCTGTGGCGCCAGCCAGGTGATGAGCGAGGCCGATGTCAGCACCCAGCCGGTGCCCGCGGCCGCCAGCAGCAGGCCAAAGCGCACCAGTCTCCAGTCGTGGCGCCCGCCGTGCGCGGGCTGCCCGCGCCAGCTCAGCCAGGTGTGCAGCACCAGCATGAAGCCCGCGGGCTCGCCGCGCTCCAGCGCCCGGCTCACGGCATACAGGCCCACGGCCAGCACCGGTGCCACCAGCAAAAAACCCGACAGGGCGCCTGCCAGCAGCCAGAAGCGGTCATGCGCGGCGGCCAGCAGCGCGCCGCCAAACAACGCCAGCGCGGCGCCATGGGCCAGGCCGACCGCGGGTGCGCGCTCGATGTCGCGCCAGGCCAGCGCCAGCCATTGCAGCGGCTGCAGCAGGTGCAGCGTGCGGATTACGGGTAGCGGTTGGCGCGCTGGGGTCGTCATGGATCACCCCAGTCTAGGGACTGTCAGCAGGCTGCGGTTGATGCGGATCAAGTGCGCTGGACACGCGCGAGGCGGGTGCACAATTTGCCTGCCCATGCCTGTGCCCACCGTGATCCCCCGCGCCCACGCGCGGCGCCTGCGCGAGCTGTACCGCTCGGCCGGCTGGCCGTGTCTGGACGCGATCGAGGTCGACTTGCTGGCCGCCGGGCTGATCGAGCGCGTGGGCAGGCCCGACTACGCCGGCACGCTGCGCGACGCGTTGCGCCTGAGTGACGCCGGCATTGCGGCGCTGGCGCTGGCCCAGCAGCGCAACCGGGCGGCGTATGACATGCATGAAGCGCTGGTGGCCCTGGTGGTGCGCCAGATGCAGCGCGGCGCACGCACGGCTTTCACGGGCCTGAGCCTGCGCGCGGCGGTGCAGGAGGTGGGTGAATCAGGCGAGCCCCTGCGCCGCTGGGTCGTGGCGCGCCCCGATGTGTTTTCCATCCGCAACACGACGGTGGCGGGCTACCTGGTGCCCACGGTGCACGAAGTGAAAGTGCGCCGCGCCGACCTGCTGGGCGAGCTGCGCGACACACCGCGCACGCGCGCCAAGCGCGGCGCCTACCTGGCCATGAGCAGTGAGTGCTGGTATGTATTGGGGCGCGACGCCAGGGGCCGCGAGATTGGTGACGCCAGCGAGATTCCGCCGGCGTTTGGGGTCATGCAGATGACACAAGGCCCCGGTGCTGCCACCGGGGCCTTGCGTTTGCAGGTGCAGCGCCCCGCGCCGCGCCGGCCCATGCCGTTTGAAGCAGGCCTGCCCTTTGCGGCCTGGCTGGCCCTGGCGCGCGCCGTGCCCCAGCCACCGCTTGAGGACGACGCGCAACAGCAGCTTTAGCTCTTGTGGTGCGTGCCGTGGCCACCATGGCCACCGCCGTGCCCGCCACCATGACGGCCACCACCTGCAAAGCGCACTGTCTCTGCGTCAAACACCTTCTTCTGCTCGGCGCTGAGCGCGGCATAGAAGGTGTTGGTCGCATCAGCGCGCTTGTCCATCAGCGACTGGCGCTGGGCGCGCATCGCACGCATCTGCTCAATGCGCTGGGGCGTGGTCAGCTTGGCGATCTCTTCGCGGCTCAAGCGCTCAGGGCGGGTGGCGCTGGGCTGCAGCGCGGCCGTCCAGGCCGTCCACGCGCTTTCCTGCGCGGGGGTGATGGCCAGCTTCTGCTTGAGCTCGGCCTGGCGCTTGGCCATGAATTCCTTCATCTTGGCCGGGTCGTGCTTGCCCATGCGGTGTTGCATGCCGGGCTTGCCGTCGGCGGCGGGGGCCGGCGCGGTCTGCGCCATGGCGGCAGCGGCAAAGGTGGCGACGAGGCCGGCGAGCAGCAGGCGTTTGGGTGCGAATGTCATGGAGACTTCCTTTCAAAGAAGCCTGAGCCGGACATCGGCATCAGGTTGAAGGCAAGTCTGAACGCCGCTTGTGTAGCGGCGATATGCGCAGTCTGCTGGTGTGTAAAGTTGCTTGAAGCTTCGTTTCGGGCGGGGCAGTTGGACAGCCTTTCCTCCGGCGACGCGCCTGACGCGACGGGGCGGCGCTTTCGCCACCAGAGCCCGGCCCCCTTCGGGGGCCAGGCCGCAGCGTGATGCCTCGGAACGTGCATAGCGTAGGCCTGGCAGTGGGCTCGCTCCACTGTACAGCTGCGCGCACGGACGTTGCGCGAGCCCGCCGCTGCAGTACTCAACCCGGCGACGCACGCCCCGCTCTTCGTCATTTCCCGTGCGCCGGGTCTCCGTGCTTCGCGCCCGGACTCTTGATCGGTGGCGAAAGCGCCGCCCCGCCGCGTCAGGCTTTGGGCGGGGGTGCCATTTGATTACCGCCGGATCAATGGGGGTCGGAATACTTTCTACTCGAGCCGCGAAATGTATCGATTGGGTATTTCTCTCCATTCGATTTCATCTTTGCTGCAACCGCGCTATTGATGTCGATGGAAAGATCATTCGCCTCTGGGTTGCCAGAAGTTCACTTCATCGGTGTTGGACTGGCTCAGGAAATTGAACCAGTTGTTGTCTGTGACTCCGACCCAGTACTTCATGCAGATTGCCCTGTCGTGATGGTTGCTGTGGGCGCGAACCATTCTAGGCGAGCTGCACTTTCTTCAGAGGAAGCCGATCGGACGTTTCGCCTTACGTTTGTGGTCTTCAGAGATGAGTTGCTTGATGGCGTCGAACACCGCGGAGAACTGCTCGTCGTAGCGCCTCTCCATGGCTTCAATGCGCCGTGCCAGGTCGCGGTTGGTGTCCATCAGGCGGCGCAACTGCACGAAGGTGCGCATGATGGCGATGTTGACTTCCACGGCTCGCTGTGAGCGCAGTACGCTGGAGAGCATGGCCACGCCTTGTTCGGTGAAAGCGTAAGGCGCGGCCGTCACTTTGCGTCGGGATGAGGTCACAGTTTGTGACCTCATCCCTTCCCACTCTTCGGGGGACAGCTGAAACATGAAGTCCGGTGGAAAGCGTTCAAGGTTGCGTTTGACCGCCTGATTCAGCGCTTTGGTAGCAACTCCGTACAGGTTTGCGAGGTCTGCATCCAGCAGTACCTTTTCTCCACGGACCACAAGCATTAACGCGGCAAGCCGTTCGGCCCTCAAGACAGCCGGCTGTACATGGCTTGTGCCCGGTTCTTGTGCCAAGGGTTTGGATTTTGCGAGCGCCATGACGGAACAGGTTGCTTGGAGCCCTGCATTGTATTGAATGCTTTAGGGCTCATTTAGACAAACAACTCGCGCTGCGCCAATTACGCCAGCCGCCCGTTCTGGAAGTCATCCACCGCCTGGATCAGCTCGTCGCGCGTGTTCATGACGAACGGGCCGTACTGCGCGATAGGTTCGCGCAGGGGCTGCCCCGCGATCAGCAGGGCGCGGGCGGGGCCGGTGGCGCTCAAGGTGACGCCGTCGCCTTCATTGGCCAGGATGGCCATGCGGTTGCGCTGCACGTCGGTGCCGGCCACGTCTACATTGCCGCGGTACACGTAGGTGAAGGCGTTGTGCCCCGCGGGCAGCGGCTGGCTGAAGCTGCCGCCGCCCTCGGGGAAGATGATGTCCAGGTACAGCGGCTTCGTGGCGTCGCGCTGCACGGCGCCGGCCGTGCCGTGGCTTTCGCCCGCGATCACGCGCACGGTCACGCCGCCTTCGGTGGTGTACTGCGGCACCTCGGGGCTCTGGATGTCGCGGTACCAGGGCGCGCACATCTTGTCCTTGCCCGGCAGGTTCAACCAGAGCTGGAAGCCCTCCATCACGCCGTCGTTCTGCTCGGGCATTTCGCTGTGGATCACGCCGCGCCCGGCGGTCATCCACTGCACGCCGCCGTCGGTGATCAGGCCTTCATGGCCGGCGCTGTCCTTGTGGCGCATGTTGCCGGTGAGCATGTAGCTCACGGTCTCAAAGCCGCGGTGCGGGTGGCTGGGAAAGCCCGCGCCGTAGTCGTTGGGGTCGTCGCTGGCGAAGTTGTCCAGCATCAGGAACGGGTCCAGCCGCTGCTGCAGATCGTGCGTGAGCACGCGCGTGAGCTTGACGCCCGCGCCGTCGCTGGTGGGCTGGCCGGTGATGAGCCGCTCGGCGCGGCGGGGTTGGGTGACGGGCGTGGTGCTGATCATGAAAAAAAACCTCGTGTGAAGCTTTTGTAAATAGGGGCGCTGCCTGCGATTGTCAACGCCCCGCCGTCCCATGCGTGGGACGGTTCAGCCCGCGCGTGGACCCAATGCGGTGATCTCCGGCGACAGGTGCTGCCAGGGCGCGTCAAAGCCGGCCGTGGCGCGCTGCGATGGCGGCACCGGCGTGCGCAGCGCCCAGCGCGCGCCGGCGGCCACGCTGTCGATCAGTGGCACGTCCACCCCCGGCTGCAGGGCCGCGGCCATGCCCGCCAGGCCGGCGCCGCCCACGATGACGGCCTGCGCGCCCAGCTGGTGTACGGCGTCGCGGCAGGCCTGGCCCAGCAGCGCGCGGGCGCCCGCGTGGTCGGCGGCCAGCTGGGCGCCCGTGGGCGCCACGGTGTGGATGCCCGCGAGCGATTCGCCCTGGCCCAGCGCGTGCGCCAGGCGCTGCAGCATCGGGGCCCAGCGCGCGCCGCCGGTCACGATGGCATAGCGGCCGTGGCGCGCGGCTTCGATGAATGCCGCCTCGGCCAGGCCGGTGACGGGCGCGGGGCTGCTCTCGCGCAGGGCCAGCAGGCCCGGGTCGCCAAAGCAGCCGATCAGTACGGCGTCGGGTGCGGGCCCGTGTGCCAGCGCAGCGGCCCAGGCATCCAGCGTGGCGTGGCCGGCCACGGCGTAGCTGGCTTCGTCGCTGATGTAGGGCGCGCCGAAGCGGGCCGTGACGGTGCGCACCTGCACCTGGGGGCCGGCGGCGGCCTGCACATGCGTTTGCAGCAGCGCGGTGACGGCGGCGGAGGTGTTGGGGTTGATGACCAGCAGGCGTTGCATGGCGCCACTTTAAGCGGCTTTGCTGCCGGCCAGGTCGTCCAGGATGGGGCAGTCGGGCCGGTCGTCGCCGTGGCAGCAGTGGATCAGGTGCGCCAGCGTGCGTTGCATGGCCTGCATGGCTTCAATGCGCTGGGCCAGATCGTCGGCGTGCTTTTGCGCGATGCGCTTGACGCTGGCGCTGGTGCGCCGGCGGTTGTGCCACAGGCTGACCAGCCCGGCGATCTCGTCCATGGAAAAGCCCAGCTCGCGGCTGCGCTTGATGAACTGCAGCGTGTGCACATCGGCCTGGCTGTACTGCCGGTAGCCGCTGCCGGTGCGGCCCACGCGCGGCAGCAGGCCCAGTGACTCATAGTGGCGCACCATCTTGGCTGACACGCCCGACTGCCGTGCGGCCTCTCCGATGTTCACCGGATAAGCTGTGCTCATGCGGCGACGGCGTAGCCTTCTTCGGCGATGGCCCTGGCAATTGCCTCGTGCGGCTGGTCCGACTGCACATCCACCTTGCCGGTGGCGCGGTCAATTTTGACTTCGGCCGCCGGGTCCACGGTCTTGACGGCCTGGGTCACGGCGCGCTCGCAGTGGCCGCAGGTCATGCCTTGTACGTTGAAGGTCTGGTTCATGGTGAGGTCCTTTCGGTTGGGAAAGACGCTATCGTCAACCTTGCCATCATGGTAAGGTCAAGCGGCCCGGCGCCAAAACCCTGTTCGCCTTGCGGTTGATCTGCATCAAGCCTTGACCTTGCCATGATGGCAAGGTTCACAGTGCAGCCCATGAACACTTCCACCTCCCCCCAATCCGCCACGCTCGACCTGGGCGTGGGCGGCATGACCTGTGCGTCGTGCGTGTCGCGCGTCGAGCGCGCCCTGAAGAAAGTGCCCGGCGTGCAGGAGGCCACGGTCAACCTGGCCACTGAATCGGCACGCATCACCTATGCCGCGTCGGCGCAGGCCGAGGCGCTTTTGCGCCGCGCCGTACGCGACGCCGGCTATGAGCCGCGCAGCGCCGAAGCCGCGATGGAGGAAGACCTGTCACCCTGGGCCGGCTTCTGGCCGGTGGCCATCGGCCTGATGCTGTCGGCGCCGCTGGTGCTGCCCATGCTGGGTGATCTGTTCGGCCAGCACTGGATGCTGCCGGCCTGGGCGCAGTTCGCGCTGGCCACGCCCGTGCAGTTCATCCTGGGCGCGCGGTTTTACAAGGCCGGCTGGCATGCGCTGAAGGCGCTGACCGGCAACATGGACCTGCTGGTGGCCATCGGCACCAGCGCGGGCTGGGGCCTGTCGATGTGGTTGTGGCTGGGCCCCGAGGGCCAGGCCCATGCGGCGCACGGCATGGTGCCGCACCTGTACTTTGAGGCGTCCGCCGTGGTGGTGACGCTGGTGCTGCTGGGCAAGTGGCTGGAGGCCCGCGCCAAGCGCCAGACCACCGCCGCCATCCGCGCACTGCATTCACTGCGGCCTGAGATCGCGCATGTGTTGCAGCGAGCCGGGGGCGAGATCGATGTACCTGTTGCGGAAGTGCTGGTGGACGACCAGCTGGTGGTGCGCCCGGGCGAGCGCATCCCCGCCGACGGCGAGCTGGTGCAGGGCGACACGCAGGTGGACGAATCCATGCTGACCGGTGAGCCGCTGCCCGTGGCCAAGACCGTGGGCGCACGTGTGACGGGCGGCAGCATCAACGGTGACGGCCGCATCGTGGTGCGCGTGACAGTCACGGGGCATGAGAGCGTGCTCGCGCAGATCATCCGCCTGGTGGAAGACGCGCAGGCGGCCAAGGCGCCGATCCAGCGGTTGGTGGACCAGGTGTCGGCCGTGTTTGTGCCGGTGGTGCTGGTGATCGCCCTGATCACGCTGGCCGGCTGGCTCTGGACGGGGGCAGGCCTGGAGGCCGCGCTGATCCATGCCGTGGCGGTGCTGGTCATTGCCTGCCCCTGTGCGCTGGGCCTGGCCACGCCCGCGGCCATCATGGCCGGCACCGGCGTGGCGGCCAGGCACGGCATATTGATCAAGGATGCACAGGCGCTGGAGCTGGCGCACCGGGTGGACACGGTGGCGTTTGACAAGACGGGCACGCTGACGGTGGGCCAGCCGCGCCTGGTGGCATTCGTGGTGGCGCCGGACACCGATGAGACCGCCGCCCTGACCGCCGCCGCCAGCCTGCAAAGCGGCAGCGAGCACCCGCTGGCCCGCGCCGTGGTGGCGGCGGCCCAGGAGCGCAGCCTGACCGTGCCCGACCCCGACAGCGTGCGCGCCGTGCCGGGGCGCGGCAGCGAGGGCGAGGTCGGCGTGACAAGCTGGCTGATTGGCAGCCTGCGCTGGATGGACGAGCTGCAGGTGGGCCTGGGCGCGCTGCGTGACGAAGCGGACCGCCTGCAGGCCGAAGGCGCCACGCTGTCGGCGCTGGTGGAGCGCGCGACGGCGGGCCTGACGCTGCGCGCGTTGATGGCCTTTGCCGACAAGCCCAAGCCCGGCGCGCGCGAGGCGCTGGCCGTGCTGCGTGCACGCGGCATCCGCATCGTGATGATCTCCGGGGATAACCGTGGCGCCGCGCTGGCCATGGGCGCGCGGCTGGGGCTGCAACCGGACGAAGTGATGGCCGAGGTGCTGCCCGGCGACAAGGCGGCCAAGGTCGCTGCGCTGAAGGAAGGCGGGCACACAGTCGTGATGGTGGGCGATGGCGTGAACGATGCGCCGGCGCTGGCGGCTGCCGACGTGGGCATGGCCATGGGCACGGGCACCGACGTGGCCATGCATGCGGCCGGCGTGACGCTGATGCGCGGCGACGTAGGGCTGGTGGCCGGTGCGCTGGACATCTCGCACCGCACCGTGATGAAGATCCGCCAGAACCTGTTCTGGGCCTTTGCCTACAACGTGGCCGGCATCCCGCTGGCGGCCCTGGGCTACCTGAGCCCCGTGGTGGCCGGCGCCGCCATGGCCCTGAGCAGCGTCAGCGTGATGACCAACGCCCTGCTGCTCAAGCGCTGGCGCCCGGCGTCAGCGGCTGGACAGCGCCAGGTGCGCGATGTAACCCGAACGTGATTCGCCTGCAGCTTGTGCGGCGGCGTCCAGCTTGTGCAGCACGCGGCGCGGGAGGGTGATGTTGACCCGCTCGGTAACGTCTTCAAGCTGGGTCAAATCCACCTCCACCAGCGCCCAGATGCGGTTTTTGTGTTCGCGACGGTTGCGGTGCTTCTCGATGGGCTGGGCGGCGGGTACGGGCTGCCCGTCGTCGATCAGGCCTTCGATGTGAAAAAGAATGGCCTCACGCGTCTGGTCCAGTGCTTCTTCCAGCGTGTCGCCCGCCGAAAAGCAACCGGGCAGGTCGGGAACGGTAACGCCCCAGGCGTGCTGGGCATCTCCGGGGTCGATGGCAACGGGATAACGCATGATCTTGCTTCCTTTCAGTGGGACAGGCCGGCCTGCTTCAGGATGGCTCTCGCAGTCCCCAAAGGCAAATCCTTTTTGGGGTGCGGGACGGTCACACGTCCTGGTTGAGTGGGGTGTTTGAACTGGTGATGGCTGCCCTTGACCGCTACCTCGTACCAGCCGGCGCGCTTCAGCGCTTTGATGAGTTCCCCGCTCTTCATGGCGTGATTGTACACACCATACACACTGAAGGCGGGCAGTCGAAACGTCTAGAACGACACCTTCACGCCCACACTGACCAGCGTTTCGCGGTTGCTGCGGCCCAGGGTGCCGTCCAGCTGCAGGCCCTTGGCGATGTCAAAGCGGGCGCCGACCTGGACGGTGGGCTTGGACAGGCGCTGGCCGAAGGCTTCCACATGGGCGGTGACGGTGCCGAACTCATGCTCGTGCGCAATGCCCCAGGTGCCCAGCGTGGGGCTGCCGCTGGCGCGGTTGGCGCCCAGGTTGAAGTGGGTGGCACCCCAGGCGCTGTTGCAGGTGAACAGGCCGTTGACATAGGGCGTGCGGCCCGCGCCGCGCGCATGGGCCACGCCCAGCACGGCGCCGGCGTTGCAGCCGCTGTCCTGCACGGGGGTGATGCGCCATTTGGCCTGCACTGCCTCGCTGCTTTGCGGCGTGGTGCGGTCGCGGGTGAATGACACGCCCAGCTCCAGCCCGTCGATCGGGGCATAGGCCGGCGCCACCGTCCAGCTGTGCACACGCCCGGGCTGGCGGGCGTACCAGGCCTCCACCTGGCCATTGCCGGTGTCGTTGACGCTGGCGTCGTCCACCGTCAGGGGGCGGCCGGCCAGGGCGGGGGTGACCGCCAGAAAAGTGAGGGTGAGGGCAAGCAGCGTGCGCATGGATGCAGTGTAGGCAGCTGCGGGCTTTGTGGCTTGAGGATTTGACGTACATCAAGCCGGCGGGGCCGCCTGCGTGGGAAGCTTGCCACATGACCCACGCCAGCATCCGCATCATTCTTGACGAGCACCGCGCCGTGTCGGCCGTGCTGCGCTCGCTCATGGCGATGCTGGAGCGCGGGCCGGGTGACGAGCCCGAGCGCTTTTTTGATGTGGTGCGTGCCATGCTGTTCTACATCGACGAGTTCCCCGAGCGGCTGCACCACCCCAAGGAGTCCAACCTGCTGTTCCCCAAGGTGGCGCGGCGCGTGCCGGCGCTGATGCCGGTGATCGAGCGGCTGGAGCGTGAGCACATGGGCGGCGAGCATGCGGTGCGTGACCTGCAGCACCTGCTGCTGGCGTGGGAGCTGCTGGGCGAGCCGCGTCGTGTGGCGTTTGCCGAGGCCGCCGGGCGCTACGTAGGCTTTTACCTGGAGCACATGCAGCTGGAGGAGCAGCAGGTGCTGCCGGCGGCCGAGCGCGCGCTCGACGCGCAGGACTGGGCCGAGCTGGACGCGGCTTTTGTCACCCACCGCGACCCGCTGGCCAGCGATGGTGTGCGCGACCCTGCCTGGGACCGCCTGTTCACCCGCATCGTGCTCAAGGCGCCCGCGCCCATCGGCGTGGGCTGAGTTGGGCCTGAGCCGTAACGGGCTCAGGCCAGCGCCGGGTAGTCTGTGTAGCCCTTTTCGCCGCCGCCGTAGAAGGTGGCCTTGTCGGGCGTGTTCAGCGGCGCGTTGTCATGCAGGCGGCGCACCAGGTCGGGGTTGGCGATGTACAGCTTGCCAAAGGCCACCAGGTCGGCGCCCGCAGCCACGGCCTGTTCGGCCAGGGCCTTGTCGTAGCCGTTGTTGACCATCCAGGCGGCCTGGCCGCCGGCGGTGCGGTACGCGGTCTTGAGCGCGCCGTAGTCAAACGGGCGCTCGGCGATCTCGCGCGGGCCGCCCGTGGCGCCTTCGATGATGTGGATGTAGGCCAGCTTCAGCGGCGCGAGCTGCCTGAGCACGTATTCAAACAGTGCCTGGGCATCGTCCGTGACCACGTCGTTGGCAGGGGTCACTGGTGACAGGCGGATGCCCGTGCGCCCGCCACCGATTTCTGCGGTGACGGCGCGCATGACTTCCAGCAGCAGGCGGGCGCGGTTTTCAATGCTGCCGCCGTAGTCATCCGTGCGCCGGTTGGCGCCGGTTTTGAGGAACTGGTCCAGCAGGTAGCCGTTGGCGCCGTGCACTTCCACGCCGTCAAATCCGGCGGTGGTCACCGCGTGGCGCGCCGCATGGCGGAAATCCTGCACGATGCCGGGCAGCTCGGCGGCGTCCAGCGCACGCGGCATGGACGTTTCCACAAAGCTGCCCACACCGTCCTTGATCAGGTAGGTCTTGGTTTTGGCGGCGATGGCAGACGGCGCCACGGGCGCCGCGCCGCCGGGCTGCAGGTCCACATGCGAGACGCGGCCCACATGCCATAGCTGGGTCACGATGCGCCCGCCGGCGGCATGCACCGCATCGGTCACCTTCTTCCAGCCGTCCAGCTGCTCGGTGCCGTACAGGCCGGGCACGTCGGCATAGCCCTGGCCCTGGTGGCTGATGGCCGTGGCCTCGGTGATCAGCAGGCCGGCGCTGGCGCGCTGGCTGTAGTACTCGGCCATCAGCGGCGTGGGGATGGCGCCGGGCGCGCGGTTGCGCGTGAGCGGCGCCATCACGATGCGGTTGGGCAGGCGCAGCGTGCCCACTTGAACGGGGTCAAACAGGGAAGCCATGAGGGGATACTCCGGGGAATGGATACTGCTGCGCAGGTTAGCCGCGAATCAATGGCCTTGTGGCCAGCACGCGCACGCTTTTTAAGGTAGGTCAATGCCGCGTTCATTGCTGGGTCTTGCCGTTGCGCTGTCGCTGGGCGCGGCCGTGTCGCTGGGTGTCACCCGTTTTGCCTATGGCCTGCTGCTGCCGCCCATGCGCGCGGACCTGCAGTGGTCCTACACGCTGGCCGGTGCCATGAACACGGCCAACGCCCTGGGCTACCTGCTGGGCGCGCTGGTCACGCCGCGGCTGATGACGCGGCTGGGGCCATCGCGGCTGCTGCTGGGCGGCGCGCTGCTGGCCAGCGTGTTCATGGGGCTGAGCGGGTTTTTCACCGACGCCACCGCGCTGCTGGTGCAGCGGCTGCTGGCGGGCATAGCCAGCGCCTTTGTGTTCATTGCCGGCGGCCTGCTGGCCGCGCGGCTGGGCGCGCTGCAGCCGCAGCGCATGGGCCTGCTGCTGGGCCTGTACTACGGCGGCACGGGGCTGGGGATTGTACTGTCAGCGCTGCTGGTGCCGGCCATGCTGCAGGCGGCGGCCCACGTGGCGCACGGCTGGGCCTGGGCCTGGTGGGCGCTGGCGGTGGCCTGCTTTGCGGCCACGGCGGTGCTGGTGTGGCCTGCGCGTGTGCTGCAGGCCCTGGCTGCGCCTGCTGCGGCGGCGGCCGGTGCGGGCGCCGCCGCGCGCTTTACCTGGCGTGCCTTTGCGCCGGGCCTGGCCGGCTACACGATGTTCGGCGTGGGCTATATCGGCTACATGACATTCGTGATTGCGCTGCTGCGCGAGCAGGGCGTGGGGCCGGGCGCTGTCACGCTGTTCTATGCGCTGCTGGGCGTGGCGGTGGTCGCGTCGTCGCGCATCTGGGCGGGCCTGCTGGACCGCGCCAAAGGCGGCGGCGCGCTGGCCACGCTGAATGGGCTGCTGGGCTGCGCCACGGTGCTGCCCGCGCTCACGGCGGCCTGGCCGCTGGTGCTGCTGTCGGGCGTGGTGTTTGGCGCGGTGTTCCTGTCGGTGGTGGCATCCACCACGGCCCTGGTTCGCCACAACCTGCCGCCTGCGCAGTGGGCGGCGGGTATCAGCGCCTTCACCATCGTGTTTGCGGCCGGGCAGATCGTGGGGCCCACGGTGGTGGGCTGGATTGCCGACGGGCCGGGCGGCCTGGCCGGGCTGGAAAAGGGGCTGGTGTTCTCGGCGATGGCGCTGTGGGTGGGGGCCCTGGTGGCCTGGCGGCAAAAGCCGCTGGGCTGAGCGCCGCCGGGGGTTTACTTCATCAGACCTTCGGCGCGCATGGCTTCCTGCACGGCGGGGCGGGCGCCCACGCGCTCACGGTAGGCCAGCAGGTTGGGGTAGCCTGACAGGTCCACGCCGGTCATCTTTGCCCAGTTGGTGGTGGTGAACAGGTAGCCGTCGGCCACGCTGAAGTGGTCGCCCAGCAGGTACTGCTTGCCGGCCAGCTCGCCGTCCACCCACTTCAGGCGGCCGGCCAGCTTGTCGCGCGCGGCGGCCTTGACCTCGTCGGTGGACGCCGGGTTGAACAGCGGGCCAAAGCCGCGGTGGATTTCCATGCCGATGAAGGTCAGCCATTCCTGCAGGCGGTAGCGCGCCAGCGTGCCGTTGGCCGGGGCCAGGTTTTTCAGCGGGGCCAGGTCGGCGATGTACTGCACGATGGCCGGGCCTTCGCGCAGGCGGGTGCCGTCGTCCAGCTCCAGCAGGGGCACATAGCCCAGCGGGTTGATGGTGTAGTAGTCGGTGCCGTCGTCCAGCTGGTGGGTCTTGGTGGGTGCCTTGACGGGCTCGAATGCAATGCCGGCCTCGCGCAGCGCGATATGGGGTGACAGGGAGCAGGCGCCGGGGGAGTAATAGAGTTTCATGGGGGTTCCTTTGCAACCACCGGATGCTAGCGGTTGCCGGGATTTTGTGCAGGGTGCCGTTCGTCATGGCCTTGTCCTACAGCATGCCGCGCCGGTGGCTGATCAGCCGCGGCGCCCGCCCTGCCTAGGATCACGGTATCCATCCTCCACAGGAGTCACCATGCTGAAATACGCACTCATTTTTGCGGTCATCTCGCTGATCGCGGGCGCCCTGGGCTTTGGCGGCGTGGCCGCCGGCGCCGCCGGCATTGCCAAGATCCTGTTTGGCCTGTTCCTGATCATTGCCGTCGTCTTTGTGGTGCTGGCCGCCCTGGGCGTGGGCGCCGTCAAGAAAGCCATTGACTGATGGCCGCGCTGAAGAAACACCGCTCCACCGTGGAGACCGCGCTGGAGTACCAGGTGCTGGCGCCCGCGCATTTCTGCTTCAACATCGAGGCCGCCCAGCGCCCCGGCCAGACCCTGCTGGGCGAACGCCTGGCGGTCTCGTCGGGCGTGACGGTGCGCAGCTTCACCGACCCGGCCAACGGCAACCGCTTCATCCGCTTTGACGCGCCGGTGGGGCCGCTGATGGTGAATTACCAGGCCGATGTGGAGCTGGACATCGAGCCCGTGCCCGACGACCTGGCCGAGGTGCCGGTGGGCCAGCTGCCCGACGACGTGCTGCATTACCTGATGCCCACGCGCTACTGTGAGTCCGACGTGCTGTCGCGCGCCGCGCAGCAGATGTTCGGCGGGCTGCAGCCGGGCATTGGCCGGGTGCGCGCGGTGACGCAGTGGATTCACGATTCCATCACCTACCTGCCGGGCAGCACGGTGTCCACCACCACCGCGCAGGACGTGTTCGTCCAGCGCGCCGGTGTGTGCCGCGATTTCGCCCACCTGGGCATCACGATGTGCCGTGCACTGAACATCCCCGCGCGGCTGGTGGTGGGCTATGTGTGGTTTGACGAGCCGCCGCAGGACTTCCACGCGATCTTCGAGGCGTGGCTGGGCGGGCGCTGGGTGCTGTTTGACCCAACCGGGATGGCCCCGCCCGAAAAGCTGGTGCGCATCGGCACCGGCCGCGACGCCAAGGACGTGGCGTTCAGCACGCTGTTCGGCGCGGTGCAGATGACGCGCAAGGAAGTGCGCGTGGACGAAGGCGACCGCGATGTGCAGCTGCGCATCGAGGCCGAGCTGGCGGCCGAGGACGCGTGAGCGTCGTGGCGGGGCCTGTCAGCGCGCGCGCCGCAGCACCAGCATGCCGAACAGCGTGGCTGTGATGTACATGCTGACCGAATAGATCGCCGCCGGCAGCGCCAGCTGGAAGTTGCCCAGCACGCTCAAGGCAATGTAGATGGCCAGCGTGGAGTTGTGGATGCCGATCTCGAAGCTGATGGCGGTGGACAGCGGCTTGTCCATGCCGGCGGCGCGGCTGAGGTAGTAGCCGGCCAGCAGGCTCAGCAGGTTGAATGCCACCACCGCCGGGCCCACGCTGGCAAATGACGTGACCAGCGCGTTCCATTCCTTGGCAATCGCAATCAGCGCGAATGCGGCGAGCACGACGGCGCTGAACATCTTGAACGGCTTTTCCATGCGCTGGGCAAAGCCCGGGCGGCGCGCCGCCACCACCATGCCGATCACCACCGGGATCAGCACCACTGCGATCACCTCGGCCACCTTGCCCAGCTGCAGCGGCACCACCTGGCCGGTCCTGGCAAAGGTGTTGATCGCCCAGTTGGCAATGAGCGGCATCGTCACGATGGACAGAATCGTGTTGATGGCCGTGAGCGAGATGTTCATGGCCACGTTGCCGCCAAACAGGTGGCTGAACAGGTTGGCCGACACGCCGCCGGGCGACGCGGCCAGCAGCATCAGCCCCACGGCAAACACCGGCGGCAGGCCAAACGCCACGATGAGCGCCCAGCAGGCCAGCGGCAGCGCCACCACCTGCAGCGCCAGCGCCACGACGACGGCTTTCGGGTACTTCAGCAGGCGCTGGAAATCCGCCACGCTGAGCGACAGGCCCAGGCCAAACATCACCAGTGCCAGCGACACCAGCAGCAGGGTGGGCAGCAGCTGGATGAAGCTCATGTCTTGTACGAGGGATCGGTCTTGTCCAGCTTGCGCAAAAGCGCAGGCCATGCAATGTTGGCACCCTGCCCCGCAGTAACAGTCTTCATCACCTCGGCCAGGCCCTGCAGCACGCGCGGATCGATCAGCGTGAGTTCACCGCCACCCTGTGCGTCGATCTGGATGCGGCAGGTGTTCTCGAAGGTGTACATCGACAGGAAGGCGTCGGCAATCGTGCGGCCCACGGTCAGCAGCCCGTGGTTGCGCAGCATCAGGAAGTTTTTGTTGCCGATGTCGGCCTGCAGGCGCGGGCGCTCGTCGTCGCGCAGGGCCACGCCCTCGTAGTCGTGGTAGGCGAGCGACGCCAGCACAAAGGTGCTTTGCTGGCTGATGGGCAGCACGCCGGCCTTTTGTGCGCTGACGGCCACGCCCGCGCGGCTGTGGGTGTGCAGCACGCAGCCTGCGTCCTCGCGCACCTGGTGGATGCAGCTGTGGATGGTGAAGCCGGCCGGGTTGACGGGAAAGGGCGAGTCGATCAGCTTGTTGCAGGCCTGGTCCACCTTGACCAGGCTGGACGCGGTGATCTCGTCAAACATCAGGCCGTACGGGTTGATCAGGAAATGGTGCTCGGGCCCCGGAATGCGCGCGCTGATGTGGGTGAAGACCAGGTCGCTCCAGCCGTACAGCGCCACCAGCCGGTAGGCGGCGGCCAGGTCCACGCGCAGCGCCCATTCTTCGGCGCTCACGACTTCTTTGAGGGATGGGATGTGCATGGTGCTTGTCTCCTTTTCGGACGCCATCACACCCGTTTTTCAGTGCGAGGGCTGTCCCATCCGTGACGCGTCGGGCGGCTGTGACGTGTTGCGGAATTCGCTGGGGCTGGCGCCCGTGTGCTCGCGGAACACGCGGCTGAAGTGCGACAGGTTGCCAAAGCCCCAGGTCATGGCAATGTCGGTGATGGGCCGCCCGTGGGGGCCGGCGGCCTGCAGGTCGCGCACGCAGGCCTGCAGGCGCATGCGCTGGATATACGCGGCAATGGATTCACCCTCGCCGGCGAAGGCGTTGTACAGGTGGCGGCGGCTGCAGTTGAGCGCGCGCGCGATGCCGTCCACGCTCAGCGCCGGGTCGCCCAGGTGCTGCGCCACATAGGCGCGGATGCGGTCGCGCAGCGCCTCGCGCTGGGTCAGTGCGGTTTCCTGGCCCGACAGCTCCAGCAGCGACAGGTGCACCAGCTGCTTGATGAGCTGGCCCGCGCCCTGGGCCGCGGCCTCGCTCATGTGGGGCAGCTCCTGGTAGGTGTTGCGCATGGTCTCCAGCGCCACGCGCGAGATGCCGCTGGCGCCCAGGTGGCGCGCCATGGTGCCGCTCAGGCGCAGGCTGCGCTCGACCAGCTCGTCCTTGGGCACCATCACGATCAGGTGGTCCACGCTTTCGGGGTTGGCGATCTCATACGGCTGGGTGGTGTCGTAGATGATCCAGGCGCCTGAGCGCGCGCTGGCCTCGCGCCCTTGCTGCTGCACGGTGGCGCCGCCCTGCCACGGCGCGACGATCTTCAGGTAGGCCGTGTCGCTGGTGCGGGCCATGCCGGGCGTGCGCAGCACGCGGTGGCGGTTGGCCTCCAGCCGGGTCAGGATCACGTCGCCCGCGCGGGACGCGGCCATATGGCCGTCAAACTGCGCGTCGCCGTAAAAGTCGGACTCCAGCCCGCCAAAGTGCTGCCACACCCATTCACGCCACTGCGGCGCCCGGTCGCGCGGGGCGACGGCGTCAGTGTTCAGGGCAAGCGTGGGGGCGGTCATGGCAAGGGGTGGGGGCGGTTCATTATGGGCGCAGGCTCCCGGCGAGCGCATCGGGGTTGCGGGTAAACCCGGGGCTGCTTGCACACCACGGCTAATGTTTTGTGCGCGCCCAGCACAGCGGCGCCGGGGCGGTGTTTTTAAGCTACGCACAGCGCTCACTATCGGCGCCCCAAGGAGACAACCATGGCCCAGCCAACCGTTCATAAATCCCGCCGTCAGATCATTCAAGGCGCCGCTGCGGCGGTAGGCGCCATGTCCTTCGCCCCCGGGCTCATGGCGCAAGCCGCGCCGGTGCGCGTGGGCTACGCCATTGCCCGCACCGGCCCCTGGACCGGCGGCGCGCAGGTCAGCCAGGAGCCCAACTACCTGCTGTGGGCCGAGCAGCAAAACGCCGCGGGCGGGCTGGACGTGAAGGGTGTCAAACGCCGCATCGAGCTCATCAGCAGCGACGACCGCAGCGACACCGAGACCGTGGTGCGCACCTATGAAAAGCTGATGGGCAGCGACAAGGTCGACCTGGTGCTGCCGCCCTGGGGCAGCAATGCCAACTTTGCCGTGGCCCCGCTGGCCAACCGCTTTGGCTA
>JBEIPU010000109.1:0-13971 GCA_040376925.1 Caenimonas sp. | reverse complement strand
CTCCTTTTCGTCGTCGGTCAGCACGGCCTGGCTGGACGCCAGCGGGTTCAGCAGCAGCTGCTCCACCTCCAGCCCGCAGCGGCGCACGCACTTGATGATGTTCTCGGCCGCGCTCTGCGCGCCGGTCACGATGTGCACCTTGGCTTCCAGGCGGATGCCGCTCATGCCGATGGGTTCCTTCACATCCTGGCCGTCAATCACGAATTCCTGCGGCTCCACCAGCAGCAGCCGCTGGTCGGTGGAGATGTTGATGGCGCGCGCCGTTTCCACCACGCGGGCCACGTCGGCGGGGGTGACTTCCTTGTCCTTCACGGCCACCATGCCGCTGGAGTTGATGCCGCGGATGTGGGCGCCGGTGATGCCGGTGTACACGCGCGTGATCTTGCAGTCGGCCATCAGCTCGGCTTCTTTCAGCGCCTGCTGGATGCTTTGCACCGTGGCGTCGATGTTCACCACCACGCCGCGTTTCAGGCCGTTGCTGGGCGCAATGCCCAGGCCCGCGAGCTTGAGCTCGCCGCCGGGCAGCACCTCGGCCACCACCACCATCACCTTGGCGGTGCCGATGTCCAGTCCTACGACCAGGTCTTTGTACTCTTTTGCCATGTCTGCACCTGTGATCTGTTTTCTATTTCTGTTCCGGCTTCTTCGCCCCGTCGGTGACCAGCGTCGTCACCCCGCGCAGGCGCAGCGCGTAGCCGTCGCCATGCCGCAGGTCCGCCGACTCCAGCGCGTCCGCGCGCCGCCCGTACTTGGACGTGACCTGGGTCAGCGTCTGCGCAAACCGCTGCACGCGCGGCACCACCTCGGCGGGCGCGCCACGGCCCAGCTCAATGACCGCGCCTGAATCCAGCGTGGCCTGCCAGCTGCCCCGGCCCGTCAGCACCAGGGACGACACCGTGAGGTCAATCGCCTCCAGCAGCGGAGCCACCGCCTGGTACATCGCCAGCACCTGCTGCGATTGCCCCTGCGGGCCCTGCAGGCGGGGCAGGTCGTCCTGCTCCACATCGCCCACATTGGCCTCGAACACTTCGCCAAAGCTGTTGACCAGCGTGGAGTCGCCCTCGCCACCCCAAAGCGCCACCGGCTGGTGCTCCTGCAGCACCACGCGCAGGCGGTTGGGAAACTCGCGCTGCACCACGGCGCGGCGCACCCAGGGAACGGCCTCGAAGGCCGAGCGGGTTTCGGCCAGGTCGGTGGTGAAGAAGGTGCCGCGCAGGTGGGGCGCGACGTTGGCGCGCAGCGTGACCGCGTTGTTGTGCGCCACGTCGCCGCCGACCGTGATGCCGCCGATCGCAAACACCGGGTTGCGCAGCGCCCACAGAAAGCCCGCGGCCAGCACCATGACGCCGCAGGCCATGAACAGCACCGAGGCGGCGATGTTCATGAGCTTGACGTCAAAGGGCTGGGGCAGGCTGGCGGTCATGTCAGGTCCGTCCTTGCCGGGGTTGGTCCAGCGCGGCCGATGCCAGCAGCAGCACGCACAGGTCTTCGTAGCTGATGCCGGCGGCGCGCGCCGACATGGGCACCAGCGAATGCCCGGTCATGCCGGGCGAGGTGTTGATCTCCAGCAGCGAGGGCGCGCGCGTGGCCGCGTCGATCATCACGTCCACCCGGCCCCAGCCGCGGCAGCCCAGCACGCGGTAGGCCTTGAGCACCAGGGCCTGGATGGCGGCCTCTTCCCCCTCGGGCAGGCCGCAGGGCACGAGGTACTTGGTGTCGTCGGTGAAGTACTTGTTCTGGTAGTCGTAGTTGCCCTCGGGCGCCACGATACGGATCACCGGCAGTGCGCGTGCAGCGTCGCCGCTGCCGATGACCGGGCAGGTCACTTCGTCGCCGCTGACGAATTGCTCACACAGCACGTCGTCGTCCAGCACGGCGGCAGCGTCCACCGCGGCCATCATGTCTGAATACCCCGCCACCTTCGCCACACCGATGGACGAACCTTCGCGCGCGGGCTTGACGATCACGGGCAGGCCCAGCTCGTCAGGCACCTCGATCACCTGCTCGCGCGTGTAGGCGCCGCGGTGCAGCAGCCGGTACTTCGGCGTGGGGATGCCCTCGGCCAGCCACACGCGCTTGGTCATGACCTTGTCGATCGCAATGCTGGACGCCATGACGCCCGAGCCGGTGTAGGGAATGCCCTGCAATTCGAGTGCGCCCTGCACCGTGCCGTCTTCACCAAAGCGGCCGTGCAGCGCGATGAAGCAGCGCGCAAAGCCCTTCTTTTTCAGCTCGGACAGGTCGCGCTCGGCCGGGTCGAATGCATGTGCGTCCACACCCTTGGACTGCAGCGCCTTGAGCACGCCGGCACCCGACATGAGCGACACTTCGCGCTCCGCGGATTTGCCACCCATCAGGACCGCGACCTTGCCAAAGGTTTTGACGTCCACCGCGCTCATGCCGCCCCTCCCATCTCAACCAGCTTCGCCGGCACCGCACCGATGGAGCCCGCGCCCATGCACATCACCACGTCGCCGTCGCGCGCGTTGTCCAGCACGGCCTGCGGCATGGCGGCGATGTCGTCCACAAACACCGGCTCCAGCTTGCCCGCCACACGCAGCGCGCGTGCCAGCGAGCGGCCGTCGGCGGCGACGATGGGGTCTTCACCCGCGGCATAAACCTCGGCCAGCAGCACAGCGTCGGCGCCGGCGCCGATCACTTTCACAAAGTCTTCAAAGCAGTCGCGTGTGCGCGTGTAGCGGTGCGGCTGGAAGGCCAGCACCAGCCGCCGGCCCGGGAAAGCACCGCGCGCCGCAGCCAGCGTGGCCTGCACCTCCACCGGGTGGTGGCCGTAGTCTTCAATCACCGTGAACTGCCCGCCGCCGTTGGCCGCCTTCACCGGCAGGTTGCCGTAGCTCTGGAAGCGGCGGCCCACACCCTTGAATTCGGCCAGCGCCTTCTGCACGGCGGCGTCGGGCACGTTCAGCTCCACCGCCACGGCAATGGCAGACAGCGCGTTGAGCACGTTGTGCTCACCGGCCAGGTTGAGCACGATGTCCAGGTCCGGCAGCGTGACGCCGTTGCGCCGCTGCGCGGTGAAGTGCATCTGCGCACCCACGGCGCGCACGTTCACCGCGCGCACCTGGGCGTCTTCACCAAAACCATAGCTGGTGATGGGGCAGGACACCTGCGGCACGATATCGCGGATGGCCGCGTCGTCGGTGCACAGGATGGCCGTGCCATAAAACGGCATGCGGTGCAGGAAGTCCACGAACGCACCCTTCAGGCGGTTGAAGTCGTGGCCATAGGTTTCCATGTGGTCGGCATCGATGTTGGTCACGACCGCCATCACCGGCAGCAGGTTCAGGAACGATGCGTCGGATTCATCGGCCTCTACCACGATGTAATCACCGCTGCCCAGCTTGGCATTGGCGCCCGCGCTGTTCAGCCGCCCGCCGATAACGAACGTCGGGTCCAGCCCACCCTCGGCCAGCACGCTAGCCACCAGGCTGGTGGTCGTGGTCTTGCCGTGGGTGCCGGCAATGGCCACGCCCTGCTTCAGGCGCATCAGCTCGGCCAGCATCAGCGCACGCGGCACGATGGGAATGCGCTTTTCGCGCGCGACGATCACCTCGGGGTTGCTGGGCTGCACTGCGGTGGACGTGACCACGGCGTCGGCGCCCGCCACGTTGGCTGCCGCGTGGCCCACATAGGTCTTGATGCCCAAAGCGCCCAGGCGCTTGAGCGTGGGGCTGTCGGCCAGGTCGGAGCCGCTGATGGTGTAGCCCAGGTTCAGCAGCACCTCGGCAATGCCGCTCATGCCCGCGCCGCCGATGCCTACGAAGTGAATGTGTTTGATCGCGTGTTTCATTTGGCGAGGTCCTCGCAGGCGGCAACGATGACTTCTGTCGCGCCCGTCTTTTGCAGTTGCTTGGCGGCTTCGGCGCGGCGCACAAGCTCATCGCGGGTCATGCCGGCCAGCATGTCGGCCAGCCCTTGCGGCGTCAGTTCACGTTGCTGCACCAGCCAGCCGCCGCCACTGGCGGTCAGGAACTGCGCGTTGGTGGTCTGGTGGTCGTCCACCGCAAACGGGAACGGCACAAACAGCGCGGGTGCGCCCACGGCGGCGATCTCGGTCACGGTGCTGGCACCGGCGCGGCAGATGACCAGGTCTGCCTCGGCAAACGCCCCGGCTGTGTCATCAATGAACGGCGTCAGCTCGGCATGCACACCGGCGGCCGCATAGTTGGCGCGCAGTTCGTCAATCTGTCTGGCGCCGCTTTGGTGCAGCACATGGGGGCGCTGCCCGGGTGGCAACAAGGCCAGTGCCTGGGGCACGACATCGTTCAACGCCTTGGCGCCCAGGCTGCCGCCCACCACCAGCACCTTGAGCGGGCCTTCGCGCCCGGCAAAGCGCGCGGCCGGTTCGGGCTCGGACAGGAAACCGGGGCGCAGCGGGTTGCCAATCCACTGGCCGGCCTTGAACACATCCGGGAAGGCGGTGAACACCCGGTCGGCCACACCGGCCAGCACCTTGTTGGCCATGCCCGCCACGGAGTTCTGCTCGTGCAGCACCAGGGGCTTGCCCAGCAGCACCCCCATCATGCCGCCAGGAAAGCTGATGTAGCCGCCCAGGCCCAGCACCACGTCGGGCTTGACGCGGCGCACCACCTGGATGCTCTGCCAGAACGCCCGCAGCAGCTTGAGCGGCAACAGCGCCAGCGTGAGCGGCCCCTTGCCGCGCACACCGCCGAAGTCAATGGTTTCCAGCGCAATGCCCTGCGGCGGGACCAGGCGGCTTTCCATGCTGTCGGGCGCGCCCAGCCAGTGCACGCGCCAGCCCCTGGCCCGCAGCGCGTGCGCCACGGCCAGGCCGGGGAAGATGTGGCCGCCGGTGCCCCCTGCCATGATGAGAGCGCACTTGCTCATGAACGCCCCCCCCGCATCAGCGTTCTGTTCTCGTAATCAATGCGCAGTACCAACGCAATCGCCACCAGGTTCATCAATATGGCCGAGCCACCGTAGCTCATGAGCGGCAGCGTCAGGCCCTTGGTGGGCAGCGCGCCCAGGTTCACACCCATGTTGATGAACGCCTGAAAGCCGATCCAGATGCCCACGCCCTGCGCCACCAGGCCGGCAAACACGCGGTCCAGCGCAATGGCCTGGCGGCCGATGTGCATGATGCGCCGCGTCATCCAGAAGAACAGGCCAATGACGATGGCCACGCCGACCAGGCCAAACTCCTCGCCGATCACGGCCAGCAAAAAGTCCGTATGGGCTTCAGGCAGCCAGTGCAGCTTTTCAATGCTGCCCCCCAGGCCCACGCCGAAAATCTCGCCGCGGCCGATGGCAATCAGCGAATGCGACAGCTGGTAGCCCTTGCCCAGGGCGTGCTCGGCGCTCCAGGGGTCCAGGTAAGCAAAGATGCGCTCGCGCCGCCATTCGCTCATCGCGATCATCAGGCCAAAGGCCACCACGATCACCGCGGCGATCAGGAAGAACATGCGCGCGTTCACCCCACCCAGGAACAGGATGCCCATGGCAATCACTGCAATCACCATGAAGGCTCCCATGTCGGGCTCGGCCAGCAGCAGCATGCCGACCACCGCCACGGCCACGGCCATGGGCAGCACGGCGCGGAAGAAGCGTTCCTTCACGTCCATCTTGCGCACCATGTAGTCGGCTGCGTAGATCAGCACCGCAAACTTGGCCAGCTCCGAGGGCTGGAAGCTCATGAAGCCCAGACCGATCCAGCGGCGCGCGCCATTCACCCCCTTGCCGATGCCCGGGATCAGCACCACCACCAGCAACAGCAGCGACAGAACGAAAAGCCACGGCGCGTATTTCTCCCAGGTGGCCAGCGGCACCTGGAAAGCGATCAGCGCCGCCACGAACGCAATCAGCAGGAACAGCATGTGCCGCACCAGGAAGTGCGTATGCGAATAGCGTGCGAACTTGGGGTTGTCGGGCAGCGCAATGGAGGCCGAATACACCATGACCAGGCCGAATGCCAGCAGCGCGACCGTCACCCACAGCAGCGGCTGGTCAAAGCCCTGCACGCGCGCGGGCGCGGCGCGGCGCAGGTCGCCATCCTTGCGACCGAACATGCCGCCGAGCCGGGCCGCCAGTGCGTTCATTCGCTGGCCTCCATGTCCACACCCGCTTCACGCGCGATGGCCTGCACCGCCTCGCGGAAGACGCGGGCGCGGTGCGGGTAGTTGTCAAACATGTCAAAGCTGGCGCAGGCCGGCGACATCAACACGGCGTCACCTGCATGGGCGCGCTGGGTGGCCAACGCCACGGCTTCGTGCATGTCCGCAGCGTCGATCAGCGTCACGCCGCTGTCAGCCAGCACTGCGCGGATCAGCGGGCCGTCGCGGCCAATGAACACCGCCGCGCGCGCATGTCGCGCCACGGGTGCGGCCAAAGGAGAAAAATCCTGCCCCTTGCCGTCGCCGCCCAGGATCACGACCACTTTTCGTTCGGCGCCCAAGCCCTGCAGTGCCGCGACAGTGGCGCCCACGTTGGTGCCCTTGCTGTCGTCAAAGTACTCGATCTCGTTGATGATTCCCACGGGCTCCACGCGGTGCGGCTCGCCCCGGTATTCGCGCAAGCCGTACAGCATGGGGCCCAGCGCACAACCCGACGTCAGCGCCAGCGCAACGGCCGCCAGCGCATTGACGGCGTTGTGGCGGCCCCGGATGCGCAAGGCGTCTGCCGGCATGAGCCGCTGGAAATGCAGTTCCTCGTCGTTGTCCTTGCGCTTCTTCAGCGTCTCGTCCGCCTCCAGCGCGCGCACCAGCCAGGCCATGCCGTTCACCACCTCGATGCCGAAGTCCCCGGGACGCTGGGGCATATCGGCGCCGAAGGTCACATGGGCGCGTTGCTCGTACTTTCCGCCCTTGAGCCGTACCGGCTCCGGCAGCATCTTCATGACCAGGGGGTCTTCGCGGTTGAGCACCATCAGGCCCGCCTGGCCGAAGACGCGCTGCTTGGCAGCGGCATACGCCTGCATGTCACCATGCCAGTCCAGGTGGTCCTGCGTGAGGTTGAGCACGGTGGCGGCGGTGGGTTCGAAGTTGTCCACGCCATCGAGCTGGAAGCTGGACAGCTCGATCGCCCACACCTGCGGCAGGGGGTGCTCGTCCGACTGTGCATCGATTTTTTCAGCGAGTGTGTCCAGCAGCGTGGGGCCGATGTTGCCGGCCACAGCCACCACCTTGCCGGCGCGCTCCACCAGTTGGCCCACCAGCGCCGTTACGGTCGTCTTGCCGTTCGTGCCGGTCACGGCCAGCACCGACGGTGCGTACCCACGGTCTGCCCTCAGATCCGCCAATGCCTGGGCGAACAGGCCCAGCTCGCTGGTCACCCACAGGCCCATGGCACGCGCGGCGTCCGTTACCGGCGCCACCTCGGCCGGCGCCAGGCCAGGGCTGCGGAACACGGCGCGGATGTCCGTGCCTTCCACCAGCGCCGCCGTGAAGGCACCGCTGACAAACTGCGCCTGCGGCAGCTGCTCGCGCAACGCCGCAAGCTGCGGCGGCGCGTCGCGCGTGTCAGCCACCGTCACCTGCGCGCCGCACCGCGCGCACCAGCGCGCCATCGCCAGGCCGGACGCACCCAGGCCGAGGATCAGGACGTGTTGGTCTTCAAGCTGGTTCATTACCGCAGCTTCAATGTTGAAAGGCCCACCAGGCACAGCAGCATGGTGATGATCCAGAAGCGCACGACCACCTGCGTTTCCTTCCAGCCACTCTTCTCGAAGTGGTGGTGCAGTGGCGCCATCTTCAGGATGCGCCGGCCCACGCCGTACTTCTTCTTGGTGTACTTGAAGTACATGACCTGGGCCATGACCGACAGCGCCTCCACCACGAAGATGCCGCCCATGATGGCCAGCACGATCTCCTGACGCACGATGACGGCAATGGTGCCCAGGGCGCCGCCCAGTGCCAGCGCGCCCACATCGCCCATGAACACCTGCGCCGGGTGGGTGTTGAACCACAGGAAGGCCAGCCCCGCGCCCGCCATGGCGGCGCAGAAGATCAGCAGCTCGCCCGCGCCGGGGATGTGCGGGAAGAACAGGTACTTGGAATACACCGCGCTGCCCGTCACATAGGCAAACACGCCCAGCGCCGAGCCCACCATCACCACCGGCATGATGGCCAGGCCGTCCAGCCCGTCGGTCAGGTTCACCGCGTTGCTCGCACCCACGATCACCAGGTAGGTCAGGATCACGAAGCCGAACACGCCCAGCGGGTAACTCACTTCCTTGATGAAGGGCAGCAGCAGGCCGGCCTTGGGCGGCAGGTTCACGTCAAAGCCCGAACGCACCCAGCTGAAGAACAGCTCCAGCACCTTGAGGTTGGAGCTTTCGGAAATGCTGAACACCAGATACAGCGCGGCCAGCAGGCCGATGACGGACTGCCAGAAATACTTTTCACGCGAGCGCATGCCTTCCGGGTCCTTGTGCACCACCTTGCGCCAGTCGTCCACCCAGCCGATGGCGCCGAATCCCAGCGTGACCAGCAGCACGATCCAGACAAAGCGGTTGGACAGGTCAAACCACAGCAGGGTTGAAATCGCGATGGACAACAGGATCAGCACGCCGCCCATGGTGGGCGTGCCGCTTTTGGCCAGGTGCGTCTGCATGCCGTAGCCGCGCACCGGCTGGCCGATCTTCAGCTCGGTCAGGCGGCGGATCACGAACGGCCCGGCGATCAGCCCGATCAGCAGTGCGGTCATGGCGGCCATGACGGCGCGGAATGTCAGGTACTGGAACACCCGGAAGAAGCCGAATTCCGGCGACAGGGTCTGCAGCCATTGGGCCAGGCTAAGCAGCATGACGGGTCTCCTCAATGTTGTTGTTCTGCGCCAGGGCGGTGATGGCCTCGACCACACGTTCCATCTTCATGAAGCGCGAGCCTTTGACCAGCACGCTGGCGCACGCAGGCAGCGCCGTACGCACCGCCGCGTTCAGCGCGTCGATGTCGGCAAAGTGCCGCCCGCCCATGCCTGCGGCCTGCTCGCCCAGCGTCAGCAGCGACTCAATGCCGCGCGCGCGCGCATGGTCTCCGACCTCGGCATGGAACTGCGGACCCTGGTCGCCCACTTCGCCCATGTCGCCCAGCACCAGCAGGCGCGGGCCCGGCAGCTCGGCCAGCACGTCGATCGCGGCGCGCACGGAATCGGGGTTGGCGTTGTAGGTGTCGTCCACCACCGTCAGCGCGCGGCCATCCAGCTGGAGGGCAAAGGCGCGCGAGCGGCCTTTGACGGGCGCAAAGCTTTCAAGCCCGCGGCCGATCGCGTCCAGCGGCGCGCCCGCGGCCAGCGCGCAGGCGGCCGCGGCCAGCGCGTTGCGCACGTTGTGGCGGCCGGCGATGTGGAGGGAAAACGCCAACGGCCCGGCGGGCGTTTGCGCGCCCACCTGCCAATGCCCTGACACCCACTCAGTACCAGCCAAACTGATGTCGGCAGGCGACGCACCAAAGCGCAGGCTGGCGCGGCCACCCGCCAGCTCGGCCCACACGGGCGTGTAGTCGTCGTCCGCCGGAAATACCGCCGTGCCCACCGCGGGCAGCGCACTGAGGACAATGCCATTCTCGCGGGCCACGGCCTCGATGGTCGCCATGAATTCCATGTGCTCGCGCTGCGCGTTGTTGACCAGCGCCACATTGGCGCGGGTGATGTCCGCCAGGTAAGCGATCTCGCCCGGGTGGTTCATGCCCAGCTCGATCACGGCCACGCGGTGCGACGCGCGCAGGCGCAGCAGTGTCAGCGGCACGCCAATGTCGTTGTTCAGGTTGCCCTGGGTGGCCAGAGCCGCGTCGCCCTGCCAGGCCCGCAGGATGGACGCGATCATCTGCGTCACCGTGGTCTTGCCGTTGCTGCCGGTCACGGCGATCAGCGGCAGGCTGAACTGGCTGCGCCAGCCGGCGGCCAGCCTGCCCAGCGCGACGCGCGTGTCGTCCACCTCGATACCCGACGCACCGGCGGGCAGCTTGCCGCGGTGCGCCAGCACGGCGGCTGCGCCCTGGGCCAGCGCATCGGCCAGGAAATCATTGGCGTCAAATCGCTCACCCTTGAGCGCGACGAACAGGTCGCCGGGCTGCAGCGTGCGCGTGTCGGTGTGCACCCGCGCGATGGCGGCGGCGCCATCGCCTACCAGGCGCGCACCGGGCAGCCATTGCAGGGCCTGGGCCAGCGTCATCATGCGCTGTCTCCCCGTTGTTCGAGCGCGGCCCGGGCGTGCGCCAGGTCAGAAAACGGGTGCTTCACGCCACCGATTTCCTGGTAGTCCTCATGCCCCTTGCCGGCGATCAGCACCACATCACTGGCGGCGGCCTGCGCCAGCGTCCCCGCAATCGCCAGCGCGCGGTCGGCCTGCACCTGCACACACTGGTGGTGGCTCAGGCCCAGCAGGATCTGGCTGATGATGGCCTCGGGCTTTTCGCCGCGTGGGTTGTCGCTGGTGACCACCACGCGGTCGGCGTTCTTTTCTGCCACCGCGGCCATCAGCGGGCGCTTGGTGGTGTCGCGGTTGCCGCCGCAGCCAAACACGCACCACAGCTGCCCGCCACGCTGGCTGGCCAGCGGGCGCAGCGCCTGCAGGGCCTTGTCCAGCGCGTCGGGGGTGTGGGCATAGTCCACGGCCACCAGCGGCTGGCCGTCCTGCGCTATGCGCTCCATGCGCCCGGGCACGGGCAGCAGGCCGCCGCAGGCCTGCACGGCGGCCGCCAGCGGCACGCCCATGGCACGCATGGCGGCAATCACGCCCAGCAGGTTGGACACGTTGTACTGCCCCACCAGCTGCGTGTGCAGCGCGTGGCTTTCATCGCCCTCGCAAACATGAAAGCGCAGGCCCTGCGTGTCGTAGCCGATGTCGCGGGCCACCAGCCGAGCGGGCGCCTCGCACGAGACCGTCCAGACGTCCAGCGCCGCGGCGTCCAGCGACGCGGCCAGCTGCGCGCCGCGCGCGTCGTCCAGGTTGATCACGGCCGCGCGCAGGCCGGGCCAGCGGAACAGCTCCGCCTTGGCCTCCCAGTAAGCCTGCATGGTGCCGTGGTAGTCCAGGTGGTCCTGCGTGAAGTTGGTGAAGATGGCCACGCGGATGCGCGTGCCGTCCAGGCGGCGCTCGACGATGCCGATCGACGAGGCCTCGATCGCGCAGGCGCGCAGGCCACCGTCCAGAAAGCGCCGCAACTGCCGCTGCAGCAGCACCGGGTCGGGCGTGGTCAGGCCGTTGAATTCCACGCGCGGCGGCACGCCCGTGCCCAGCGTGCCCACCACGGCGCAGGGGATGGGCGCGGGCGCCTGCACGCCCGACAGGGCCTGCGCCAGCCACCAGGCGGTGGAGGTCTTGCCGTTGGTGCCGGTCACGGCCAGCACGTCCAGCTGCTCGGACGGCGCGTCGTAGTAGGCGGCGGCAATCGGGCCGGTCGCGGCCTTGAGCTGACCGTACAGCGCAATGGTGTCGCCCGTAAAGCCCCAGGCGTCGGCGCCGCTTTTTTCCACGATGCAGGCGGCCGCGCCCTGCGCCATGGCCGAGGGCACATGCTTGCGGCCGTCGGTGGCCGCGCCGGGCCAGGCAATGAAACCGTCGCCCAGGCCGATCTTGCGGCTGTCGGTGTGGAGCACGCCGGTCACGCGCTCGCGCAGCCACCGGGCGGCCAGGACGGGTGTGTCGAGTTCGATCATCAGAACGATTCCTCGACCGTCTTGGCCACGATCTGCGGTACCACCGCCATGTCGGGCTGCACGCCCATCATGCGCAGGGTCTGCTGCACCACCTCGCTGAACACCGGCCCGGCCACAGTGCCGCCGTAGTAATGGCCGGCGCTGGGCTCGTCGATCATCACGGCCACGACGATGCGCGGCTTGTCGATCGGCGCCATGCCGGTGAACCACGAACGGTACTTGCCCGCGGCATAGCCTTTGCCCACCTGCTTGCGCGCCGTGCCGGACTTGCCGCCCACCGAATAGCCAACGGTCTGGGCCTTCTGGCCGGTGCCGCCGGGGCCCGCGGCCAGCCACAGCATGTGGCGCACCTGCGCTGCATGCGCAGCCGAGAACACCGGCACGCCCACGGCAGGTGTGTCGGTCTTGAGCATCGTTGCCGGGATGATGGCGCCGTCATGCGCGAACGCGGTGTAAGAGCGCGCCATCTGGAACAGCGACGCCGACAGCCCGTAGCCATACGACATGGTGGCCTGCTCGATGGGCTTCCAGGTCTTCCAGGGTCGCAGGCGGCCCGGCACCACGCCGGGAAACGCGATCTGCGGCTTCTGGCCGTAGCCCAATGCGGTGTAGACGTCCCACATCTCCTTGGGGCTGAGGCGCTGCGCGATCTTGAGCGCACCGACGTTGCTGGATTTCTGGATCACGCCGTCCACATCCAGCACGCCGTAGTTGTGCGTGTCGTTGATGGTGAAGCCGCCCATGCTGTAGCGCCCGGGCGAGGTGTCGATGATGGTGTTGTGCTTCACGCGGCCCAGCTCCAGCGCGGCGGCCACGGTGATCGGCTTCATGGTGGAACCGGGCTCGAAGGTATCGGTCAGCGCACGGTTGCGCAGCTGCTCGCCGGTGAGGTTCTGGCGGCGGTCGGGGTTGTAGCTGGGGTAGTTGGCCAGCGCCAGCACTTCTCCGGTACTGCTGTCCAGCACCACCACACTGCCCGCCTTGGCCTTGTTGGCAATGACGGCGTCGCGCAACTTCTGGTAGGCAAAAAACTGTACCTTGCTGTCAATCGACAGCTGCAGGTCGCGGCCATCGACCGGAGGCACCTGCTCGCCCACGCCTTCGACCACGCGGCCCATGCGGTCCTTGATGACGCGGCGCGAACCGGCGCGCCCGGCCAGCTCGCCGTTGAACGACAGCTCCACGCCCTCCTGGCCGTTGTTCTCCACGTTGGTGAAGCCCACCACATGCGCGGCGGCCTCGCCCTCGGGGTACTTGCGCTTGTATTCCTTGCGCTGGTAGATGCCCTTGATGTCGAGTTCGGTGATCTTTTGCGCCACGGCCTCGTCCACCTGGCGCTTGAGCCAGACAAAGGTCTTGTCTTCATCGGCCAGGCGCTTGTTCAGGTCGGCCAGCGGCATCTCCAGCAGCTTGGCCAGCTTGCCCAGTTGCGCGGGCGTGGCCTCCACATCTTCCGGGATGGCCCAGATGCTGGGTGCGGGCACGGACGTGGCCAGCAGCAGGCCGTTGCGGTCCAGGATGCGGCCCCGGTTGGCCGGCAGCTCCAGTGTGCGGGCGAAGCGCACCTCGCCCTGCTTGCGGAAAAAGTCGTTGCCGATGACCTGCACCCAGGCCGCGCGTGCGGCCAGGCCGGCAAAGCCCAGGGCAATCGCAGCCACGATGAACTTGCTGCGCCACACCGGCGTCTTGCTGGCCAGCAGCGGGCTGGAGGTGTACAGGACGCTGCGGCTGCTCATGGCCTGGCCCCCGAAGCAGCGGCAGGCGCCGTGTACTGCACATACTGCGTGATGGCCGGCGTGGCCGTGCGCATCTGCAGCTGGTCCTTGGCGAGCTTTTCCACACGGCCGGGGGTGGACTGCGCGCGCTTTTCAACCATGAGCCGCTCGGCCTCGACCTCGAGCCTTCGGGCCTCGGCCTGGGCACGGTCGATCTCGGTGAACAGGCGGCGCGACTCGTACTGGGTGCGCACCAGGTACAAGGCGCTGGCCAGTACGGCCAGCAAGAGGACGAGGTTCAACCTGGTCATGCCTGCACCCCGGTGCGTTCAGCCACACGCATGATGGCGCTGCGCGAACGCGGGTTGCCCGCCACTTCCGCGGCGCTGGGCTTGATGCGGTCCAGCGCCTTGAGCTTCATGGCCTTGGGCTGTGCAAACGGCGCACGGCGGTCAAAGACCTCGCGCGAATTGGCGGCGATGAATTGCTTGACGATGCGGTCTTCCAGCGAATGGAAACTGATCACCACCAGGCGGCCTCCGGGTTGAAGTACATCAAGGCTGGCCTCTAGCGCCTGTTGCAGCTCTTCAAGCTCGGCGTTGATGAAAATCCGAAGAGCCTG
>JBEIPU010000050.1:0-24246 GCA_040376925.1 Caenimonas sp. | reverse complement strand
TGTGCGCGATCTCCTCGGCGCTGGCCGCGCGCACGCCGGTGACCTTGATCGTGAAGCGCAGCTCCTTGCCGGCCAGCGGGTGGTTGCCGTCCAGGTGCACCTCGGGGCCCTTGATCTTCATCACGGTGAACGCGACGACCGAGCCGTCCTCGCCCCGGCCCTCGAGCTGGCCGCCGACCTTGACGCCGGGCGGAAACTGGGTTTTGGGGATGACCTGCACCAGCGACTCATTGCGCAGGCCAAAGGCATCCTCCGGCCCCAGGTCCAGCACGACCTGGTAGCCGGGCTCCTGGCCGTCCAGGGCTTCCTCGATTTTCGGCAGCGTGTTCTCGTAGCCGCCGTGCAGGTAAACCATGGGTTCCTTGCTCGCTTCAATCAACTTGCCCGAGGGCTCGGCGATCTTGAACTGGAGGGACACAACCGTGTCTTTGGTGATTTTCATGCCCCCGATTTTGCCGTGACTCCCGTCCCCATTTGGGCAGTACAGTCTGGGGTCCCCGTTTTGACAGCCCCTGATGACCGACACCGAAGCCCCCACCAGCGCCCAGCCGCCTGCCGCCCCGCCCACTGCCCAGGCTGAAAAGCCCGCCGGCAAGCCCGCGCGCAAACCCGCCGGCGCGCGGCCGCAACGCAAGCCCAGTCCTGTGCTGGAGCGGCTGTTTGCGCTGTACCCGAAGATGTTTGGCGCGCGCTTTCTGCCGCTGAAGCTGGGCGTGTACCAGGAGCTTCTGGCCCTGCACCCCGACGAATTCAAGAAAGAAGACCTCAAGATCGCGCTGGGCCAGCACGCCCGCTCCACCCGCTACCTGGAGGCCGTGGCCATGGGCGAGCAGCGCCATGACCTGAATGCGCAGCCGGTGGAGCCGGTCGCGCCCGAGCATGTGCACCACGCCATCCTGGAGGTGTTCCGCCGCCGCCAGGCGCGCGGGCCGCAGGCCGCGGCGATCTGGCTGCGCGCGCGCTTCGTGGCGGCCATTGAGGCGTCCGGTCTGGCGCGTGACGCCTACATGGAGCGCATGCCCACGCCCGACCCTGTGGCCGCCGCCGTGCTGGACGAGGCCTTTGCGCAGCTTGGCGAGCGCGCCGCCAAAAGCGAGGCCCTGCGCCGCGCCTATGCGGCCAGCGGCAAGACGGTGGCCGAGTTTGCCGAGATGTACGGTATGGATGAGAAAAGCGTGGAGCAGGCTGTTGCCAGCCCGCCATCGCCCGCCGCATGACGTAGCCGTTTTGTTGAGGTTATCCCTTGTCGGTCGGGTGCTATGCACTCATAGAATCGCAGGACATGGCCGCTACCAACTTCGCCCACCTGCAATCGCATGATGCGCAGCTGGTCCGGCTGGGCATGTTGGCGGAACGGTATTTTGCTGACGACCCCAACACCTGTCTTTTAAAGCTGCGCCAGCTCACTGAAGCCCTGGCGCAGCTGACGGCATCCCACATCGGGCTGTATCAGTCGGCCGAAGAGAAGCAGGTTGATTTGCTGCGCCGCTTGCAAGACAACGGCATCTTGCCGCGCGAAGTTGCGCTGCTGTTCAATGACGTTCGTCGGACCGGGAATGCCGCCGTTCACCAGATGCAGGGTGAGCATCGCGAGGCATTGCTGTGCCTCAAACTCACGTGGCAGCTCAGCCTCTGGTTTCACCGGACATTCAAGGAGCCACAGTACAAGTCAGGCGCCTTCGTGCCGCCTTCATCCCCCAAGGACGAAGGCGCCGAACTGGCAAAAGAGCTTGAACTGGCACGGCAAGAACTGGCTCAGTACCGCAAGACCCACACGGATGTTGCACAACAACTGGACGCGTTGCGTGCCCAGGTGGCCCAAAGTACCGACGAGCGGGCCATCTGGGAGGCTCTGGCCGCTGAGGCCGAAGCGGCCAAGAATGAACTCGCCGAGCGTCTGACGGCGGTGCAGGCCCAGGCCGCAACGCCCAGCAACCAGACCGTCACACAGTATGTGCAGGCAGCCAATGCAGCGGTCTTGTCCATTCAGATCAGCGAGTCGGACACGCGCAAACTGATTGATGAGCAGCTCAATGCCGTAGGCTGGCAGGCGGATTCGGTCAGCCAGACCTACAGCAAAGGGGCGCGGCCGCAAAAAGGCCAGAACATGGCGATTGCCGAATGGCCGACGGAAACAGGCCCGGCAGACTATGTGCTGTTCATGGGGCTCACACCGGTCGCGGTGGTGGAAGCCAAGCGCAAAAACATCGACGTATCGGCGTCCCTGCAACAGGCCAAGCGCTACAGCCGCGGATTCACGCCGTCGAGCGAGTCGGAGCTGGCGCCAACGGCCTGGGCGCAGAACGGTGCGTTTCGCATTCCGTTCGTCTTCTCTACCAACGGCCGCCCCTACCTGCGGCAGCTGGAAACCAAGAGCGGCGTCTGGTTCTGCGATCTGCGCCGTGCCGATAACCTAGGAAAGCCGCTGGACGGCTGGTACACGCCCGACGGTTTGGCCAAGCTGCTCAAGCGCGATGAAGACGCGGCGGCCAGGAGCCTGAAAGCCGCCCCCTTCACGTATGGATTTGACCTGCGCTACTACCAGAAAGAAGCCATTCAGGCCGTTGAGCGCGGCATCCAGCGCGGCAAGCGCGACATGCTGCTGGCCATGGCCACCGGCACCGGCAAAACCAAGACCTGCATTGCGCTGATCTACCGGTTGCTCAAGGCCCAGCGCTTCAGCCGCGTGTTGTTTCTGGTGGACCGTGAAGCTTTGGGCGAGCAGGCGGCCAATGCGTTCAAGGACACGCGCATGGAAAGCCTGCAAACCTTTGCAGACACCTTCAGCATCAAGGAACTGGACGAGAAAACGCCAGACAACGACACCTCCGTGCAGATCGCCACGATCCAGGGCATGGTTCAGCGCCTGCTGTACGCGGCCGATGGCGCCGCCCTGCCCACGGTGGACCAGTACGACTGCATCGTGGTGGACGAATGCCACCGTGGCTATCTGCTGGACCGCGAGCTGTCAGACACCGAGCTGCTGTTTCGTGGCCATGAAGACTATGTGTCCAAGTACCGCCGCGTGCTGGATTACTTTGACGCCGTCAAGGTGGGCCTGACCGCCACGCCGGCGCTGCACACCAGCGAGATCTTTGGTGCGCCCATCTACACCTACAGCTACCGCGACGCGGTGATTGACGGATTCCTGGTCGACTACGAGCCACCCATCCCCATCAAGACCGACCTCTCTACCAAAGGCATCGAATACAAGAAGGGTGACGACGTCAAGGTCTATGACCCCAAGCAGCAGCTCATCAAGCTGGCCAAAGCCCCTGATGCGATCAAGCTGGAGGTTGAAGACTTCAACCGCAAGGTCATCACGGAGTCGTTCAACCGCGTGGTGTGCAGCTATCTGGCGCAGGAGCTGGACCCGGCATCCGACCAGAAGACGCTGATCTTCTGTGCCAACGACGCGCATGCCGACCTGGTGGTCAAGCTGCTGAAAGAGGCGTTTGCCGCGCAATACGGCAGCGTAGAAGACGACGCCGTCATCAAGATCACCGGCACGGCCGACAAACCCTTGGGCCTGATCCGCCGCTACAAAAACGAACGCCAGCCCAACGTGGCCGTGACGGTGGACCTGCTGACCACCGGCATTGACGTGCCTGAAATCTGCAACCTGGTCTTCTTGCGGCGGGTCAACAGCCGCATCCTGTTCGACCAGATGCTGGGCCGTGCCACGCGCCTGTGCCCCAAGGTCGATAAGGAAGCCTTCCGCGTATTTGACGCAGTGAGCATCTTTGCCGCCTTGCAGGACATGACGGCCATGCGGCCCGTGGTGGTGGACCCCAAGATCAGCTTCACCCAGCTGATCGAAGAAATCACCTCGCTGCGGGACAAGGACGCGCTGGGCCTGGTGCGCGACCAGCTGCTGGCCAAACTGCAGCGCAAGCGCCACAACCTCACGGCCAAGGCCGTGCAGGACCTCACAGCCACGGCAGGCGTGGGCCCAGACGCGCTGTTCAACGAACTGCGCGCCCTGTCTGCGGACCAGGTGGCCCAATGGTTTGTGCGCAAGCCCGGGCTGGGCGAGGTGCTGGACCGCAAGGGCGAAAGCAAGGCCCCGCCCGTGATCGTGTCAGACCACCCCGACAAACTGATGAGCACCACGCGCGGCTATGGCGACGCCGCCAGGCCCGAGGACTACCTCAAGGCCTTCACGGACTACATCCGCAGCCACAGCAATGACATCCCCGCGCTGGTGACGGTGCTCACGCGCCCGCGCGAGCTGACCCGCAAGCAGCTGCGCGAGCTGGCCGTGGCGCTGGACGGCGCCGGCTTCAGTGAGGTCAACCTCTCTACCGCCTGGCGGGAAATGACCAACCAGGACATAGCCGCGCGCATTGTGGGCTACATCCGCCAGGCAGCGATTGGCGATGCGCTCATGCCCTACGCCGAGCGGGTGGACCATGCGCTGCAAAGCCTGCTGGCGTCCCGCCCCTGGACAGGCCCGCAGCGCGACTGGCTCAAACGCATCGCTGCGCAGACCAAGGCCAACCTGCTGGTGGACCGCGAAGCGCTGGACGACCCGGACCTGCTGTTCAGGCGCGACGGCGGCGGCTTTGCCCGGCTGGACCGCGTGTTTGGCGGCGAACTCCAGCAAACGCTGGACGCCTTTAACGACGCCATCTGGGCCCAGCCGCCCAGGCCCGCGGCGTCGTAGTTTTCGTTCTTTCTCTTCAAACCCGGACCCTCAATGACCACGCACGACATCGTCGGCAAGCTCTGGAACCTGTGCAACGTGCTCAAGGACGACGGCGTCACCTACCACCAGTACGTGACCGAGCTGACCTACCTGCTATTCCTGAAAATGGCTGAAGAAACCGGCCAGCAAGACCAGCTGCCCAAAGGCTACCGCTGGGCCGACCTTGAAAAGCAGACCGCGCCCGACCGGCTGGAGTTCTACAAAAAACTGCTGATCCACCTGGGCAGCCATGGGTCGATGCTGGTGAAGGAAATATTTGCCAACGCCAGCAGCTTCATCAAAAAACCGGCGACCTTGTCCACCCTGGTGACCGAACTGGCCAAGCTGGACTGGTACAGCGCCCGCCAGGAAGGTCTGGGCGATTTGTACGAGGGCTTGCTGGAAAAGAACGCCAACGAAAAGAAAAGCGGCGCCGGCCAGTACTTCACGCCCCGGGTGCTGATTGACAGCATGGTGGCCGTGATGCAGCCCACGCTGGACGACATCATTCAAGACCCGGCCGCCGGTACCGGCGGCTTTCTGATTGCCGCCCATCACTACCTGAAAGAGCACCACGACTTTGACGCGCTGACCGAAGCGCGCCAGCGCAAGCTGCGGCGCAACACCTTTTATGGCCTGGAACATGTGCAGGACACACACCGCCTGGCGCTCATGAACCTGATGCTGCACGGCATTGAAAGCGACCCTGCCGAAGGCGGCATTCATTACGGCGACACCCTGGGCTCTGACGGCGAGGCGCTGTGCAAACAGGGCGCTACCCTGATCCTGACCAACCCGCCCTTTGGCACCAAAAAGGGCGGCGGCCTGCCCACCCGCACAGACTTCACCTACCCCACCAGCAACAAACAGTTTGCGTTCTTGCAGCACATCTACCGGGGCCTGAAGCCCGGCGGCCGCGCAGCGGTGGTGCTGCCCGACAACGTGCTGTTTGAAAGCAATGTGGGCGCAGAAATCCGCCGTGACTTGATGGCCAAGTGCAACCTGCACACCATCCTGCGCCTGCCCACCGGCATCTTTTACGCGCAGGGCGTCAAGACCAACGTGCTGTTCTTTACCCGCGGCAAGGCCGACAAGGCCAACACCAAGGAAGTGTGGGTGTATGACATGCGGGCCAACATGGCCCAGTTTGGCAAGCGCACCCAGCTCACGCGCGAGCACTTTGCCGAATTTGAAGCCGCCGTGGGCAACGACCCGCTGGGTAACAAGCTGGCCAAGCGCAAAGACACGGGCGAGGCCGGGCGCTTTCGCCGCTTCACGCGCGAGCAGGTTGCAGAGCGGGGTGACAGCCTGGACATTGCCTGGCTGAAGGACGACAGCGAGACCGATGCGGCAGATTTGCCGGAACCTGCGGTGCTGGCGCAGGAGGCGATGACGGAGCTGGAGGCGGCGATGGATGAGTTGCGGGGTATCTTGGCTGAGTTGGATGAGGTACCCGAGCAATGAGTGACATACCTTCCAATTGGGAGCAGATGGCTATTGGCGAGCTTGCAAAAATTGTCAGTGGCGGTACGCCAGCATCAAAAGACATTGCCAATTTCGCAGAGCCAGGTCGCGGCATACCATGGGTGACACCCGCTGATCTGAGTGGGTACCGCAAGAAATTTATCTCGCGCGGGCGACGCGACCTTTCCGCCAAAGGGCTTGCAACCAGTTCCGCAAAGGTGATACCGGAGGGGACGGTTCTGTTTTCCAGTCGCGCGCCTATTGGTTACGTTGCGATCGCAGAAAACGAGATTGCAACGAATCAAGGGTTCAAAAACTTTGTCATGCCAAGTGGCTGTGACACAAGATTCACCTACTACCAACTTAAGCTGCTCAAACCGCAGGCTGAGGCAATTGCTACTGGAACTACATTCAAAGAGCTTTCGGGCTCTGCAGCTGCAACGCTACCGTTCAAGGTCGCGCCTAGTGCTGAGCAAACCCGAATCGCCGACAAACTCGACGCCGTACTGACACGGGTAGACGCCTGTCGCGACCGCCTCGACCGCATCCCCGACATCCTCAAGCGCTTCCGGCAATCAGTCCTAGATGCTGCGAGCCTTGGCAAATTGACAATGGATTGGCGAGCACGGAATCCCGGAAAAGCTAACGCTCGGAAGCTAGTGAATGCGCTGACGAAAGCTCATGAGGTGGCCGGGGGGCACCAAAAGGGCAATGCTTCAGAACCGACAGATGGCGTTCACGACTTGAATGCGTCCAATCTTCCTGATGGATGGCAAGTCATCACCTTGAAGGACGCATGCGAACCAGGCAGGCCAATTACGTACGGAATCCTGAAACCTGGGCCTGAATTGGAGGACGGCGTGCCCTATATCCGGGTTGCGGACTTTCCCGGCAATCGCTTGCATACTCAGGGTATCAAAAGAACCAGCCCGTCGATTGACAGCCAGTTCAAACGATCACGGCTCAGGCCAGATGATCTGCTGTTGTCGATCCGTGGCAGCGTTGGCCGTCTTATAAAAATCCCCGCTGAGTTGAACAATGCCAACATCACGCAGGACACAGCGCGCCTTTCGATCTCGCCGCTGTTAAATGCAGATTTTGTTATGTACTGCTTGCTGGCGCCAGCAATGCAGAGACGAATGCAAAAAGCTACTCGAGGCGTAGCGGTTCGCGGGATCAATATCGGAGATGTTCGAGCGCTGCAGATGCCTCTGCCGTCGAATGATGAACAGGCCGAGATTGTTCGGCGAGTCGAAGCGCTGTTTTCGTTCGCTGACAAACTCCAAGTCCGCTTCACCGCTGCGCGTGCTCATACAGACCACCTGACACCCGCACTCCTTGCCAAAGCGTTTCGCGGTGAACTGGTAGCGCAAGACCCGAACGACGAGCCAGCCAGCGCGTTGCTGGCGCGCATTGCGGCGGATCGCGCGGCGGCTGGCAAGCCCGCAGCGCGGGGGCGCCGCAAGGCGGGCTGAGCTTGCCAAAGGCCCCAGGTGTTGAAGTTTACAAAACAGTCTATACAATAAGTTTTTGTAAACCCAACCCCTGAACCCCTCGGAGCACTGCCATGATCGGAAACCGGCTGAAGCTGGCGCGTGATGCTGCCGGCCTGTCTCTGCGCGCTTTGGAAGAGGCCGTCGATGGCCTGGTGTCGGCCCAGGCCATCGGCAAGTATGAAAACGACCAGATGATGCCGGGCTCTGACGTGCTGCTGGCCCTGGCGCGTGTGCTGAAGGTGTCGCCCGAATACCTGCTGAGCGACCGCGAGGTGGCGCTGTCGGGCGTGGACTTTCGCAAAGACCCTGCCACCGGCGCCCGTGAAGAAAAGGCGGTGGAAGCCATCGTCATTGACCATGTGGAGCGCTACCTGGAGGTGGAAGATATCCTGCCCGATGCGCACCTGGACTGGGCCGCGCCGCGGCTGAAGGCGCTGGCCATCAGCACGCCCGAGGCCGCCGAAGACGCGGCCGAGGCGCTGCGAGCCGCCTGGCAGATTGGCATTGACCCGATCCCGTCCATGGCCGAGCTGCTGGAAGACTATGGCGTGAAAGTGATTGCGCTGGATTTGCCGCAGGCCGTGTCGGGCTCTAAGGCATTTGCCAGGCGCGACGGCGCACGTGACGTGGCGGTGATCGTGGTCAACAAAAACCACAATGGCGAACGCCAGCGCTTCACGCTGGCGCACGAGCTGGGCCACCTGGTGCTGACGCTGCAGGGCGAAGCCTGGACGGACAAGTCCGCCGAGAAGGCCTGCGACCGCTTTGCCGGCGCCTTTCTGGTGGCGCGCAGCATGCTCTACAAGCGCCTGGGCAAGGCGCGCACCGGTCTTTCCATGGGCGAGCTGCTGGAGCTCAAGGGCTTGTTCAAGGTGAGCGTGTCGATGTTGGTCATGCGTTGCAAGCAACTGGGCATCATCAGCCCTGCTTTGTTCAACCGCCTGTGGGGCCAGATGGTGCGCATGCAATGGGCGGGCAAGGCGGCGGTGGAGCCGCAGCCCTGCGCGCCCGAGGTGCCTACGCGCATGGAACGCCTGTGCCTGCGGGCCGCCACGGAGCAGGCCATATCCGACGCCAAGGCAGCCGAGCTGCTGCAGATCAGCGTGCGCACGCTGGGTGAGCGGCTGTTGCCGGCCGGGGCGTGAAGCGTGATCCTGCTGGTTTCAGACACCTCGGTGCTGATTGACCTGGAGCGCTGCGGCCTGCTGCCGCTGGCGTTTGGCACCGGTGTGCCCATGGTGGTGCCCGATGTGCTGTATGGGCGTGAGCTGGCGCCGTACCAGGGGCCGCACTACCGTGCGCTGGGTTTGCAAGTGGTGGCGCTGACGCCAGATGAGGTGGCCTTTGCACAGGCGGTGCGCAACGAGCACAGGAAGCTGAGCGTGCCCGACTGCTTTGCGCTGGCCTGCGCGCGCCGCCCGGACCATATCTTGTTGAGCGGTGACGGCCTGCTGCGCACGACCGCCAAAGACAAGGGCGTGACCTGCTACGGCTTGCTGTGGCTGCTGGATGCGCTGGATGAAAGTGATGCCGGCAACCGGGCCGCGCTGCACACAGGGCTGGCTGTGTTGGCTCAAGACCCGCGCTGCCGTTTGCCCCGGGCCGAGGTTGCAAGGCGTCTTGCGCTTTGGCAGCCTTGAGGTTGCCGGGTTAAAGCTGGACTGAAGCTTCACCCACCCCGGCAAAGCGCGCCGTCACCCGATCGCCCGCCTGGGCTTTGAGCATGCCGCACCAGGTGCCGGTGGTGACTACGGTGCCGGCGGGCACCGTCTGGCCGTGGCGGGTGGCGTGGCGCAGCCAGGTGGGCAGCAGCCAGGCCGGGTCGCGCAGCGAATGGGTGCCCGCAAAGCGCTGCGGGGCTTGCGTGCCAACCGTCACCTCGCAGGTCTGTGCGGACCAGTCGCGCGCCACGAACGGCACCCAAGCGCCCAGCGCCAGCGCGCCGTGAACCTGCAGGTCGGCCAGCTTGAGCAGCGGCGGCACCTGGGGCAGGTCCTGCCAGCGTGAATCCACCACTTCAATCGACACCGTCATGCCGTCCAGCAGTGCCGTGGCGGCTTCGGGTGTCAGTGTGGATGCCAGCGCGGGCGTGACGGCCTGGCCCAGCCGCAGCGCGACCTCGGCTTCGATCAGGCGCAGGTTGAAGTGCAGGTCGCGCATGTCGGCGGGGCTGGCGCGTACACCGGTGGCGGGCAGCGGGGCGTGGGTGAGGGTGGCGTCGCGCGAAGGCCCGCCGGACTTCCAGTGCTGTGCGACGGCGGGGCCGGCGCCGTCCAGCGCCTGGGCCACGGCGGCCTGCGCAGCGTAGGCTTCTTCGGGTGTTTGCAGCGCGGCGGCCAGGGGCCGGGCGTCGCAGGGGGTGCGGTCGCGCCGCGCTGCAATGAGCGCTTGGGCGACGGTCTGTATGGCAGCAGTGTTCATGGGCATCAAGGAGGTGGCCAGCGGTCATGCAGTGTGACAGCAACGCGCTGGCCCCACAGCTCGATATGGGCCGGTGTGCCCGCATGCGGCTGGTTGGCGCCCGCGCCGCGCACATAGCCCAGCGCCACGCAGGCACCGGCCAGCGGGCTGAAGCCCACCGATGAAATCTCGCCCACCGTCTCACCATTCAGCACAATGGGCTCGCCACCCCAGCCAAACGCCTGCGTATCGGCAAATACCAGCGTGACCAGCTTCTTGCGCAGCTGCTGGCCGCGCGCTGCCAGCAGCGCATGCTTGCCGATAAAGTCCGCCGGCTTGTCCAGCTTGACGCTGAAGGCCAGGCCGGCTTCCCACGGCGTTTCGTCTGGCCCCAGCTCTGCGCCCCAGGCGCGACGGCCCTGCTCAATGCGCAGGGCGTCCAGCGCGTAGTAGCCGGCGTCTTTCAGTCCAAGCGCCTGGCCGGCCTCGTGCAGCGCCAGGTACACATGGCGGGCCATTTCGACCGGCACATACAGCTCAAAGCCCGGTCCGCCCACATAGCTCATGCGCGCGGCGCGCACGCGCGCATGACCCAGATCGATCTCTTTGGTCCACGAGAACTTCAGGCCCTCGGGCGACAAGTCGTCGGGGCTCACACGGGCCAGCAGCTCGCGCGCCTTCGGGCCCATGACGGACAGCACGCTGTACATCGCCGACACATCGGTCAGTACCGCATGCTCATGGGTCCCGGTTTGCCGGCTGATCCAGTCAAAGTCGCGCACGGTCTGGGCCGAGCCGGTGATGATGAGGAACCTGTCCGGCGCCTGGCGCATGACGGTCAGGTCGCTTTCGATGCCGCCTCGGGCGTTGAGCATGGGCGTGTAGACCATCTTGCCAATGGGCACGTCCATCTCATTCGCGCACAGGCGCTGCAGCAGCGCGAGTGCGTCGCGGCCCTGCAGCAGCAGCTTGCTGAACGACGTCTGGTCGTAGAGGGCCACGGCTTCGCGCGTGGCCCTTTGCTCGGCCTGCATCCAGGGCAGCCAGCCGGGTGTGCCCAGCGTGTAATCGGGGCGCTTCTCACCCGCAGGTTTGAAGTAGTTCGCGCGTTCCCAACCGTTCTTGCTGCCGAACTCCGCGCCCTTGGCCAGCAATGTGTCATACAGCGGCGACGTGCGCAGCGGCCGCGCCGTCTCCAGCTCCTGCCGGGGCCAGCGCATGGCGTAGTGCAGGCCCAGGGTTTCGCCGGTGCGTTCAGACAAGGCGCGCCGGTTGCCGGTGAAGGCGCCGAAGCGGCGGATGTCTACCTCCCACAAATCCATGCTGGGTTCGCCGCCCACGATCCACTCGGCCATGAGGCGGCCGGCGCCGCCGCTGTTGGCAATGCCGGCGGAATTGAAGCCCGCGCAGACGAAGTAATCGCGCAGCTCGGGCGCTTCGCCCAGGATGAAATTGCCGTCGGGCGTGAAGCTTTCGGGCCCGTTGAGCAGCATCTTGATTTCTGCGGTCTCCAGGCACGGCGTGCGGTGCATGGCGTTCGTCATCAGGATCTCGAACTGGTCCCAGTCTTCGCCCAGCAGTTCAAACTGGAAGGTGGACGGAATCGGGTCCATCTTCCATGGCTTGGCCTGGGGCTCAAAGCCGCCCATCACCAGGCCGCCCACTTCTTCCTTGTAGTAGATGTAGCCGTCGGGGTCGCGCATCACGGGCAGCATGGGGTGTACGCCGGGGATCTGGCCGGTCACGATGTAGAAATGCTCGGCCGAGTACAGCGGCACGTTCACGCCCGCCAGCCGGCCGAACTGCCGCGCCCACTGGCCGGCGCAGTTGACCAGGGTTTCGCAGCGCACCTCGCCCTGTGCGGTGCGCACACCCACCGCGCGGCCAGCCTCGGTGATCACGCCCGTCACCTCCACGCCTTCGACCATTTTCACGCCGCGGTTGCGCGCGCCCTTGGCCAGGGACATGCACAGGTCGGCCGGGTTGGCCTTGCCGTCGCCCGGCAGCCAGATGGCGCCGGCCAGGTCGTCGGTGCGCATCACGGGGTATTTGTCGCCGGCCTCGGCGGGCGTGATCTCGTGGCATTCCACGCCAAAGCTGTGGGCCAGCGCCACCTGCTTTTTCAGGACCTTCAGGCGCCCGGGCGTGCGCGCCACATTGACGCTGCCGCACTGCTTCCAGCCGGTGGCCAGGCCTGTTTCCTGCTCCAGCGTGGAATACAGCTCGATGCCGTACTTGCTCATGGCCGTCATGCTGCGGTTGGGCCGCATCTGGCCTACCAGGCCGGCCGCGTGCCAGGTGGTGCCGCTGGTCAGCTTGCCCTGTTCGATCAGCAGCACGTCGGTCACGCCCAGTTTGGCCAGGTGGTAGGCCACCGAGCAGCCGGCAATGCCGCCGCCGACGATGACGACTTGTGCGTGTGAAGGTAGTGTCATGGTGTCATCCGAGCCTCAAGGCCATCACGCCTGCAACGATGACCGCGGTGCCGATCGCGCGGCGCAGGGTGAAGGCTTCTTTCAGGAACCAGCTGCCCAGCAACGCGGCGAACAGCACCGATGTTTCGCGTAAAGCGGCCACTGTTGCGACGGGCGCGCGCGTCATCGCCCACAACGCAATACCGTACGAACCTACCGAGGCGATGGCCGCAAACGAAGCCACCGGCAGCCGTGCCCGTGCATACGGCAACGCCATCGCCATGCCCCGCTGTCGCAGCACGATCAGCGCAAACGGCCAGCCGTCCAGCACAAACAGCAGCGCCACGTACTGGAAAACATTGCCCCCGTGTTGCACGGCCATGCGTGCGCCCAGCGCATCCACCACGGTGTACACCGCAATGATCACGGCGTTGGTCAGCGCAAAAGCCACGGCCTTGGGTTGGTCCAGCGCGCGGCGCGACAGGCCCAGCAACAGCACGCCGCTGCACACGCCCAACACGCCAACCCAGGCGATGGGCGTCAGCGTCTCGCCCAAGGTGAGTGTGGCCGACAGCGCGACCAGCACCGGCCCCACGCCGCGCATCAGCGGATACGTCAGGCCCAGGTCGCCGTGTTTGTAGGCGCCGGTCAGCGCGATGTAGTAGCCGATATGGATCACCATCGAAGCGGCGATGTAGGGCCAGGCTGCCATCGGCGGCAGCCCGGTCAGCATCAGCAGCGGTATGCCAATGACCGAGCCCACCAGGTGGATCACCGCCGTGTCCAGCGCCTTGTCGTGGCTGGACTTGACCAGCGCGTTCCAGCTGGCGTGCAGCAGGGCGCCAAACAGCACCGCTGCCACCACGCCCCAGGTCATGCGCGCAAGGCGCAGCGCCGCGCACGGTCCAGGTAGTGCGACAGCGGCGGCGTGGCCAGCCCATCGGCTTTGGCCAGGTCGTCCCAGATGCGCAGGCGTACCGCGGCCTCGGCGCCCGGTTGGCGGATGAAGGCATCCGCCTGGCCGGGGCTGAAGATGCCGCCCTGCAAGGCCAGCGACCGTTTGGAGTCGTCCGACAGCGCCGCGAAATAATCCGCCCGCGTGGCGCATAGGTAGCGCTTGGCGTCCACATGCAGCTTGATCGGTTCGATCACATCGTCACCAAACAGCCCGCGCAGGAACGGCAGCGCGCGGTACTGGTGCACGTCGTCCACACCCTGCAGCGTAGGCGTGGCGCCCAGGTCATGCAGCAGGTGGCCCAGGTCGTGCAGCAGCGCGGCCGTCACCAGCGCGTCGCTGGCGCCCTCGTTCTCGGCCAGCATGGCGCTTTGCAAGGCGTGCTCCAGCTGCGTCACCGGCTCGCCGGTGTATTGCTCGCCGCCGCGCTTGGTGAAAAGCTGCTCTATATCTTGAAGACTCAGCATGGGGATGGCGATCTATTCAAGCGGTCACCGCGGAACCGGCTTTGCCGGGCCGCTGGTGGCGCCCCTGGGGGGAGGCGCCGAAGGCGCTTCGGGGGGAGTTATGTACTCCATGGCAAGGAATAGGTCTTGAGGTTGGTGAAACTCTTGATCGCTTCCTGCACACCTTCCTTGTACCCAAGCCCGGAGTCCTTGATGCCGCCAAACGGCGTCAGCTCCAGCCGGTAGCCCGGCACCTCGCGCACGTTCACCGTGCCCACATGCAGCTCGTTCACAAAGCGGGTGATGTAGTCCAGCCGGTTGGTGCACACCGAGCTGCTCAGGCCGTAGGCCGTACCGTTGGAGATGCGGATGGCGTCGTCAATGTCCTTGAAGCGGATGATGGGCGACACGGGGCCAAAGGTTTCCTCCAGCGCCACCGTCATGCGCGGATCTACGTTGTCCAGCACCGTGGGGGCGTACAGCGCGCCGCGGCGCTGATTGCCCACCAGCAGCTTCGCGCCCTGGGCCACGGCCTCGTTCACGCGCGACTCAAACAGCATGGCGGCCGGCTCGTCGATCACGGTGCCCATGTCGTTGGACTTGTCCATCGGGTCGCCGTATTTCCAGGCACGCGTCTTCTCAGCCACCTGCTCCACAAAACGACTGGCCACAGCTTCATGCACCAGCATGCGCTTGATGGCGGTGCAGCGCTGGCCTGAATTCTTGTAGCTGCCCTGCACCGCCAGCGTGGACGCTTCGTCAATGTCGGCATCCTCCATCACGATGATGGGGTCGTTGCCGCCCAGCTCCAGCACCATGCGGCGGTAGCCTGCCTTGTGGGCGATGTACTTGCCGATGGCCACGCCGCCGGTGAAGGTCACCAGGTCCACATGCTCATTCGTGATCAGCTCGTCGGCGATCTCACGCGGGTCGCCGGTGACCACGCTCAGCATCTCGGGCGGCAGGCCCGCCTCGTACAGGATGTCGGCGAACAGGATGGCCGAGAACGGCACCTTCTCGGACGGCTTGAGCACCATGCGGTTGTTGGTGGCAATGCTGGGCACCACCTTGTGCGCCACCTGGTTCATCGGGTGATTGAACGGCGTGATGGCGGTGATCACGCCCAGCAGCGGCGCGCGCTGCGTGTACACGCGCCGCTTCTTGCCGTGGTGCGTCAGGTCGCAGCTGAAGATCTGGCCGTCGTCCTTGAGCACCTCGTTGGCGCCGAACAGCAGCACATCGCTCACGCGGCCTGCTTCATAGACCGCGTCTTTCTGGCACAGGCCGGCCTCGGCGGTGATCAGGTTGGCAATCTCGGCGATGCGTGTGCTGATGATGGCCGCGGCGCGGTTCAGGATGGCGGCGCGCTCAAAGCGCGTGAGCTTGGGCTGGTACGCATGGGCGGTGGCGTAGACCGCGCGCACTTCGTCCAGCGTGGCCTTGGGTACCGTGCCGATGGGTTGGCCGGTGTAGGGGTTGCTCACCACGATGTGGCGCTCGCGCCCGGCGCCGATCTTGGCCCCGGCGATGCGCATGGCGTCCAGCGCGTGGTCGCGGATGTAGTGCTCGATGCTCATTGGGCGTAGTTCAGTGCCAGGTCAAAGGCGTCGAAGTTGCGCAGGCGGCGGTTGGCGTCCAGCCCCGGCAGCTTGCGGTTGACGATGAGTGGCACGCGCTGCTCGCTGATGCCGCCGTGCGAGCGAAGCGGTGCGTCCAGGCCCGACAGGTCATGCCGGCTGGTGGATGTGCCGATGACGGTGAAGCGCTCGGACACGCAGACGATGTCGCCAATGCGGTCAGCCGGCAGCTCGAAGCGCTGCGCGGCCTGCTCGCGCGTGAGCACGGCCTCCATGCCCTGGCGGCGCCCCAGTGTGGCGCACAGGCCGGCCACGTCGCTACCCGCGGGCAGGTACACGGTGGCAAAAGAGCCCAGCGCGCCGTGGTGCACCACATACGGGTCGGTGATGGGCAGGATCACGCGCGCCACACCGGTGCCCAGTTGCGCGTCAAACCAGTCCTGCAGGTAGATCACGTCGGGCATGCCGTCCATGGCCACCTTGGCATTCATGCCGTGGTCGGCCGTCAGCGCGATCACGCAGCCCATGGCGTCCAGCTGCGCCAGGTAGCCGTCCATCATGGTGTAGAACCGGTTGGCGCCGTCCGTGCCCGGCGCATGCTTGTGCTGCACATAGTCGGTGGTGGACAGGTACATCACGTCGGGGCGGCGCGTTTCCATCAGCTTCACGCCCGCGGCAAACACAAATTCCGACAGCTCGGCGCTGTACACGTCGGGCACGGGCTTGCCCACCAGGCCCAGCACGTCGGTGATGCCGTTTTCCTCCAGAGTGACCTGGTCGGCCTTTTCAGACGAGAAGCAGATGCCTTTCATCTTGTGGCCCAGCAGGCGGCGCAGCTTGTCCTTGGCCGTCACTACCGCCACGGTCTTGCCCGCATCCGCCAGCGCGGCCAGCAGGGTGGGCGCGCGCAGCCACTTGGGGTCGTTCATCATGACCTCGGTGTTGGTGGCCATGTCGTAGAGGTAATTGCCGCAGATGCCGTGCACGCTGGGCGGCGCGCCGGTCACGATCGACAGGTTGTTGGGGTTGGTGAAGCTGGGTACCACGCAATCAGCCACCAGGCCCTGGCCCAGCGCCAGTGCCTGCTTGAGCCAGGGCATCTTGCCCGTGGCCACGGCCTGGGCCAGGTAATCGGGCTCGCAGCCGTCCACGCACACCACCACGGTGGGGGCGGTGGGCAGCTTGTAGGTTCGGGAATTAACGTTGAGTTCAGCGGTCGGCACGGGATGACTTTCCTTGTTTGGTGGTGGCGGCCTGCTCCTGCAGGCGGGCCTGGCGGCGCAGGTCGTTGGCGATCGTGCGGTCCTTGCTTTCCATCACATGGTCGGACATGGCGCGCCCGGCGGCGTCGGCGTCACCCGAGGCAATGGCCTTGACGATCTGGCGGTGTTCGCCGGCGGAGATGGGCATGAGCCAGCCGTCCGCCAGGTTGAGCCGGCGAAACAGCGACAGCTCCTTGATGAGCTTGCGGTAGATGGCAGTGAGCTTGCGGTTGCCCGCCATCTCGACCAGCCGGTCATGGAATTTCAGGTTCTGCAGGTGGTAGTTGTAGGTGTCGCCTGCCTTGACGGTCTTTTCCATCTGGTCCACCAGACCCTTGATTTCCTTCAGCTGCGCCGGCGTGATGTTTTTCGCCAGCTGGCGGCCCACCAGCTCGTCCATGGCGGCGCGCAGGTCAAAAATTTCCACCGCCTCGTCAATCGGGATGTCGCGCACGAACACGCCGCGGTTTTTTTCGGTGCGCACCAGGCCGGCTTCCTCCAGCATGCGAAAGGCTTCGCGTACCGGCCCGCGCGACACGCCCATCTTGTCGGCCAGCGTGGCCTCGATCAGCTTACTGCCCGGCGCGTATTCGCCCACCAGAATGGCGCGCTCGATCTCCTGCTGCACCACGTTGGTGAGCGAGCTGCTTTGCAGCAGCGCGATGGTCGGATGCATTACGGCGTTCATGGTTTGGGTCTTGTCAGGCATTTGATTGGAGCACAACAGGCAAGATTGTCAACAATTTACAAATAACAATTGACAACAAATTTGCAGCGAAGTTAAATGAAGACAAGGTGCGCGGAGTGCAGGGGAATGAACATTGCTTGTGTGTCATCACACCGTCACCGTCGGGTCACAGCATTGCAACCTTTTGCCTTCAGAGGAGTTCACATGCGTCTTTCCAGCGTCTTCAAATCCCTTGCCATCACTGGGCTCGTCGCGTTCGCCGCGGCAGCATCGGCCCAGAAAACCCAGCTGCTTGTCTATACGGCGCTGGAGACCGACCAGCTCAAGGCCTATCAAGAGGGGTTCAACCGCGTCAACCCCGACATTGAAATCAAGTGGGTGCGCGACAGCACCGGCGTCATCACCGCCAAGCTGCTCGCCGAGAAGGGCAACCCCCAGGCTGACGCCGTGATGGGCGTGGCTGCGTCCAGCCTGGCATTGCTGGACAAGAACGGCATGCTCGAGCCCTATGCGCCGCTGAACCTGGACGCCATCATGAGCCAGTACCGCGACAAGAAGAACCCGCCCGCCTGGTTCGGCATGGACGTCTGGGGCGCCACCGTGTGCTTCAACACCGTGGAAGCGCAAAAGCGCAACATCCCCAAGCCCGAGACCTGGAAGGACCTGACCAAGCCCGTGTACAAGGGCCAGATCGTCATGCCCAACCCGGCGTCCAGCGGCACCGGCTTCTTTGATGTGACCGCCTGGCTCACGCTATGGGGCGACGACAACGGCAAGGGTGGCGGCTGGAAGTACATGGACGCGCTGCACGAGAACATCGCTCAGTACACGCACTCGGGCTCCAAGCCCTGCAACATGGCGGCGGCGGGTGAATTTGTGGTGGGCATTTCGTTTGAGTACCGCGCCAACGCCAACAAGGCCAAGGGTGCGCCGATTGACCTGGTGTTCCCCAAGGAAGGCCTGGGCTGGGACCTGGAGGCATTTGCCATCCACAAGGGCACCAAAAAACTGGCGGCCGCCAAGAAGCTGGCCGACTGGGCGTCAAGCAAGGACGCGATGCTGCTGTACGGCAAGAACTTCGCCATCACCGCGCAGCCGGGTGTGGCCGCGCCGCTGGCCAACGTGCCCAAGGACTACGAGGCACGCCTGGTGAAGATGGACTTTGCCACCACCGCCGCGAACCGCGAGCGGGTCCTCGCCGAGTGGACCAAGCGTTACAACAGCAAGACCGAGAAGCGCTGATCCCCGCCAAACCGGGCCGCATGGTGGACACACCCTGCGGCCCTTTTTGATTCCCCCATGACCCACGATCTGTTTCTTGAGCTGCGCAACATCCGCAAGGCGTTTGGCGGGTTCACCGCGCTGCATGACATCAACCTGCAGATCCGCAAGGGCGAGTTTGTCTGCTTTCTGGGCCCGTCGGGCTGCGGCAAGACGACGCTGCTGCGCATCATCGCGGGGCTGGAGGTGCAGACCTCGGGTGAGGTGTTCCAGGCCGGGCGCGACATCTCGCGGCTGCCACCGGCGCAGCGCGACTACGGCATCGTGTTCCAGAGCTATGCGCTGTTCCCCAACCTCAGCGTGGCCGACAACGTGGCCTATGGTCTGGTCAACCGCAAGGCGCCGCGCGCCGAAATCAACCAGCGCGTGAGCGAGCTGGTCAAGCTGGTGGGCCTGCCGGGCAGCGAGGGCAAGTACCCCAGCCAGCTGTCGGGCGGGCAGCAGCAGCGCATTGCCCTGGCACGGGCGTTGGCCACGCGCCCGGGCCTGCTGCTGCTGGACGAGCCGCTGTCGGCGCTGGACGCGCTGGAGCGTGTGCGCCTGCGCTCGGAAATCCGCGCTCTGCAGCAGCAGCTGGGTGTGACCACCATCATGGTCACGCACGACCAGGAAGAAGCCCTGAGCGTGGCCGACCGCATCGTGGTCATGAACCATGGCGTGATCGAGCAGGTGGGCACGCCGTATGACATCTACCGCGAGCCGGCCTCCCCCTTCGTGGCGGACTTCGTGGGCAAGGTCAATGTGCTGCCCGTGCGCGTGACCGCCGGCGAACTGCGCGTGGGCGAGCTGTGCATCCCCTGCGACGGCGCCGACCGCGACGCACGCATCTACCTGCGCCCCGAAGACGTGCTGGCCCGCCCCATCAGCGACGGCGACGCGCACGTGTTTGACGCCGTGATTGAAAAGATCGAATTCCTGGGCTCGTATTGCCACGTGCATGTGGCGTCGCCGGCGCTGCAGCCGCACAAGCTCACGGTGTACTTGTCGCTGAATTTCCTGTCAGAGCAATCGCTGGTGGTGGGCTCTAGTGTCAAGCTGCGGCTGCTGCCCGAGCGGCTCAAGGTGTTCTAGGCCATGACCAACGCCGCTGCCGCCGCCGCGCCAGGTGCGCCCGTTTCACAAAAGGCGCACTGGACCGACCGCATCGCCCACGCGGCGTTGGCCGTCGTGGCGCTGGCGCTCATCGCGTTCCTGGCGTTCCCGCTGCTGGCCATCCTGCAACAGGCGGCTGAGGGCAAGGAGGGTGAGTTCGTCGGCCTGGCCAACTTCATTGCCTATGCACAAACGCCAGCGCTGCTGGAAAGTCTGTGGAACAGCATCTGGGTGTCGGCCCTGGTCACTGCCATCACCATTCCGCTGGCGTTTGGTTTTGCGTATGCGCTCACGCGCTCGTGCATGGCGTACAAGCCGCTGTTTCGCGGCATCACGCTGGTGCCGCTGCTGGCACCGTCGCTGCTGGCGGCCATCTCGCTGATCTACTGGTTTGGCAACCAGGGCGTGCTGAAAGCCTGGCTCACCAGCATCGGTATCTCCGAGATCTATGGCGCACCCGGCATCGTGGTGGCCGAGTGTTTCGCAGTGTTCCCGCATGCGCTGATGATCCTGGTGACGGCGCTGAGCCTGTCGGACGCGCGCCTGTACGAGGCGGCCGACGCCATGGGCACCACAGCCGCACGCAAGTTCTTCACCATCACGCTGCCGGGCGCGAAATACGGCCTGATCTCGGCGGCGCTGGTGACTTTCACGCTGGTGATCACCGACTTTGGCATCCCCAAGGTGATCGGCGGCAACTTCAACGTGCTGGCCACGGATGTGTTCAAGCTGGTCATTGGCCAGCAGGACTTTGCCAAGGGCGCGGTCGTGGCCATCCTGCTGCTGGCGCCCGCGGTGCTGACGTTTGGCGTGGACAGTTATGTGAGCCGGCGCCAGACCGCCATGCTCACGGCGCGCGCCGTGCCCTACCGGCCCAAGCCGTCGCGCGGCTATGACATCGTGATGACGCTGTACTGCTGCGTCATCGCCTTCCTGGTGCTGGCCATGCTGGGCATGGCGGTGTTTGCGTCGTTTGCCAGCTTCTGGCCATACAACCTGTCACCCAGCCTGCGCCACTACACCATGGGCCTGGTGGACGCCGAAGTGGGCGTGGGCTTTGTCAACAGCCTGAAGATGGCCGCGGGCACCGCGGTGTTTGGCACGGCGCTGGTGTTCTGCGGCGCTTACCTGCTGGAAAAGACCAAGGGCATGGACGGCCTGCGCGGCCTGGTCCGGCTGCTGGCCATGCTGCCCATGGCCGTGCCGGGGCTGGTGCTGGGGCTGGGCTACATCTTTTTCTTCAACGAGCCGAAGAACCCGCTGAACGGCCTGTACCACACCGTCACGTTGCTGACGCTGTGCACCATCGTTCACTTCTACACCACCGGCCACCTCACGGCGGTCACGGCGCTCAAGAGCCTGGACAGTGAATTCGAGGCGGTGAGTGCATCGCTCAAGGTGCCGTTCTTCAAGACCTTCTGGCGCGTGACGCTGCCCATCTGCACGCCCGCGCTGGTGGATATTGCGCGCTACTTCTTCATCAATGCCATGACGACCATCTCGGCCGTGGTGTTCCTGTATTCGCCTGAAACCAAGGTGGCGTCCATTGCCATCCTGAACCTGGACGAGGCGGGCGAGATGGGCGCCGCGGCGGCGATGGCGGTGCTGATCGGGCTCGTTTCAACGGCGGCGACATTGCTTTTCATGGCTTTGGCGTGGTGGGTCAACCGCCGCACCCAGGCGTGGAGAACGACAGACAGATAACGAAGAGAGACACACACATGGACCGCGACAAGATCCTGCTGACCCCGGGCCCGCTGACCACCACGCTGCGCACCAAGCTCGCCATGCTGCGCGACTGGGGTTCGTGGGACAGCGACTTCAACGCCGTGACGGCGCGGGTGCGCCAGAGCCTTCTGGCGATCGTGCACGGGCAGGACAGCCACGTGGTGGTGCCGCTGCAGGGCAGTGGCACGTTCAGCGTCGAGGCGGCTGTGGCCACCATCGTTCCGCGCGACGGCCACGTGCTGGTGCTGGACAACGGCGCCTACTGCAAGCGCGCGGCCAAACTCACCAACCTCATGGGGCGGCGCTGTACCGTGGTGGACTTTGGCGACCATGAGCAGGTCTCTCCCGCGGTGCTGGACGAGAAGCTCAAGGCCGATGCCAGCATCACCCACGTGATCGTCATCCACTGCGAGACGGGCGCCGGCGTGCTCAATCCGTTGCAGCAGTTGTCCGACGTCTGCGCCGCGCACGGCAAAGGTTTGATCGTTGACGCGATGAGCTCGTTTGCGGCCATCGAGATCGACGCGCGCAAGATCAGGTTTGACGCGCTCATCGCCGCCAGCGGCAAGTGCCTGGAGGGTGTGCCCGGCATGGGCTTCGTCTTCATCCGCAAGGCCATCCTGGACGGCTGCGCGGGGCGCAGCCAGAGCCTGGCGATGGACCTGCACGACCAGTACACGTACATGGAAAAGACGGGCCAGTGGCGCTTCACGCCGCCCACGCATGTGGTGGTGGCGCTGGCCGAGGCCATTGCACAGTTCGAGGCCGAAGGCGGGCAACCCGCGCGTCTGGCGCGCTACACCGCCAACTACCGCGCGCTGATCGACGGCATGGGCCGCCTGGGCTTCATGCCCTTTCTGGACCCCGCCATTCAGGCGCCGATCATCGTGACCTTCCACGCCCCGGGGGACGCGCGCTACGAATTCAAGTCGTTCTACAACGCGGCGCGCGCGCATGGTTTCATCCTGTATCCGGGCAAGCTCACACAGGTGGAGACATTTCGCGTAGGCTGCATTGGTGCCATCGGCCCGGACGAAATCAACCAGGCCGTGCACGCGGTAGAGCTGGCGCTGCAAGACCTCGGCATTTCGTCCGGAGAACCCGCAATCCAAGGAGATTGACACATGGCCAAAGTCCATCCGGCGGTCGCCGCCGTGCAGAAGTCCGGCACGCAAAAGGTCAAGGTCGCGGTCAGCGACATCGACGGCATCCTGCGCGGCAAGTATTTGCATGTGGGCAAGTTCCTGGGCGCGGCCGAGCCCTACCCCAATGGCGGCTTCGGCTTCTGTGACGTGGTGCTGGGCTGGGACATGATGGACACCTGCTATGACAACACCACCGTCACCGGCTGGCAGCACGGCTTTCCCGACGCACTGGCCCGGCTGGACCTGGACACGGCGCGCCATGTGCCCTGGGACGGCAATGTTCCGTTCTTCCTGGGCGAGTTCGTCAACGCCGACGGCACGCCGCACGGCGCCTGCCCGCGACAGACATTGAAGCGCGTGCTCAAGCGCGCCGACACGCTGGGCTTTCAGGTCATGACGGGCATGGAGTTCGAGTGGTACAACTTCCTGGAGACGCCGCAGAGCTGGGCTGCCAAGAAGGGCGTGGCGCCCGAGGTGCTGACGCCGGGCATGTTCGGCTACTCGCTGTTGCGTGCCAACCAGAACCGCGACTTCTTCAACGCCCTCATGGACGAGATGCTGGCGTTCAGGGTGCCCATCGAGGGCCTGCACACCGAGACCGGTCCGGGCGTGTACGAGGCCGCCATCGGCTTCAGCGAGGCATTGGAGCAGGCCGACCGCGCCATCCTGTTCAAGACCGGCACCAAGGAGATTGGCTCGCGCTTCGGCATCATGCCCAGCTTCATGGCCAAGCCGCACCAGCCGCTGCCGGGGTGCTCGGGCCACATTCACCAGAGCTTGAGTGACGGCAAGAAGAATCTGTTCTTTGACGCGAAATCGCCGCGCAAGATGAGCAAGCTGTTTGAAAGCTACCTGGCCGGCCAGGTAGCCTGCCTGATGGAGTTCGGGCCGATGATCTGGCCCACCATCAACAGCTACAAGCGGCTGGTGGACGGCTTCTGGGCACCCGTCAAACCCACCTGGGGCATGGACAACCGCACGGCCAGCTTCCGTGTGATTGCAGGTTCACCCAAGGCCACACGGCTTGAGACGCGCTGCCCGGGGGCCGACGTCAACCCTTATCTGGCACACGCCGCCCTGATTGCCGCCGGTCTGTATGGTGTGGAAAAAGGCCTGAAGCTCACCACGCCGCCCATCACCGGCACCAATGGAGGTGCAGAGAACATCCCTCGTGCACCGCGCACGCTGATCGAGACGACGCGCATCTTCCGTGAATCCAAGGTGGCGCGCGACATGCTGGGCGACACCTTTGTCGAGCACTTCGCAGCGACCCGCGAATGGGAATGGCGGCAGTGGCTGGATGCGGTGACGGACTGGGAAATGAAGCGGTATTTCGAGATCATCTGATTTCATGTTCTGCTTTTGCGCTTCTTCTCTCGCGGCTTCGCGGCAGGCGGTGCCCGGCGGGGGCTCACACTTCGGCGGTCTGCGCTTTGCGCAGACTCCACTGCGGTGCTCGTCGCAGGGTCGCGCCGCAGAACTCGCTACGCGCTGCGCGCTGCGCTCGAACAGCCGCGGCGAGCTAGAAACGAAGCGCGCTGCGCGCGCCGACCCTGCGCCTGCGCTCCTCGCCGCCGCAGAGATCGCCCCCGCCGGGCACCGCCTGCCGCG
>JBEIPU010000188.1:0-6295 GCA_040376925.1 Caenimonas sp. | reverse complement strand
CGCAGCGCGCACAGACCATGCTGGACCACATGATTGCCTACCTGCGCGCCACGCTCAATGCGTCGCGCGCCAGCGCCCACCCGCTGCAGGCCGAATTTGACCGCCTGCGCGATTACCTGGAGCTCATGAGCATCCGCATGGGCCCGCGCCTGCGCTACACGCTGGACCTGCCCGACGCCCTGGCCACCCAGCGCGTGCCCACGCTGCTGCTGCAGCCGCTGGTGGAAAACAGCATCAAGCACGGGCTGGAGCCCAAGGTGGACGGCGGCAGCATCACGGTCAGCGCGCGCATGGACGGTGCACAGCTGGTGCTGGAGGTGGCCGACACCGGCGTGGGCCTGGCCGACACCGGCAGCCCGCCCACCGGCTTTGGCCTGGCCCAGGTGCGCGAACGCCTGGCCACGGTGTATGGCGCGCAGGCCACGATGGACTTTGGCCCCGCCGCGCAGGGCACGGGCACCCGCACGCTGATCCGCATGCCCACATCGCCTTGAAACCGCTGCCTTGAACCCGCCGCCATGGACGCCACCGCGCTGATCGCCGAAGACGAACCCCTGCTGGCCCAGGCGCTGGCCGCCGAGCTGGCGCGCGCCTGGCCTGGCCTGCGCGTGCTGGCCACCGTGGGCGACGGCGCGAGCGCCGTGGCGCAGGCGCTGGCGCTCAAGCCCGACGTGCTGTTCTTTGACATCCGCATGCCGGGCCAGACCGGGCTGGAGGCGGCGGCCGAGCTGGCAGACGAATGGCCGCAGGGCGCGGCCTTCCCCGCGCTGGTGTTTGTGACGGCCTACGACCAGTACGCCGTACAGGCCTTTGAAGCGCAGGCGGTGGACTATGTGCTCAAGCCCGTGCAGGCCGCGCGGCTGCAGAAAACCGTGGCCAAGCTGCAGCAGGCGCTGGCGCAACGCAGCCAGTCAAGCCCGGCCGGCCAGCCGCTGGAGGCCACGCTGAGCCAGCTGCGCCACCTGCTGGCCGGCACGGCCCAGGCAGCGCAGCCGCCGCTCAAAGTGATCCAGGCCAGCGTGGGCACGGCCATCCGCATGGTGCCGGTGGACGAGGTGAGCTACTTTGAAGCCGCCGACAAATACGTGCGCGTGCTGACCGCCGACCATGAATACCTGATCCGCACGCCGCTCAAGGAGCTGCTGCCCCAGCTGGACGCGCAGGCCTTCTGGCAAGTGCACCGCGGCACCGTGGTGCGCGCGGCGGCGATCGACAGCGTCACGCGCGATGAAGCCGGCAAGCTGCACCTGGCGCTGAAAGGCCACCGCGAAAAGCTGCCGGTGAGCCGGCTGTACGCCCACCTGTTCCGGGCGATGTAACCGGCGCCGCAGCACCCGGCAGCGGCGGTGCATCGCACATGGCCAGCACGGCCTGCACCTCGCTGCGGCCGATGCCGATGTCGGCCAGGTCGCGGTCGCTCATGCCGCGCAGCTCGCTCGCGCCCAGCTGCTGGTGGCGCGCCCGGCTGAAGATGTTCCAGATCATGCTCTGCTCCTGCTTCACGTTGAATGCAGACGATGGTCGCGGCTACACTGCTATTTGGGAAGTTGAGATTTCTGAGGCTATCTATCAGCGTTCCTGATACACCCCACCATGCGTGAACTGAACCTGGACCAGCTGCGCACGCTGGTCAGCATCACTGACCTGGGCACCTTCTCGGCTGCGGCGCAGGCGCTGCACCTGGCCCAGCCCACGGTGAGCCTGCATGTGAGCGAGCTGGAATCGCGCCTGGGCACGCCGCTGGTGCTGCGCGGCGGCCGCCGCGTGGTGCCCACGCCTGCTGGTGCGGTGCTGGTGGAGCGCGCGCGGCGCCTGCTGCGCGACGCCGACGACGCGGTGGACGCGGTGCAGCGCCATGCCAAAGGCTCCATTGGCCGCGTGCGCCTGGCCACCACCACCGGCCTGCTGGTCAACATGCTGCCGCGCGTGCTGGAGGCCATGGCCGCCACCCACCCGGGCGTGGACGTGCAGGTGAGCATCCTGGGCACCAGCGACGCCCTGGCCCAGCTGGAGCAGGGCACGCTGGACGTGGGCCTGGTGGCCGCGCCCGGCGCGCTGGCCACGCTGGTGGCCAGCCCCTGGCGGCGCGACCCGATGGTGGCCTACCTGCCCGCCGGCTGGGCCGCGCCAAAACGTGTGTCTGCGCAATGGCTGGCCGCGCGGCCATTGATCTTTACCGGCGCCAGCACCCAGCTGTACCGCCAGACCATGGAATGGTTTGCCCGCGCCGGCTGCGCGCCGCGCGGGCGCATCGAGCTTAACTACACCGCCGCCGTCAAGAGCCTGGTGGCCGCGGGCTACGGCGCGGCCGTACTGCCGCTGGAGGGCGAGGCGCCGGGCCAGGAATCGCCCGGGCTCAAGACGGCGCAGCTCACCCCCGCGCTCACGCGCCACACCGTGGTGGTGCACCGCCCGCTGCCCACGCTGGACGGCGCCACGCGCAACCTGCTGGACACACTGGGTAAGTTCCGCCAGCGTTAAAAAATACCGAATCTGACACCGAGAGGGCTGCGTAAGGAATGGGACGCCACACCAAAAGAGCGTCGAACATTTCACCCAACCCAATGAATCAAGGAGTCAGAACCATGTTGATCCGTACCGCCCTGGCCGTATCCGCCGTTGCCCTCATCTCTGCCTGCGCCAGCAGCCCCATGATGAAACCGTTTGACCAGGCCGGCCTGCCGGCCGCCGTGCAGGTGCCCGCGGGCAACAAGGTGTTCTGGGAAACCGTGGGCGTGGGCGAGATCACCTACGAATGCCGCGCCAAGGCCGGCGCCGCGGGCCAGTATGAGTGGGTCTTTGTGGGCCCCGACGCCAAGCTGAACGACCGCGCCGGCAAGCAGGTGGGCAAGTATTACGGCCCGCCCGCCACCTGGGAAGGCATGGACGGCGTGAAGCTGACCGCCACGCAGGTAGCAGTGGCGCCTGCCGCCGCCGGCAGCATCCCGCTGCAGCTGGTCAAGGCCAACCCGGCATCGGGCACAGGCATGGTCAGCGGCACCACCTACATCCAGCGCGTGGCCACCATGGGTGGCGTGGCACCGGCCACGCCCTGCGCCGCCGGCAACATGGGCGCCAAGCAGATCGTGAAGTACCAGGCTGACTACATCTTCTGGCGCGCCGTATAAGAAGGCCGCGCCCCCAGATGACACACAACAGTTTCACACTGACTCCTCCAGGGTGAAGGCCGGCCGCGAAGGCCGGTATTCCAGGACCCGCATGCCCCGCAATGGGCCTTCGGGTCTTTTTTTTGCACCAGCATGGCGCATCAGTTTGGCTAATAAGTAGTGAAGGTTCATCACTTTGCTGTGAAACCCTGTAGCGGCGTCAAACGCGCTTCACTACATTCCGTTACACCCAAACACCCCCTGGAGCTCACATGCACACCCCCACCCGCCGCCAAGCCGTCACAAGCGTGCTGGCCCTCGGTGCCGTTGCCGCCGCCGCCCTGCTGGCCGGCTGCAACAACGCGCCTTCCGTTATCAAGATCGGCGTGGCCCAGCCCATGTCGGGCAACCTGGCCGCGCTGGGGCAGGACATGCACAACGGCGTGAAGCTGGCGGTGGACGAGCTGAACAAGGCCGGCTTCAAGATCAAGGGCAAGGCCGTGACGATTGAAATCGTGGCGGTGGACGACCGCGCCAACGCCGCCACCGGCAAGGAAGTGGCCCAGCAGCTGGTGGACGCCGGCATCGTGGCCGTGATCGGCCACCTGAATTCGGGCGTGAGCATTGAAACCGCCCCGCGGTACGCCGCCAAGAACATCCCGCAGCTGGCCATATCGACCAACCCCAAATACACCCAGCTGGGCCTGCCCACCACCTTCCGCCTGGTGGCCAACGACACGCTGCAGGCCAAGGCCATTGGCTCGTTTGCCGCGGGCCAGCTCAACTCGACCAAATTTGCCGTGGTGGACGACGGCACGCCGTACGGCAAGGGCCTGGCCGACGGCGCCGCCGCCGAGCTGACCAAGGCCAAGAAGGAAATCGCCATCCGCCAGGGCTTTGACGACAAGACCACGGCCTTTGACGAGCTGGCCGGCAAGATCAAGGAAGCCGGCGTGGAAGCCGTGGTGACCACGCTGAACGACTTCCAGGTGCTGGCGCTGATGGAGGCGCTGAAAAAGATCGAGTACACCAAGCCCGCCATCCTGGGCGGCGACACGATCAAGACCACGGCCATGCTCAAGGGCGCGGGCATGATGCAAGGCGGGCTGTTTGCCACGTCGCCCATCCTGGAGCCGCGCGAGTTCCCGGCCGGCGCCAAATTCCTGGACAGCTACCGCGCTGCCTTCAAGGTGGACCCGGCCTACGGCGGCCATTACAGCTACGACGCCATGCACGTGCTGGCCGCGGCCATCAAGCGCGCTGAATCGGCCAAGCCCCAGGCCATCGTGGAAGCGCTGCGCACCATCGACGCCTATGCGCCCGTCACGGGCTCGATGAAGTTCGACGCCAAGGGCGAGCAGCGCTACGGCGTGATCAGCGTGTATGCCACGCGCGGCGGGCAGTGGGAATCACAGGTACGTTCTGACGCCTGGTAAAGGCGCAGTCCTACAGGGGCGGGGGCGCCGGCGGGTTCTACTGGACCCATGTTGTCCCCCAAGCTTCAACTCTTACGCACGCTGGGCTATGCAGCGATGTACACGGTGGCGATGGTCATCGGTACTGCCACGCTCATGGCGGTCTTCACGGGCACCGGCGAAGCGCCGGGGACAACACTCAGCATCACCCCGACTCCTCTGAGTCCCCTCCCTCCTTCGGGGTGAGTCAGTCCGGCCCTCCGTCCCGCGACTGACATGTTGACCCGCAGGCTTCACGGCCTGCGGGTCTCTTTTTTTGGCCCCGCCCTAGCGGCGGTGCCCGTGCCCGCGGTGGTGCTTGTGCCCGTGCTTCCAGTGCCCGTAGCCACGCGGCGCAGGGCCGTAGTAATAGCCCGCCTGGTACACCGGCGCCGGCTGCACATAGATGGGGGCCGGGCGCACGTAATAGCCCGGCGGCTGCACATACACCGGCTGCGGCGCCACATACACAGGCGCCGGCTGCACGTAATAGGGCCGCGCGTTGGTGGCGCCAATGTGCACGCCCGGCGCGGCATGCACGCCCACGGACCAGGTCACATCGCTCGCCCGGGCCGGGGCCGAGGCCAGCGCCGCCAGGGCCGCGATGGCTGCAGCACCGGCAAAAACAAAACGGTTGAGCTTCATGGTGGTGACTCCTTGTTGGCGGGGCAAACAGCACCCCTTGCACTGATTAGACGCAGGCAGGTGTAAGCGCCAGGGCCTCTGGCGTGTCAAACCCGTAGCGGGAAGTAACCGCTCACAGAGCCCCAAAGGAACGCCACCCCTAAAATGACCCTATATGAACGCCCCCGCCGATAAAGAACCCCTAAAACCCAGCAATTTCCTGCGCCAGGTGATTGAGCGCGACCTGGCCCAAAACACCTACGGCGCACGCCGCTGGGGCGGCAGCCCGGGCGACGCCGCCCACCACCAGCAGGGCCAGCCCGACCCGGCCAGGATCCGCACCCGCTTCCCCCCTGAGCCCAACGGCTACCTGCACGTGGGCCACGCCAAAAGCATCTGCCTGAACTTTGGCCTGGCGGCCGATTACGGCGGGGTGTGCCACCTGCGCTTTGACGACACCAACCCCGAGAAGGAAGACACCGAATACGTCAACAGCATCATTGACTCGGTGAAATGGCTGGGGTTTGACTGGGCCCAGCCCGGCAACGACAAGCCGTACCAGGCCAGCGACTACTTCGACTTCATGTACCGCGCGGCGGAATACCTGGTGGAAGCCGGCCATGCCTACGTGGACGAGCAAAGCGCCGAAGACATGCGCAACAACCGCGGCGACTTCAGCAAGCCCGGCACCGACAGCCCGTACCGCAGCCGCAGCGTGGCAGAGAACCTGCAGCGCCTGCGCGACATGCGCGACGGCAAGCTGGCCGACGGCGCCGCCGTGCTGCGCGCCAAGATTGACATGGGGCACCCCAACATCAACATGCGGGACCCGGCCCTGTACCGCATCCGCCGCGCCACCCACCACAACACCGGCGACAAATGGTGCATCTACCCCATGTACACCTATGCGCTCCCGATCGAGGACGCGCTGGAAAACATCACCCACAGCATCTGCACCCTGGAATTTGAAGACCAGCGCCCGTTTAACGACACGCTGATGGACAGGCATTCCGAAGGCGGCCTGCTGGCCCAACCCCACCCGCACCAATACGAATTTGCGCGGCTGAACCTGACGTATGTGATCACCAGCAAGCGCAAGCTGAAACAGCT
>JBEIPU010000134.1:0-11594 GCA_040376925.1 Caenimonas sp. | reverse complement strand
CCCACGAACACGCCGAAGTCGGTGATGGACTTGATCGGGCCCTTGACGCGGTCGCCGCGCTTGGTGTTCTGCGCGAATTCCTGCCAGGGGTTGGCCTTGCACTGCTTCATGCCCAGGCTGATACGGCGCTTGTCTTCGTCGATTTCCAGGACCATGACTTCGACTTCGTCACCCAGGGCAACGATCTTCGAGGGAGCCACGTTCTTGTTGGTCCAGTCCATTTCGGAGACGTGCACCAGGCCTTCGATGCCCGGCTCGAGTTCCACGAACGCGCCGTAGTCGGCGATGTTGGTGATCTTGCCGAACAGGCGGGTGGCGGTGGGGTAGCGGCGCGAAACGCCCATCCACGGGTCGTCGCCCATCTGCTTCAGACCCAGGGACACGCGGTTCTTCTCGGTGTCGAACTTCAGGATCTTGGCGGTGATTTCCTGGCCAGCGGTCACCACTTCGGAGGGGTGACGCACACGGCGCCAGGCCATGTCGGTGATGTGCAGCAGGCCGTCGATACCGCCCAGGTCCACGAAAGCACCGTATTCGGTGATGTTCTTGACCACGCCCTGGACCACGGAACCTTCCTTGAGGTTCTGCATGAGCTTGGCGCGCTCTTCGCCCATGGAGGCTTCCACCACGGCGCGGCGGCTCAGCACCACGTTGTTGCGCTTGCGGTCCAGCTTGATGACCTTGAATTCCAGGGTCTTGTTTTCGTAAGGCGTCAGGTCCTTGATGGGACGCGTGTCGATCAGCGAACCGGGCAGGAAGGCGCGGATGCCGTTGACCAGCACGGTCAGGCCGCCCTTGACCTTGCCGCTGGTGGTGCCGGTGACGAACTCGCCGGATTCCAGGGCCTTTTCCAGGCTCATCCACGAAGCCAGGCGCTTGGCCTTGTCGCGCGACAGGATGGTGTCGCCGTAGCCGTTTTCGATGGCGTCGATGGCCACCGACACGAAGTCGCCTACCTGGACTTCGATCTCGCCCTTGTCGTTCTTGAACTCTTCGATCGGCACATAGGCCTCGGACTTGAGTCCGGCATTGACCACGACAAAGCTGTGCTCGATGCGCACGACTTCAGCGGTAATGACCTCGCCGGCGCGCATTTCCTGGCGCTGCAGCGATTCTTCAAACAGGGCGGCAAAAGATTCAGACATTAAGTTTCCTTGACCGATCACACAGGTTTCCAGGCGCAAAAGCAAAATCGCTTCAGGGCGGCTGTTTTTAAGGCTGAGGACGGCGGTTTGTTGCGGACGGGGCCGCGGGTTACGTTGATGAACCGCACCACCTGGGGCGCTGACGCGCGAGAGGGGCGATGCGGGCCGGGTAGCTGCTCAGGCTGTCCTGAACGGCTGCTTGCCTTGCCACCACTGCAGCACCTGACCGACTGATTCTTCAATCGTCTGGTCAGAGTTGTCGAGCAGCAAGGCATCTGCGGCAGGCTTCAAAGGGGCGACGCTGCGGGACGAGTCCCTGGTGTCGCGCGCCTCCAGATCCTGGCGAAGACTGTCGAGTGTAGTTGAAAAACCCTTTGAAATCAACTGCTTATGCCTGCGCTCGGCCCGGCGGGCAGCGCTGGCCGTCAGGTAGACCTTGAGCGGCGCAGCCGGGAAGATCACGGTGCCCATGTCACGGCCGTCGGCCACCAGCCCCGGCAGCCGGCGAAATGAATGCTGCAGGGCCACCAAAGCCGTGCGGACCTGGGGCAGGGCCGAGACGCGTGAGGCGTTCATGCCGGCTCCTTCGGTGCGGATGGCGTCGGTCACGTCCTGGCCGCCCAGAAACACATGCGAGCCGGTAAAGCGTACCGGCAGCCGGGCGGCCAGCTCGGCAATGCCCGCCTCGTGCGCCGCGTCCAGGGCCAGGCCGGCCTGCAGGGCCGCCAGCGCGGTCACGCGGTACAACGCACCGGAATCCAGGTAGTGGTAGCCGAGCTTTTGCGCTACGGACGCCGCCAGCGTGCCTTTGCCCGACGCCGTCGGTCCGTCCACGCAGATGACCGGCACCTGGCCGTCGCGCGGCGTCACGACGCCAAACAAGGCCTCAAAGTAGTCCGGAAAGGTCTTGGCCACGCACTTGGGGTCTTCGATGCGAACCGGCACGCCGTCCGCGTTGAACGCCGCGAGTGAAAAGCACATGGCCACCCGATGGTCGTCATAGGTGTGGATGCTGGCGGCGCGCCAATGCGCCGGTGGCTGCACACGCAGCCAGTCGGGGCCTTCGGTCACTTCTGCGCCCAGCTTGGCGCATTCGGCGGCCATCGCGGCGATACGGTCGGTTTCCTTGACACGCCAGCTGGCAATGTTGCGCAGCGTGGTCGGGCCGTCGGCAAACAGGCCCATCACGGCCAGCGTCATGGCGGCGTCGGGGATGTGGTTGCAGTCCAGGTCGATCGCCTTGAGCGGCCAGGCGCCGCGCGAAATTTCCAGCCAGTTGGGGCCGCTGGCGACGTGGGCGCCCATCGCCTGGGCGGCCTCGATGAAGCGGATGTCGCCTTGAATGGAGCCCGCACCCACGCCCTGGACGCGCACGCAGCCCTGGCTGGCGGCCAGTGCACCCAGCGCAATGAAGTAGCTGGCAGAAGACGCATCGGCTTCCACATGGATGTCGCCCGGCGAACGGTACGCGCTGCCTGCCGGGATGGTGAAGCGTTGCCAGCCATCGCGCTGCACCGCGATGCCAAAGCGATCGAGCAGGTTCAGTGTGATTTCAATGTACGGCCGCGAAATCAGCTCGCCCACCACCTCGATTACCACATCACGCCTGGCCACCAGCGGCAGCGCCAGCAGCAACGCGGTCAGGAACTGGCTGGACACATCGCCGCGCACGCGGATCGGCGCGTCCAGCGACAGCGTGGGGTGGCCGATGCGCAGCGGCGGAAAGCCTTCATTGCCCAGGTACTGGACGGTGCAACCCAGCTGCCGCAGCGCATCCACCAGGTCGCCAATGGGGCGCTCGTGCATGCGTGGCACACCGCTCAGTTCAAAGTCGCCGCCCAGTACAGCCAGCGCAGCCGTCAGCGGCCGCATGGCCGTGCCCGCATTGCCCATGAACAGCCTGGCCGGCGCCGCCGGTGCCCGCCCGCCCAGGCCGGTGATATGCACCACGGCGCCCTCATGCGCCACGGCGCAGCCCAGCTGGCGCAGCGCGTCCAGCATGACGCGGGTGTCGTCGGAGTCCAGCAGGTCATGGACGGTAGTGGTGCCCGCGCACAGCGCAGCCAGCAGCAGCACCCGGTTGGAGATGCTTTTGGAGCCGGGCAGCGTGACCGTGCCTCCCGCGCTGGCCAGAGGGGGGATGTCCAGGAACGCGGTAGAGAACATTACTTTTTGGGGTTGGCGCCCATGCGCCAGTGGGCACGGGCCGCACTGGCCTGGTTGATCAGGTTTTCCAGCGCATCGGCATTGCCGCTGGCGATCGTGCGCTCCATGGCCTGAAGCGTGTCCTGGAAGATCCTGGATTGCGCAAGCAGCTCTTCGCGGTTGGCCAGCAGGATGTCGCGCCAGACCTTGGGGTCGCTGGCCGCAATGCGCGTGAAGTCACGAAACCCGGGCCCCGCCAGCGACAGGAAGTCCTTGCCGTGGTTCTGCCCGGTGATGCCGTTGATCAGTGCAAAGGCAATCAGGTGCGGCAGGTGGCTGACGGCGGCAAAGGCTGCGTCATGCGATTCCGGCGACATCTGGATGACCTTGCAGCCCAGCGCCGTCCACAGGTCCACCGCCTGCTTGAGCTTGGCAGTCATGGTGCGCTCAATGGGTGTGAGGACGACCTGTTTTCCCACGTACAGGTCCGGGTCGGCATGGTCCACGCCAGAGACTTCCTTGCCCGTCACCGGGTGGGCCGGCACAAACGTCGCCACATGCACGCCCAGTACACGGCGCGCGGCGTCCACGACGTCGCGCTTGGTGGAGCCCACATCCATGATCAGCGTGTTGGCCGTGACCAGGTGCTTGATGGCCTTGAGCGTGGCTTCGGTGGCTGATACCGGCACGGCCAGCAGGACAATGTCCGCGCCCGAGACTGCGAGTAGCGCAGAGGGCGCTTCCACGTCGATCACGCCCATCTGGCGCGCGCGCTCGGTAGTGGAGGGCGACTTGCTGTAACCCACCACGCGCTTGACCAGGCCGGCCCGCTTCATGGCCAGGGCGAACGACCCGCCCATCAAGCCGCAACCGATCAGACCTAGTTGTTCAAACATCATTCGCCTATGGGGTAGGTGCCCAGCACCTTGTAGAACGCGCACAACGACTGAAGGTCCTGCAGCGCAGCTGCTACATGCGGCTGCGACGGGTGACCTTGCACATCAATATAAAAATAGTATTCCCACTGGCCCGAGCGGGCAGGGCGCGACTCGAACCGGGTCATGGACACGCCGTGCTGCTTGAGCGGCACCAGGATGTCGTGTACCGCGCCGGGCTTGTTGGGCACGGACACCACCAGGCTCACGCAGTCCTTGCCCGAGGCCTGCGGCGCTGCCAGCGTCTGCGGCAGGCACACCACCGCAAATCGGGTGCGGTTGAAGGCGTCGTCCTGGATAGCGTGCGCCACGGTGTGCAGGCCAAATTCGCTGCCGGCCCGTTCGCCCGCGATGCCGGCCCAGGCCGGGTTGCCCGCGGCCAGTCGCGCGCCTTCGGCATTGCTGGACACGGCCCGCCGCTCCACGTTCGGCAGATGTTTGGCCAGCCAGCCCTGGCACTGCGCCAGCGCCTGCGGGTGCGCCAGCACGACTTCAATGCCCTCCAGTGAATCGGAGGTGCGCAGCAGATGGTGGCGCACCAGCAGGCTGATCTCGCCCACGATGTGCAGTGGCGACTGCAGCAGCAAATCCAGCGAGCGCGTGACGACGCCTTCGGTGTTGTTTTCCACGGGCACCACACCGAAGTCGGCCGTGCCAGCGGTGGCGGCATGGAACACCTCGTCAAAATTCACGCAGGGCACATGCTGGATGCTGGAGCCAAAGAACTGCACCGCCGCCTGCTCGCTGAAGGTGCCCTTGGGGCCCAGGTAGGCCACGCGTTGCGGCGCTTCCAGCGCCCGGCAGGCCGACATGATTTCGCGCCAGACCGTGGCCACGTTCTCGGCCTTCAGCGGACCCTGGTTGGCCGCCTGCAGGCCATTGATGACCTGGGCCTCGCGCTCGGGGCGGAACACCGGGGAGCCTTCCGCGCGCTTGATCTCGCCGACCTCATTGGCCAGCGCCGCCCGGCGGTTGAGCAGGGCGAGCAGTTCGCCGTCCACGGCGTCGATCTGGATGCGGAGTTCCGCAAGGGTTTTGGGCATGTCGGCGAATGTCTCAGCTGTGCTTTTGCTCAAATTCTCGCATGTAGCCCACCAGCGCCTGCACGCCGGCCAGCGGCATGGCGTTGTAGATGCTGGCGCGCATGCCGCCCACGGACTTGTGACCCTTGAGCTGCAGCAGGCCACGCGCGCGCGCGCCCGCCAGGAAGGCGTCGTTGCGCGATTCGTCCCGCAGGAAGAACGGCACGTTCATGCGCGAGCGGCAATTGGCCGCAACCTTGTTGACATACAGCTGGGAGTTGTCGATGTAGCCGTACAGCAACTGCGCTTTCTCGATGTTGCGCCGCTCCATCTCGGCCACGCCGCCCTGGCGCAGCAGCCACTGGAACGTCAGGCCCGCGATGTAGATGCCCCATGTGGGCGGGGTGTTGTACATCGACTGGTTGTCGGCCACGATCTTGTAGTCAAACGCGCTTGGACAGATCGGCAGGGCATGACCCAGCAGGTCTTCGCGCACCACCACCAGCGTCAGGCCGGCAGGGCCGAGGTTTTTCTGCGCGCCACCAAACGCCAGGCCCACGCGCGACCAGTCCACCGGGCGTGACGCCACATGCGACGAGAAATCGATCACCAGCGGCGCATCGCTGCCCAGCGCCTTCAGGTCGGGCAGGCTGTGGAACTCCACACCGTGAATGGTTTCGTTGGTGCACACATGCACGTAGCTGGAGCCGATGCCCAGCTGCCAGCCTGCCGGGTCGGGCAGGGTGGTGTGGCCGTCGGCCTCATTGCTGGCCACGGTGTTGACCTGGCTGCAGTATTTGGCGGCCTCCTTGCGAGACTTCTGGCTCCAGCTGCCCGTCACCACGATGTCCATCGCAGCGGCGCGCGACAGGTTCATAGGCACGATGGCGTTCTCGCCCAGCCCGCCACCTTGCATGAACAGGATGCGAAAGTGGGCGGGCACCGCCAGCAATTCGCGCAGTGCAGCCTCAGCCTGTTCATAAATCGAAATGAACTCCTTGCCGCGGTGGCTCATCTCCATCACGCTCATGCCGCTGCCCTGCCAGTCGAGCATTTCGGCCGCGGCCTGTTGCAGGACTTCAGGCGGGATGGCGGCTGGGCCGGCGGAGAAGTTGTAAGGACGTTCCATGGTGTGGTTCACCGTGCAGACAGGGACAAAAGCCTGATCCGGCCGCCGGAGTCAGCAGCGCGGGCCGGGTTCAGGACGGCGGGGATCAGCTGTCGGACGCAGCCTCGGGCGCGTCGGGGTCGTCGCCTTCGGGCGCGGCGGCGTCGTTTTCAACGATGCGTTGCAGCCCGCTCAGCTTGGAGCCTTCGTCCAGGCCGATCAGCGTGACGCCTTGCGTGGCACGGCCCAGCTCGCGGATCTCGCTGACGCGGGTGCGCACCAGCACGCCCTTGTCGGTGATCAGCATGATCTCGTCATCCGCATGCACCAGGGTGGCTGCCACGACCTTGCCGTTGCGCTCGCTTTGCTGGATGGCGATCATGCCCTTGGTGCCGCGGCCGTGGCGGGTGTATTCGCCGATCGGGGTGCGCTTGCCATAGCCGTTGACCGTGGCGGTCAGCACGCTTTGCTGCTCGTCCTCGGCCACCAGCATGGCAATCACGCTCTGGCCCGGGTCCAGCGCCATGCCGCGCACACCGCGAGCGGCACGGCCCAGCGGGCGCACGTCATCTTCATCAAAGCGAACCGCCTTGCCTCCGTCGGAGAACAGCATCACGTCGTGCTTGCCGTCAGTCAGCGCGGCGCCAATCAGGTAGTCGCCGTCGTCCAGGTTGACGGCAATGATGCCGCCCTTGCGCGGGTTGTTGAATTCGTCCAGCGCGGTCTTCTTGACCGTGCCCATGCTGGTGGCCATGAACACGTAGTGGTCGGCGGGGAAGCTGCGGTTGTCGCCGGTCAGCGGCAGCACCACGTTGATTTTTTCGCCGTCCTGCAGCGGGAACATGTTGACGATGGGCCGGCCACGCGAGCCGCGCGAGCCCGCCGGAACTTCCCAGACCTTGAGCCAGTACATGCGGCCGCGGTTGGAAAAGCACAGGATCCAGTCGTGTGTGTTGGCGATGAACAACTGGTCAACCCAGTCGTCTTCCTTGGTCGCCGTCGCCTGCTTGCCGCGCCCGCCACGCTTTTGCGCGCGGTATTCAGACAAGGGCTGGCTCTTGATGTAGCCGGCGTGGGACAGCGTCACCACCATGTCGGTGGGCGTAATGAGGTCTTCGGTCGCGAGATCCTGCGCGTTGTGTTCCACCACACTGCGGCGCGCGCCCAGCTTGGTCTGGCCGAACTCCTGCTTCAGCGCGGTCAGCTCTTCGCTGATGATGGTGGACACGCGGGCCGGCTTGGCCAGAATGTCCAGCAGGTCGTCGATCTCGGCCATGACGTCCTTGTACTCGGCCACGATCTTGTCCTGCTCCAGGCCGGTCAGGCGCTGCAGGCGCATCTGCAGGATTTCCTGGGCCTGCGTGTCCGACAGGCGGTACAGCCCGTCGCTGCCCATGCCGAATTCCTTTTCCAGGCTCTCGGGTCGGTAATCGTCGGCATTGACGATGCCGCCGTCCGCGCGCGTGCGGGTAAGCATCTCGCGCACCAGCTTGCTGTCCCAGGGGCGGGTCATCAGCTCGGCCTTGGCCACCGGCGGCGTGGGTGACTCACGGATGATGCGGATGAATTCGTCAATGTTGGCCAGCGCCACCGCCAGGCCTTCGAGGACATGGCCGCGTTCGCGCGCCTTGCGCAGGGCAAACACGGTGCGGCGCGTCACCACTTCGCGGCGGTGCTGCAGGAACACCTCGATCAGCATCTTCAGGTTGCACAGGCGGGGCTGGCCGTCGATCAGCGCCACCATGTTGATGCCAAAGGTGTCCTGCAGCTGGGTCTGTTTGTACAGGTTGTTCAGTACCACCTCGGGTACCTCGCCGCGCTTGAGTTCGATCACCAGGCGCATACCGGACTTGTCGGACTCGTCCTGGATGTGGCTGATGCCTTCGATCTTCTTTTCATTGACCAGCTCGGCCATGCGCTCCTGCAGCGTCTTCTTGTTGACCTGGTAGGGCAGCTCGTCAACGATGATGGCCTGGCGCTGGCCACGATCGATGTCCTCGAAGTGGCACTTGGCGCGCATCACCACGCGGCCGCGGCCGGTGCGGTAGCCGTCCTTGACGCCATTGATGCCATAGATGATGCCGGCGGTGGGGAAGTCCGGCGCCGGGATGATCTCCATCAGCTCGTCAATCGACGCATCCGGGTTGCGCAGCAGGTGCAGGCAGCCGTCCACCACTTCATTGAGGTTGTGCGGCGGGATGTTGGTGGCCATGCCCACAGCGATGCCGCCCGAGCCGTTGACCAGGAGGTTGGGCAGCTTGCTGGGCAGGACCTTGGGTTCCTTTTCGCTGCCGTCGTAGTTGCCCTGGAAATCGACGGTCTCCTTGTCGATGTCGGCAATCATTTCATGCGCGATCTTGGACAGGCGGATTTCCGTGTAACGCATCGCCGCCGCGTTGTCGCCGTCCACCGAGCCGAAGTTGCCCTGGCCGTCCACCAGCATGTGGCGCATGGAGAAATCCTGCGCCAGCCGCACGATGGTGTCGTACACCGACTGGTCGCCGTGCGGGTGGTACTTGCCGATCACGTCGCCGACGATGCGGGCGGACTTCTTGTAAGGCCGGTTCCAGTCATTGTTCAGCTCGTGCATGGCGTACAGCACGCGCCGGTGCACGGGCTTCAGGCCGTCGCGCGCATCAGGCAATGCGCGCCCCACGATCACGCTCATCGCGTAATCGAGGTAGCTGCGCCGCATCTCCTCTTCAAGACTGATGGGCAGGGTTTCTTTGGCGAACTGGGTCATGAGAGGGCGGGTGCGGCGGGAAAGAGACGAATTTTACGGCCAAGCGCTTGTCGCTAACCCGCAACACAACTGCTCGATGCGGTTTTGTCCTACGTATGCCTGAGCCAATAACCGTTGCGGCCTTGGGGACGTGTGGCACAATTGCCTCAACGCTTTTGGTGATGGTCACCTTAATCGTCCAATAACGCAGCGCGGCTGCGGCTTTTTCCCCAAGAGGAGAACCATGAAGAAACTGAACAAAGTGGCGATGTTGTTTGCCTCCGCTGCGCTCGCAACCGCCGCTGGCGCCCAGACGATCGACAACTGGCGCAATGGCACTTCCGAACTCGTTTGGAAGAACGGCACCAACGAACTGTGCTGGCGCAATGCCAACTGGACCCCCGCAACGGCAGCTGCCGGTTGCGATGGCGCCATTGTGGCTGCTCCCGCCCCGGCCCCGGCTCCCGCCGCTGCTCCGGCACCGGCTCCCGCCGCTGCGGCGCCGGCTCCCGCTGCGCGTCCCCCGGCACCGGCCCCGGCTCCCCAGCCGCCCGCAGCCACCAAGGTGACGTACGCTGCTGACGCATTCTTCGACTTCGACAAGTCCGTCCTCAAGCCCGAAGGCAAGGCCAAGCTCGACGACCTGACCAGCAAGGTCAAGGACATCAACCTGGAAGTGATCATCGCTGTCGGCCACACCGACTCCGTTGGTTCCGACGCCTACAACCAGAAGCTGTCGGTGGCCCGCGCTGAGTCCGTCAAGGCCTACCTCGTGTCCAAGGGCATCGAGAAGAACCGCGTTTACACCGAAGGCAAGGGCGAGAAGCAGCCCGTGGCTGACAACAAGACCGCCGAAGGCCGCGCCAAGAACCGTCGCGTGGAAATCGAAGTGGTCGGCACCCGCGCCAACAAGTAATCCGCAAGGACTACTCCAGAAAAAGCCCCGGCAACGGGGCTTTTTTCATGGTCAAAGCAAAATACACGCATGAGCAATTCTGTAAACGCCGACCCGGCAGAGCTGGCCAAGTTTTCGGACCTGGCCCACCGCTGGTGGGACCCGGACAGCGAATTCCGGCCACTGCACCAGATCAACCCCCTGCGCCTGGCGTGGATCAACGGCCTGGCGCCCCTGGCGGGCAAGCAGGTGCTGGACGTGGGGTGCGGCGGCGGCATCCTGGCCGATGCCATGGCGCGTCAAGGTGCCGATGTCACCGGCATTGATCTGGCCACCAAGGCCTTGAAGGTCGCGCAACTCCACGCGCTGGAGGCGCAAACCCCGCGCGTGCAGTACCGCGAAATCAGCGCCGAAGATCTGGCGGACGAAGCGCCCGGCCGGTTTGACATGGTGACCTGCATGGAGATGCTCGAGCACGTGCCGGACCCGGCATCGGTCGTGCGGGCCTGTGCCACGCTGGTCAAGCCGGGGGGCTGGGTGTTCTTTTCCACCATCAACCGCAACCCGAAGTCGTTCCTGTTTGCCATCGTCGGGGCCGAATATGTGCTCAACATGCTGCCGCGCGGAACGCATGAATATGCCAAGCTGATCCGCCCCAGCGAACTTGCGGGCTACTGCCGCCAGGCGGGGCTGGACCTGCAGGCCACGCGCGGCATGGAATACAACCCGCTGACCCGGCGCTACTGGCTGTCGGCCGATACCAGCGTGAACTACCTGCACGCGACGCGCAAGCTGTGATGTTCAGGAACATTGAGGCCGTCCTGTTTGACCTGGACGGTACCCTGATCGACAGCGCGCCCGACCTGGGTGCCGCCGCAGACAAGATGCGTACCGACCGGGGGCTTGCGTCACTGGCTGCTGACCTGTACCGGCCCATGGCCGGCGCGGGTGCGCGCGGCATGCTCGGTGTGGCGTTCGGCATGACGCCGGACCACCCGGACTACAACGCCATGCGCGAAGAGTTCTTTGTGAACTATGAGCGCCGCATGACCGAGCTGACGTATGTGTTTGACGGCGTGGCCGAACTGATCGGCCAACTGCGCCAGAGGGGGCTGCCCTGGGGTGTGGTGACCAACAAGTCCATGCGATTTGCCGCGCCGCTCACGCGCAGCATGCCGCTGTTTGCCACGGCCGGCACCGTGGTGGGTGGCGACAGCACACCCCACGCCAAGCCGCACCCCGCGCCGCTGCTGGAGGCCGCCCGGCAACTGGGCGTGGCGCCGCAGCGCTGTGTGTATGTGGGCGATGACGAGCGCGACGTAGTGGCCGGCCTGGCCGCCGGCATGGGCACGGTGGCCGCGGCCTATGGCTACCTGGGCCACAACGCCGACACCCATCAATGGGGTGCCCACGCACATATTCAGTCGCCTTCCGAGCTGCTTTTGCTCTTGCAATAGGCAACAAGCGCCTAAAATACAAGGCTTGGGGCTGCACTGGTTTCGACGTGGGTTCGGACGCGTGGCAGGGCATGTCGAGCTGAATGCGCTCGTAAAACAGATTCAAACAAACTAACTGCAAACGACGAACGTTTCGCACTCGCCGCTTAATTGCCGGTGAGCTTT
>JBEIPU010000027.1:0-29629 GCA_040376925.1 Caenimonas sp. | reverse complement strand
CGAGATCAGACAACAGCAACTGAAACGCTTCCACAGCCAGCTGCATGTCATCACTGGTCGTCGACTCCAGCGGGTTGTGGCTGATGCCGGCGTTTTGCCCCCGCACAAACAGCATGGCCTGGGGCATGACCTCGTGCAGCTTCATGGCGTCGTGGCCCGCGCCGCTGGGCATGCGGTACAGCGGCACGCCCAGGGCGTCCACCGCGCGTTCCCAGCGCTGCTGCCAATCGGTTGCGCTGGGCGCTGCTGCGGCGCGCATGGTGACCTCGGTGGTGGGGCGCAAACCACGGCGTTCGCAGATTTTGGCCAGCTCGGCCAGCACATCGGTCACCATCGCGTCGCGCTGCGGGTCATTCGGCGCGCGCAGGTCCAGCGTGAACTGGCAGCGGCCCGGCACCACATTGGTGGAGCCGCCGGGCACCGTGCAGATGCCGATGGTGCCCACCGAATCACCGTCGCGCGCCGCGCGCTGCTCGATGTACAGCGACAGCTCGGCCACGGCCGACAGCGCGTCACGCCGGCGGTTCATGGGCGTGGTGCCGGCATGGCTGGCCATGCCGGTCACTTCGCACAAATAGCGCACACCGCCGTTGATGGAGGTCACGATGCCCAGCGGCAAATCCATCTCGGTCAGCACCGGGCCCTGTTCGATGTGCACTTCCACAAAGCCCAGGTAATCGGCCGGGTTGCGCTGCAGTTTGGGGATGTCGTCTATGCAAAGGCCGGCGTGCTGCATGGCCTCGCGCATGGGGACCCCGTCAGCGTCCTTCTGGTCCAGCCAGGCGTTATTGAACTGGCCGATGAGCGCGCCCGAGCCCAGGAAGGTTGCCTTGTAGCGTTGGCCTTCTTCTTCGGCAAAGGCGATCACTTCAAAGTCAAACGGCAGACGCTTGCCCTGGCGCGACAGCTCGGCCACGCAGGCCATGGGCGTGAAGATGCCCAGGCGCCCGTCGTACTTGCCGCCGTTGCGCACGGTGTCGTAATGGCTGCCGGTCATCAGGGTTTTGGCGCCGGGCTGGCTGGCCTTGTAGCGGCCCACCACATTGCCCACGGCGTCGATGTGCACTTCGTCAAAACCGGCTTCGCGCATGTTCGTGCTGATGCGCTGGGCGCAGGCGCGGTGCGCGTCGGTCAGGTAGGTGACGGTGAGCTGGCCTTTTTCGGCAAAGCCGGGGTCGCTGTGCTGGGCCAGTTTTTCCTGCCAGTCCCACACCAGGTTGCCCAAAGTGGGCTCCACGCCAAACTTGTCGTTCAGGCGGATCTCCACAATGCGGTGGATGTTGCGCAGCGCCTCGCCCAGCTCGAAGTCGGGGTGGTTGTCCAGGCGGCGGGCAAAGGTGTCGATGATGTCGTGGCGGCTCAGCCCGGTGCCGCGCGGCCCGCGCACCGCCAGGATGAACGGGAAGCCGAACTTGGCGTTGTAGTCGGTGTTGAGCTGCTGGATGCGCGCAAATTCTTCAGATGTGCAATCGGTCAGGCCGGCCTTGCCTTGCTCATTGGTGGATTCGGCCGTCAGCGTCTTGCTGACCATGGCCTTGCCGGCGAGCTCGGGGTGGGCGCGGATCAGTGTGAGCTGTCTGTCGGTGCCCGCGTCGCGCACGACGTTGGCCATCACGTGCTTCAGGTGCGCCAGTGAGCGGAAGGGGCGGTGGGCCAGCGCGGCCTGCGCCACCCAGGGAGAATGTTCGTACAGGCCGTCCAGCAGTGCGGCGGCGTCGGCGGCCGTCGCCGTGTTGATCTGTTCAAGTGCGAGTGCCATGTTCAACCCTGATAAGGATGCGTTTGCTTCCAGTGGCGCGCAATGTCGATGCGGCGGCACACCCAGACGCGGTCATGCTGGGCGATATGGTCCAGAAAGCGCTGCAGCGCCAGCATGCGCCCGGGCCGCCCCAGCAGCCGGCAGTGCATGCCCACGTTCAGCATTTTTGGGGACTCCACGCCCTCTGCGTACAGCACGTCAAAGCTGTCGCGCAGGTAGGTGAAGAAGTCGTCGCCCTGCGCAAAGCCCTGCGGCAGCGAAAAGCGCATGTCGTTGGTGTCCAGCGTGTAGGGCACGACCAGGTGCGGCACGGTGGTGCCGTCGGTCTTTTGCACCTTCATCCAGAACGGCAGGTCGTCGCCGTAGTAGTCGCTGTCGTACTCAAAGCCGCCGTAGTCGGCCACCAGGCGGCGCGTGTTGGGGCTGTCGCGGCCGGTGTACCAGCCCACGCCGTGTACGGCGTCTGGTTGATCTCTTCTCTGGCCAGTCATCTTGGTGATGATTTCCATGCCGATACGCATGTGCTCGCGCTCGGTGGCTTCGTCCATGCCCTGGTAATGGATCCAGCGCCAGCCGTGGCAGGCGATCTCGTGGCCCAGCTCCACAAAGGCGCGGGTCAGCTCGGGGTGGCGTTGCAGCGCCATGCTGACGCCAAACACCGTCAGAGGCAGTCCGCGCTTTTCAAATTCGCGCAGCAGCCGCCACACACCCACGCGCGAGCCGTATTCGTAGATGCCTTCCATGCTCAGGTGGCGCGCCGGGTAGGCGGCCGGGTTGAACATTTCAGACAGGAACTGTTCCGAGCCGGCGTCGCCATGCAGCACGGCGTTTTCGCCGCCTTCTTCGTAATTCAGCACAAACTGCACCGCAATGCGGGCGTTACCGGGCCATTGCGCATGCGGCGGGTTGCGGCCGTAGCCGACCAGGTCGCGCGGGTAGGGCAGGGTGGTGTCGTAGGTGGTCGGCATGTCAGGCCAGGGCGAGTGCGATGTCGTTGGTGGGCAAAGTGCGGTCAAAAGCCAGGCTTTCTTCCACATGCTGCAGGTGTTCTGTCATCAGGCGCACGGCGCGTTCTTCGTCCTTGGCGGCCAGGGCCTTGACGATTTCGGCGTGTTCGTCGTTGGAGTGTTCGGCCTCGCTGCTGCTCTGGTACATCAGCGTGATGAGCGCGCAGCGCGAGATCAGCTCGCCCAGCATCTGCGCCAGCACTTCGTTGCCCATCAGCTCCGCCATGCGCACATGAAAGTCGCCCAGCAGCTCGGTGCGGCTGGCGGGGTCGTTCTTCTGCACGGCGGCCTTTTCCTGGGCCACGTGGTCTTTCAGCGCGCGGATTTTGGCGGGTGTGACTTCACGCACAAAGGCGCGGGTCATCTCGGCCTCCAGCATGCGGCGCACCGCAAAGACCTGGCGTGCTTCGTCGGCAGACGGGGCCGCCACAAAAGCACCGCGCGCAGGCTCCAGGCGGATCAGCCGGTTTTGCGACAGCTGGAACAGCGCCTGGCGTACCAGCGTGCGCGACACGCCAAAATGGTCAGCGAGCTTTTGCTCGGCCAGTTTGGTGCCGGGCTGCAGCTTGTGGTCGACGATGGCGCGGGTCAGCGACTCGACGATATGGCTGGTGGTGGATGTCTCCATGCGGCGGATGATAGCTGCAAATCCGAAAAGTGTATACACTTCTGTCGACTGAAATGAAGCAATACTGTTTCGCCCCGTTCTGTTCCGCTGCTATTTCGCGCGCTGCTTGGCGGCGGGCGGTGTGCGGCGGGGCTCATACTGCGGCGGTTTTCGCTTCGCGAAAACTGCGCTGCGATGCTCGGGGGTCGGTTGCGCCGCGGAACTCGCTGCATTGCGCTTCGCTCCATTCCGCTCAGACAGCCGCGGCGAGCATGTTGACGAAGCGCGCTTGCGCGCGCCAACACTCCCCCCTGCGCTTCTCGCCACCGCAGAAATCGCCCCGCCGCACACCGCCCGCCGCCAAGCAGGGACCAACTGCGCCACCGGCAGGGGGCCAACAACGTCACTGCAAAGCTGCGCAATGCAACGATCGAAAATCCAACGAATGCCAACCAAAGAGGAACCCCTATGGGCCTGAGCACACACGTCCTGGACACCGCCCACGGCTGCCCCGCCGCCGGCATGACTGTCACGCTGTACAAGACAGAGAACGGCACCGCCACGCAGGTCAAGCAGTTCACCCTCAACAGCGACGGCCGCAACCCCGACGGCCCGCTGTATGACAACGCCAGCCTGCAAAAGGGCACCTACCGCCTGGTGTTTGACGTGGCGGGCTACTTCCGTGCCAAGGGCGTGCAGCTGCCCGACCCGCCGTTTCTGGACCAGGTGAGCATTGACTTTGGTGTGGCACACACCGACCAGCACTACCACGTGCCTTTGGTCTGCACGCCCTGGACGTACAGCACTTACCGCGGCTCATAAGGCGGCTGATGAGCAACCTGCACGTCCACCAGCTGATACTGGCCCTGCAGCAGGGGCCGGCGGTGCTGGTGAGCGTGCATGACGTGCAGGGCTCCGGCCCGCGTGAGGTGGGCGCCTGGATGGCGGTGCTGCCCGCGGAGGTCATCAACACCATTGGCGGCGGCAACCTGGAGTTTCAGGCGATTGACGAGGCGCGCCAGATGCTGGGCGGTGCAGGTACCGTCACGCGCAGGTACCCGCTGGGCCCGAGCCTGGGCCAGTGTTGCGGCGGTGTGGTGCAGCTGCGGTTTGAGCCGGTGACGCCGTCCGACGCACCGGCGCTGGCGCAGCGGCTGCAGGCCCGCTTTTCCCCCGTGGCGCTGTTTGGCGGTGGTCATGTGGGCAAAGCGCTGATGCAGGTACTGGGCACGCTGCCGTTCAGCGTGACCTGGGTGGACAGCCGCGACGAGATTTTCCCGGCGGACGTGCCGTTCAACGTGGCCTGCGAGCACTCTGACCCGGTGCAGGCGGCGGTCGCGGATCTGCCCGCCGGTGCCCACGTGCTGATCATGAGCTTCAGCCATGCCGAAGACCTGGATGTCGTGGCGGCCTGCCTGCGCCGCCTGCGTGAGCGCAACGACTTGCCGTACGTCGGACTGATCGGCAGCAAGAGCAAATGGGCGACCTTTCGCCACCGGCTGGAGGAGCGCGGCTTCACCGCCGCTGAGCTGGCCCGGGTAACCAGCCCCATCGGCCTGCCCGGCATCACCGGCAAGCAGCCCGAGGTGATTGCGGTGAGCGTGGCGGCACAGTTGTTGCAAGCCCTGCCGGCGGGAAAACCCTAGGAATCCGCCATGGCGTTCCAGTCCAAAACTGTATACACTTCAGTTCACAAGCCGCAGCGGAGCCATCAAGTGTTCGCGGCCCTACATCTGCTCAGAGCGCCCGCAGTGGTGAGCAGGCTTGAAGGTTGAGACATGGAAAGCTACCTCCTCGACTGGGCCAACCTGCTGCTGCGCTGGGTCCACGTCATCACTGCCATTGCCTGGGTCGGCTCCTCGTTTTATTTCGTCTTCCTGGACAGCAGCCTCACGCCCCCTGTCGATGAGGACCTGAAGAAGCAGGGCGTCAGCGGCGAGCTCTGGGCCGTGCACGGCGGTGGCTTTTACCACCCGGTCAAGTTCAACGTATCGCCGCCCAAGCTGCCTTCGCACCTGCACTGGTTCTACTGGGAAAGCTACAGCACCTGGCTCAGCGGCTTTGCGCTGTTCACGGTGTCTTACCTCTGGAGCGCCAGCACCTATCTGATCGACAAGAGCCTGATGGACTGGTCGCCGGGCGCGGCCATCGGCGTGGCGGTGTCGTTCCTGGTGGTGTTCTGGATTCTTTACGACCTGATCTGCCAGTACTTCGGGCAAAAGAAGAATGGCGACGCCATTGTGGGCGCGCTGGTTCTGGGCCTGGTGTGCGTGGCGTCGTGGCTGGCCTGCCACTGGTTTGCCGGGCGCGCCGCCTTTTTGCTGGTGGGCGCCATGATTGCCACGGCCATGAGCGCCAACGTGTTCTTCTGGATCATCCCTGGCCAGAAGACGGTCATTGCAGCCATCAAGGCCGGCCAGCCGGTGGACCCGATCCACGGCATGCGCGGCAAGCAACGCAGCGTGCACAACACCTATTTCACGCTGCCGGTGCTGTTTGCCATGCTGAGCAACCACTACAGCTTTACCTACAGCCACCCGCACAACTGGCTCGTGCTGATCCTCATGATGTTTGCAGGCGCGGCCATCCGCCAGTTCTTTGTGATGCGCCATGGTTACAAGCTGGGCCGCAACCCGCACCCGCTGCCCTATGCGCTGGTGGGTTTGGCGGTGATCGTGGGCGTGATCGTGTGGCTCAAGCCCGCGCCGCAGGCTGCGGCTGCAGCCCAGCCGCTGGCGGCCGCGCCCGCAACCTATGCCGACGTGCAGAAGGTGCTGGAACAGCGCTGTTACATGTGCCATGGCGCGCAGGTGCAGATGAAGAACGTGCGCCTGGACACGCCCGATGCGCTCAAGCAGCATGCCCAGGCCGTCTACCAGCAAGCCGTGGTCACCAAGCTGATGCCCATGAACAACAGCACCGGCATCACCGACGCTGAACGTGCGCTGATTGGCCAGTGGTTCCAGGCGGGCGCCAAGCTGCAGTGATGCGGGCTCGCGTCAGCAAAACGTAAGTGTTCTCCACAGGGCCACTTCAGGCGCATATCGCCTAAAGTTCAGGGGTTGGCAGAAACCTGCCAGGTCCGAGGAGACAACATGAAGAAGTACATGCCGTTCATTCACGGCGCGGTGACCGTGGCCGCCACATTGGCCGTGCAGGTTGCCGGCGCCGCCCAGCTCGTCATTGCCCAGGTTGCCCCGCTGTCGGGCCTGGAGGCCATCCAGGGCCGGGCCTATTCCGCCGGGCTGCAGCTGGCTTTCAACAACGCCAACAAGGCCGGCGGCGCGGGCGGCCACACCTTCAGCCTGGTCCGCAAGGACGACGGCGGCCGGCCTGAAGACACGCTGTCGGCCACCACCCAGGTCCTGGCCGAAAGCAAGCCGATTGCGCTGGCGGGCTACTTCGGCAACCGCAGCATTGCCGAGCTGGTCAAGTCAGGCGTGCTGGAAAAGGAAAAGATCGCGCTGGTGGGCTACCGCACCACCGAAATCCGCCCCGACGTGCCCTACCTGTACAGCGTGCGCGCCGGCCTGCGCGACGAGATCACCAAGATCGCCGAGCACCTGGCTACCGTGGGCATCACGCGGCTGGGCCTGTTCCATGAAGACGGCCCGGGTGCCGCAGCGCTGACGGCCGCCGTGGACGAAATCACCAAAAAAACCGGCAGCACCATCACCGCGCGCGCCACCTACCCGGCGGGCACGGCGCGCGTGTCGCCGGCCATCGACATCTTCCTGAAGACGCCGCCGCAAGCCATCATCATGCTGGCCACCGGCTCGGCCGCGGCCGGGTTCATCGAGCAATACCGCCTGGCCGGCGGCGCCGCGCAGCTGTTTGCGCAGTCGGGCGCCGACATCGAGCAGCTGGCCCAGCGCCTGGGCGAGGAAACCATGCAGGGCATTGCCATTGCGCAGGTCACACCCAGCCCTTACAAGATTTCGGGCCGTCTGGCCAAGGAGTTCGCCGACACCGTGGCCAAGACGCCCAACCTGGAGGTACCGCCCAGCTACGCCATGATGGAAGGCTACATCGCCGGCAAGACCATTGTGGAGGCGGCGCGGCGCATGGGTGCCAAGGCCAGCCGTGAGGCTTTCGTCGCGGCGCTGGACACGGTGGAAACCGACATGGGCGGCTACCGCGTGGGCTTCAAGCCCGGCATGCGTTCAGGCTCCAGGTTTGTGGAGCTGTCCATCGTGACGGGCGCAGGCAAGATCCGCCAGTAACCGGCCCGGTGCGTTCTGGTGACGGATGCTGCGCGCATCCGGCCCTAGAATGCGCCCCTCATGTTCAAAAACGCCTGTTATTTCCGCATCGGCGACGGCTTCGAGCTGCCCCCGGTTGCCGCGCTTGAGAAAGTGCTGCAAAAGACCCGCTTCGTGCCCTGCGGGCCCACCCAGGCCGAGAGCAGCGGCTGGGTGGCGCCGCGCGGCGGCAAGCATACGCAACTTGCCGAACTCGTTGGCGGCCAGTTGATCCTGAAGCTGTGTACCGAAAAGCGCGCCGTGCCCTCGTCGGCAATCAAGGCCGCTGTTGAAGAAAAGATCGAGCGGTACAAGAAAGAGACCGGCCAGGAGCGCGTGGGCTCGCGCGCCAAGAAAGAGTTCAAGGAAGAGGTGCTGCTGGACCTGCTGCCGCGCGCCTTCACCAAGCGCAGCCACACGCTGCTGTGGCTCGCACCACAACACAAGCTTCTGGTGGTGGACGCCGGCACGCTGGCCGGCGCCGACCGGATCGTGTCGGCCCTGCTGGAGTCGCTGCTGGAGATTCCTGGTGTCGGCGCGGCGCTGGACCTGCAGCCCATCCACACCGAACTGTCGCCGTCGGTCGCCATGTCTCAATGGCTCAGCACGCGCGAGGCGCCCTACAACTTCTCCATCGACCGCGACTGTGAGCTGAAAACGCCCGACGACCAGAAGTCCAGCGTGCGCTACGCGCGCCACACGCTGGACATCGATGAAATCGCGCAGCACATCGCCGCAGGCAAGGTGCCAACCCAACTGGCCATGACCTGGAACGACCGTGTGTCGTTCGTGCTGAGCGACATGGGCCAGGTGCGCCGCATCAAGCTGCTGGACGTGGTGATGGAAGGTGTGGACAAGCCGGGCAAGGACGACGATGGATTTGACGCCGATGCCGCCATCCTGACCGGCGAGCTGGCCGGTTTGATCCCGGATCTGCTGGATGCGCTGGGCAGCGAGCCGGCGGCGTAGTTGCCAGATCCCTGCCCCAGCGGCTACCGCCGCGCGCGCGCGGCGGCCCGCACCTCGCGCGCCTGGTTCAGCGACGCAAACGCCGCGGCAATGTAGTCCACAAAAGCCCGCACCCGCGCCGATGTCTGGAGCCGCTGCGGGTAAACCGCGCGGATGTCGGCCTCTGGCGTTCGCCATTGGGGCAGCACTTCCACCAGGCGGCCGCTGCGCAGGTAACGCGCGACGTCCCATTCCGAGCGCATGACGATGCCGTGGCCGTCCAGCGCCCAGGCCACGGCAATCTCGCCGTCATTGGTGGTCAGGCTGCCGCGCGTTCGCACCGGGTGCGCCACGGCCGCGTCGCCCCGGCGTAGCTTCCATACGCCATAGGCCTCATCGCCCTGGCGGATGCCCAGGCAGTTGTGGCGTGACAGCTCGTGCGGCGAGGTGGGTGTGCCGTGTCGCGCCAGGTAGGCGGGCGCGGCCACCAGCAGCCGGCGGTTGGGTGCCAGATGGCGCGCAATCACCCGCGCATCGGGCGGCTCGCCAAAACGGATGCACACGTCAAAGGCATCGTCGGTCAGCGGCGGCGGGTTCACCGACAGCTGCAGCTGGACCTCCACCTGCGGGTGCGCCCGCGCGAAGCGCGAGATCACCGGCGCCACGTGGCTGCGACCGAAGCCCAGCGTGGCATTGACACGCAGCAGCCCCTTGGGCGCGGCCACGGAGCGGGTGACCAGTTGCTCCATGTCGTCGATCTCGGCCAGGATGCGCCGCGCATGCGTGAGGTAAAGCTCGCCTTCGGCCGTCAGGCCGATGCGCCGCGTGGTGCGGTTCATGAGCTGCACACCCAGGCGCGATTCCAGCTGCGCCAGGCGCTTGCTGACGGCGGGGGTGGTCACGTCCAGCTCGCGGGCGGCGGCTGAAAAGCTGCCTGAACGGGCCAGCAGGCTGAAAAAGGCCATCTCGGACGGGGCGGAAGCAGGCGTGGACATTGTTGAATCAAAGTAAACAATGCAATAACTCTAGTGCGCGTCGTTAATTCAGGCAATCGGTAAAGTCCAAGGCAGCAACAACCCATGAACCCAAGGACTGCTTGATGAAGAATTACCGCATCGCCTGTATCCCCGGCGACGGCATTGGCCAGGAAGTGGTGCCGGCCGGCCAGGCCGTGCTGCAGGCGCTGGCCGCTGCGCAGGGCCGCTTCACGTTTGACTTCACCACCTTTGGCTGGGGCGGCGACTGGTACCGCGCCCATGGCGAAATGATGCCGGCCGACGGGCTGGACGCCCTGCGCGGCATGGATGCGATCCTGTTCGGCTCGGCGGGTGACCCGCACATCCCCGACCACATCACGCTGTGGGGCCTGCGCCTGAAGATCTGCCAGGGCTTTGACCAGTACGCCAACGTGCGGCCCACGCGCATCCTGCCCGGCATAGACGCCCCGCTCAAGCGCTGCCGCACGCAGGACCTGGACTGGGTGATCGTGCGCGAAAACTCCGAGGGCGAATACGCCGGCGTGGGCGGCCGCGCCCACCAGGGCCACCCCATCGAGGTGGCCACCGACGTGAGCATGATGACCCGCGCCGGGGTGGAGCGCATCATGCGCTACGCCTTCCGCCTGGCCCAGTCGCGCCCGCGCAAGCTGCTGACGGTGGTGACCAAATCCAACGCGCAACGCCACGCCATGGTGATGTGGGACGAGATCGCCGCGCAGGTGGCCAAAGAGTTTCCCGACGTGAAGTGGGACAAGGAACTGGTGGACGCCTGCACCGCGCGCATGGTCAACCGACCGGCCAGCCTGGACACCATCGTCGCGACCAACCTGCATGCCGACATCCTGAGCGACCTGGCCGCCGCGCTGGCCGGCAGCCTGGGCATTGCCCCCACCGGCAACATCGACCCCGAGCGCCGCTACCCCAGCATGTTCGAGCCCATCCATGGCTCGGCCTTCGACATCATGGGCAAGGGCCTGGCCAACCCGGTCGGTACCTTCTGGAGCTGCGTGATGCTGCTGGAGCACATCGGCGAGCCCGAGGCCGCTGCGGTGCTGATGGCGGCGATTGAGGAGGTCACGGCAGACAAGACGCTGCACACGCGCGACCTGGGCGGCACGGCCACAACCCATCAGGTCACGCAGGCGGTGTGCGAAGCCGTGAGTGAGCGTGTAGCCGCCTGACGATCAATAACCCAAGAAGGAGACAAGCGTGATGAAAAAGATGATTGCTGCACTGGGCCTGGCCCTGCTCGCGCCCATGGCGCTGGCCCAAGCCTGCCCCGACAAGAACCTGCTGTACTGGCAGGCTTTCCCGCCCGGCGGCGAATCCGACCTGTCGGCGCGCCACCAGCAGGTGGTGCTCAAGAAAAAATGCCCGGCGGTGGACACCATCATCCAGTACAAGGCCGGCGCGGGTGGCGCGCTGATGTGGTCGCAGATGAACCAGCTGCCCGCCGACGGCCTGAACGTGGTGGGCGTGAACCTGCCGCACATCGTGTTCCAGCCCATCGAGGGCCAGGTGCAGTACAAGACGGCCGACATCACGCCGGTGTTCTGGTTCCACTACACGCCCGACATCCTGGTGGTGCCCGAGCAAAGCCCGATCAAGACCTTTGCCGACTTCATCAAGGCCGCAAAGGCCGACCCCGGCAAGCTGAGCCTGGGCGGCTCGGGGCAAAACTCTGCCAACCATGCCGCGCATGAGCGCATGAACGCGGCGTTTGGCGTCAAGACCATCTATGTGCCGTTCAAGGGCACGGGCGACATGGCCACGGCCGTGATGGGCGCGCAGGTGGACGGTGCCATGACCTACACGGCCTTTGCCATCAACAACAAGACGCGCATCCGCCCGCTGGCCGTGGCCATGGAAAAGCGCCACCCGCTGATGCCCGACGTGCCCACCTTCCGCGAGCTGGGGGTGGACTGGGTGGACGGCGCCTACCGCGGCATCGGCGTGCCCAAGGGGACCTCGGCTGCCGACCGCAAGAAAATTTCCGACATGTGGATGACGCTGAACAACGACCCCGAGATGAAAGAGCTGGCCGCCAAGAGCGGGTTTGAGCTGGTGAACGTGGGCGTGGACCAGATGGACGCCTTCATGCGCGACAAGGTCAAGCTCTACACCGAAGGCGCCAGCCGGCTGAACCTGGGCAAGAAATAGGCTTTTCAGATGGGGGACAATCGCTGGTGATGAAACTCACCGGCGCCCCCAACTTCCGTGACCTCGGCGGCTACAGCACCACCGATGGCCGCACCGTCAAAACCGGCCGGGTCTTCCGGTCTGACCACCTGGGCCACCTGGAGCCCGCCGACCTGCAGCACATTGCCGAGCGGGTGGGCGAGCAGGTGCGCGTGCTGGACCTGCGCGGCGTGGCCGAGCGCGCACATGCGGCCTGCGCCATTCCCAACGCCATCGTGCATTCTCTGGCGATCGAGCCCACCATCGTGCAGAAGCTGCAGGACCTGCTGGAAGCGGGTGCCGACCTGACCGCGCCCGATGTGGAGGCGCTGATGCACGACACCTACCGCGGCTTTGTGCGCGGCAACACGCCGCAGTTCGCGCGGCTGTTTGGCCACCTGCTGGACGCGCACGACGCGCCCGTCGTCTTCCATTGCACCGCCGGCAAGGACCGCACGGGCTTTGCCGCCGCGCTGCTGCTGCACGCCCTGGGCGTGAGCGACGAGTTGATCATGCGCGACTACCTGCTCACCAACGAGCGGCTGGCCGGCCGCCTGCACCCCGGCCTGTTCCCGCCCGTGGTGGGCAAGGTGTTGTGGGGCGTGCAGGAGGACTTTCTGCATGCTGCGTTCCAGGCGGTGCAGGAGGACTTCGGCCACCTGGACAACTACCTGCGTGAGGGTATCGGCCTGGGTGAGGCCGAGCGGCAGCAACTGCACGCGATGTACCTGCAACCCGCCGCTCGCTGAGTTACCACGCGGTTACGGCGCTGCACAATCGCAGGCGGAGACTTTTCTAATGACCGCACCCGATCCGATGCGCGCCCCGCGCGAATTCCTCGAACATCTGTACCAGGCGGCTGTGCGCCGTGCGCTGCCGCTGCACACGCTGGGTGCCCACCTGCCGCCGCCACCCAAAGGCCGCACCGTCGTGCTGGGTGCCGGCAAGGCCGGCGGTTCGATGGTGCAGGCGGTCGAGGCGCTGTGGCCCGCCGATGCGCCGCTGTCGGGCCTGGTGGTCACGCGTTACCACCACATCCCGCCGCGCCCGCCCGGCGTGCCGCAGCGCATCGAGCTGGTGGAGGCATCGCACCCCGTGCCCGACGCCGCGGGCGAGCAGGCCGCGCAACGCATCCTGGCATTGACAAAAGGCCTGACGGCCGACGACCTGGTGCTGTGCCTGATCTCGGGCGGCGGCTCGGCCCTGCTCACGCTGCCGGCCGAAGGCCTGACGCTGGCGGACAAGCAGCGCATCAACAAGGAACTGCTCCACAGCGGAGCCCACATCGGCGAGATGAACTGCGTGCGCAAGCACCTGTCGCGCATCAAGGGCGGGCGCCTGGCTGCCGCCTGCGCCCCCGCGCGCGTGATCACGCTGACCATCAGCGACGTGCCGGGCGACGACCCGTCCGTCATCGCCAGCGGCCCCACGGTGCCCGACGCTACCACCTGTGCCGACGCGCTGGCGATCCTGCGCCGCTACGGCATCGCCGTGCCGCCTGCCGTGCAGCAGGCGCTGGAGGCCGGCGCGCTGGAAACACCCAAGCCCGGCGACGCCGCCTTCAGCGGGCATGAGGTCCACATGATTGCCACGCCGCAGCAATCGCTGGAGGCAGCAGCCGAGGTGGCGCGGGCTGCCGGGCTGGCGGCCTGCATCCTCAGCGACGAGATCGAAGGCGAATCACGCGAAGTGGGCAAGGTGCACGCCGCCCTGGCGCGCGCGGTGGCACGCGGCAACGGCGCGTGGAAGAAGCCCTGCGTGATCCTGAGTGGCGGCGAGACGACCGTGACCATCCGCAAGCAACCCGAAGGCACACCAAGGGGGCGGGGCGGCCGGGCAGGGGAGTTCTGCCTGGGTCTGGCGCAGGCCCTGCAGGGCCAGGCGGGTGTGTGGGCGCTGGCGGCAGACACCGATGGCATTGACGGGGTGGAAGACAACGCCGGTGCGTTTGTCGCGCCCGACACGCTGGCGCGTGCGCAGGCGGCTGGAATGAAGGTGGACCAATACCTGGACCGCAACGATGCCTACGGCTATTTCGAGCCGCTGGGCGGCCTGGTGGTCACAGGCCCCACGCACACCAACGTCAACGACTTCCGCGCGATTCTGGTGCTGTGATCAGCTGCACAGTGCCCGGATATCTTCTGGCACTGCCAATGCCCGGATGCTCCCGTCCTCGCGCCGCGCCGCGAAGATGCGCACCTCGTCGCACTCCATGATCACATCGTCACCGCGCGTGATGCGGTAGCGCTGCACAAAGCTCTTGGTACGCCACTTGGCCACATGCACGTGGATCAGCAGCGTGTCGCCGTAGCTGGCGGTCTTGATGAACTTTGCATGTGTATCCACCAGCGGGGTGCCGATGATGCCGCGCTTGGCCTCGGTCTCGTGCCATGAAGGCACGCCGCATTGCACAAAGAAATGGCGCGACGCCGCGTCGATCCAGCGGAAGAAATTGGGGAACCACACAATGCGGGCCGGGTCGCAGTCACCGAACTCCACGCGCTGGGTGTAGACCACCGTGCGTGCGGCGGCAGGGGGATAGGCTTGAGTCATGCCCCCGATAATCGCACCAAATCAACCGTACCCATGCCAGAACTCCAACTCGCCGTCATCGACGTCAAACCCGGCGCCGCCATGGAAAGCCAGTCGGGCCTGCAACTGCTGCGCCCGCGCATCTACGGCGCGTGGATGCAGCCCGCGGGCCCGAAAAAAGTGGCCGCCATCGTCATGCACCCCACCAGCAACTTCATGGGGCATTACCTGCTGGCGCCGCTGGCCGCGCGTGGCATAGCCTGCATGGGGCTCAATTCGCGCTACGCGGGCAACGACACGCTGCTGCTGATGGAGCGCGTGATCCAGGACCTGGGCGCAGGCGTGCAGTACCTGCGCGCACAGGGCTATGACAAGGTGGTGCTGATCGGCAATTCGGGCGGGGCTTCGCTGTCGGCGTTCTACCAGGCGCAGGCCGAAAACCTCAGCATCACCCACATGCTGGACGGCGACCCGGCCGGCCTGTCGAGCGCCGACCTGCCTCCGGTGGACGGCCTGGCCCTGTGCGCCGCGCACGAGGGCCGCAGCACGCTGATGCGCAACTGGATCGACCCGTCGGTCACCGATGAGCACGACCCGCTGTCGGTGGACCCGGCGCTGGACATGTACGACCCGCGCAACCAGCCGTTCACTGCGGAATTCCTCTCACGCTTCAAAGCGGCGCAGCGCGAGCGGCTGCAGCGCATTGAGGATTGGGTGGCACGACGCCTGGCCCTGCTGCGCAGCCAGACGGCGCCGGGCAGCCCGCGCGACCAGGTGTTTGTGATCCATCGCACGCATGCCGACCCGCGCTGCGTGGACCTGACGCTGGACGCCAACGACCGCCAGCCGGGCAGCGTGTGGGGCAACGGGGTGGACGGCGCGCGCGCCGTGAACTATGCGGCCAGCCAGATGGGGCGAATCACGTCGCTGACGGCGTTCCTGTCGCAATGGTCATCGCAAAGCCGCGCAGACGGCCCGGCCAACCTGGCGCAAACCAGCGTGCCGGTGTTGCTGTGTACCTACACAGGTGATCAAAGCACATTCCCCAGCACGCGCAGCGCGTGGCTGGCTGCGGGCGGGGAACGCATCCGCAATGTGGACATTGCGGGGGGTAACCATTACCTGGCGGGCCAGCCTGCGCTGGTGGAGCAGGTGGCCGACGAGATGAGCGCGTGGATGCACGCGCTCTAGCGCTTCTTACTCGCTCCAGGCTGAGTACTTTTCGCAGATCTTGTTGATGCGCTTGCCCTTGGCCGTTTCGGCAAAGGTGGCCAGGTTGCCGGTGAAGTCCTCAGCGGTTTCGTTCCACATGCAGGTGCACCAGGCTTGCGCCTTGGTCTGGCCCTTGATGGGGCTGGCTTCGTTGCCACCCTCGTACGTCTTGTTGGCGTAGGTGATGCACTGGCGGTACTGCGCCTGGTCGCTGGCGGGTACGCGGTTGTATTCCTGCGCAAGCGCAGCGCTGCTGCCCAGCAGCATGATCAGGGCGATGGAGAGATAGCGTTTCATAAGGCGGCCTTTCTGGATTGGTGTGTTTGGCGTCCTGAGGGCCTGCGCCGCGCGCAGTCCGTCAGAACTCAACCAGTGTAAAAGGCTGTAACGATGCGGCCTTGTCTCAAAGCCAAAATATTTTCGCAGCGTTGCGCCCGCACACCTCACATGAAACAGGGATGGACGGCGCTGGCACTTCACCTGGAGTCAGGCACATGTGGTGCTAGAGGTTTGTTCAGGCCTTTGCGCCCGTGCTTCGCATCGCCTGCAAGGCGTCCTCTCGCCAGTAATCCACAGCGGCGTACCAGCCCTCCCACACGCAGCCGTTGCAGCCACGCCCGCAGCAGGTGGTGGGCTCGGGCGGTGGCGGGCGCAGCGTGACGCCCTGCACGCGGGCCTGGCTTTGCAGGCGCGCGAACAGGGCGCGGGCGTCGTCGGCGGAGCAGGGCAGTAGCGGCGTCATGGAAAGCCCCAATGCTAAATTGCCTTGGCATGAACGGCAGCCTGTCGATTTGCCGGCGCGCCGTTCGTCGTGCTGGCAGAGGGTCATCCTCTGCCATTGAAACCCAAGGAGAACACCGCCATGGCAACCACCAACACCATCCGCCTGCACCGCGTGCTGCGCACCACGCCGGCCAAGGTCTTTCGCGCCTTTACCGAGCCCGGCGCGTTCGAGCGCTGGCTGCCGCCGTTTGGCTACACCGGCAAGGTCCACAGCATGGACCCCAAGGTAGGCGGCATCTGGCGCATGTCGTTCACCAATTTCGGCACGGGCAACGGCCATTCGTTTGGCGGCAAGTACCTGGAGCTGGTGCCCGGCCAGCGCATTGCCTACGACGCCACCTTTGACGACCCCAACCTGCCCGGCACCATGAAGACCACGGTGACGCTGACTGCTGTGGTGTGCGGCACTGATGTGACCATCACGCAGGAGGGTATCCCCGACGTGATCCCGCCGGAGATGTGCTATCTGGGCTGGCAGGAGTCGCTGGTGGCGCTGGCGCAGCTGGTGGAGCCCGACATCCCCGGCTGACCTGTGCGTGGCGGGGCGCGTCGCGTGCCGTGCCTACGGCACCGTGGCGCCAAATACTACGCGGCCCGTGCGATCGTCGGGTTACCTTCCATCCGCGCCCGATCATGGGTGCGATGAAAGTTAAAAAATGACAAGTCGTATGGGTTCAAGGAATATTCTGGCCGCCGTGGTTCTGGTGCTGGCGGGGGGCCTGGGTGCCGCCGTCGTGGGCGCCACTGGCGCGGGTGCCAGTGCAGGTGGCAGCGCGGGCAGCAGTGCAGGGACCGGTGGCGGTGCGAGTGCAGGTGCCAGTGCAGGTTCCGCCGGCGGCACCGCAGGCAGCGCGGGTCCGGGTAACGGCGCCAGCGGCCCCGCTACAGCCGCAGGCAGCGCAAGCCCGGCGGTGGCCAGCGGTCCGCCGGCGGCTGCACCCGCACAAGCGGCCGTGGTACCGGCGCCCGCTGCACCGGTTGCTGCCATGCCCGCAGCCGCAGTGCCCGTGGCGCCGCCTGCTGCGGTCGTGGCCCGGGCGCCGCGCGCGGACCGCAACTGACCGCCGGCTGGCGCCGCCAGCTCATCGCGCCAGGCCCTGGGGCCTGTGCGCCTGCGCATCGTCACGCACCCACTGGCCGTCGCGCCGGTAGGTGCAGGTGGCGGTGCGTTTGCCGTTGGCCAGGTCGGCGGTAAACCGGTACGTCACCACGTAGTAGGTCGCGTAATTGCCCAGCGCCGAGAAGCCCGCGCTGGTCCACAGCACGCCGGGGCCCATGAGCGGGCGCAGCCGCTGCAGGCAGTCGGCTTCCAGTTGCACCTGCGACGGGCCCGACTGCGCGGCCGCGGTGGCGGGCAGCAGCGCCACTACCAGGCAGAGGGCAGACAGAGCACGCAACATGAACGCAAGCGTACTACCGGGCACCGGGTGCGGACAACCTTACTTGCGGAACTTGCGCACCAGCTCCTGCACCGTTGGCCCACCGGCCTGCAGCGAGCCGGATACCTTGATGATGCTCAGCGTGCGCTCGGAGCCTGACTCCAGCGTGGCCTGGTGCACGGCCTGCAGCAGCGGCCAGACCTTGTCCGCCGGGCCTTCGATGACCGTGCCCATGCCATGCACCTCATAGCGCAGGCCCGACGCCTGGATGACGGCGATGGCGGCGTCCACATGCTTGTAGCGATCCTGGGCCGTGCCGGCCGGGCGGGGGATGACCTGGATCTCGGCAATCATGTGGTTGGCTGGCGCCGGTTGCGCCACAGCCGCGCCGCAGGCCAGCAGCGGTAGCGCCAGCAGTGCCAGCCGAAGGCGGCGAAAACGCGACAGCGATGGATAGGTCATGTGCATCTTTCATTCACAAAGATGCAGGTTCGGCAAGCGTTCGGGGCCGCCCTGCCGGTGCGAGAAGAGTACGCCGGCGGGCCCGTGGAACGTGCTTCCCTGCGCGAGGATTACCTCAATCAGGTTCAAAGGGACTCTCTCAGTCAGCGCGCGCCTTGCGGCCGCGCCAACACCCCTAGCGGATGACCTTGCCGGCAACCTGGGGGCGGCCAGCAAAGTGAGCGGATTGTAGTGCCCGCTCCTTGCGGTCATCCACCCCCCGGTGGCATGCGGAAGTTCTCCATGATGTGCTGCTCGGCGCGTTTCAATGCGGCCGACGCCGATTCCATCCATGCCCTCAGTCGTTCAACAAGTCGTTGTGTCATCAGGCCGCCATGCTGCGGGCCGCGCTAACATCTGTAAAGTTGAATTAACTAAATAGTAGAGTCAGAAAACCTGATGCGTAACCTCAACCTCGACCAGCTGCAGACGCTCATCGCCATTGCAGACCTGGGCACCTTTGCCGCCGCCGCGCAGGCCCTGCACCTGTCGCCGCCTGCGATCAGCCTGCACATCAAGGAGCTGGAGTCGCGCATGAACGAGGTGCTGCTGGTGCGCGGGCGCCGCCGCGCCGAGCTGACGCACGCGGGCAGCATCCTGGTGCAGGAGGGCCGCAAGCTGCTGGGCGCCAGCGACGAGCTGATCGAGCTGGTGCGCCGGCGCGCTGCGGGGCACGAGGGCATCGTGCGCATAGGGGTGTCGGCCGGCGTCAGCACGCGGCTTTTGCCGCTGATCCTGGAGTCGCTCACGCGCAAACACCCGGGTATTGAAGTGAAGCTGGAGGCCGAGGGCACGGCCTCCGCCATCCTGCGACTGAAGGCCGGCACGCTGGACATTGCCATCGTGGCGCAGCCGCAGGGCGCGGTGGACGGCATCCAGCTCACGCCCTGGCGCAACGACCCCATCGTGGTGCTGCTGCCCGCCGCGTGGAAGCCGCCGCGGCTGGTCACGCCCGACTGGCTGGCCGGGCGGCGCTGGGCCTCATTTGCGCCGGCCACCCAGATGCACGGCCTGATCGCCGGCTGGTTTGGCCGGGCCGGCCACAACCCGCGGCCGTTCCTGACCATGAGCTACCCCGGCGCATTGAAGAGCCTGGCCGCAGCCAGCCAGAGCGCGGCCTTTTTGCCGCTGGAGGAGGTGGAGGACCAGCAGCAGTCACCCGATGTGCTGGTGCGCCACCTGAGCCCTACGCTGATGCGGCCCATGGTGGTGGCGCACCGCGCCGGGCCTGCGGGCAACAAGGCGGTCGCCAATGTGCTGAAGGTGCTGGCGGGGTTTGCGCTCAAGGGCAACGCCCGGGCTAACAGGCCCGCTAAAACCTGACCTGCACGCCCGCAGGCAGCTTTTTCATGCACGCCTCAAACCGCTCGTCATCCAGCCACTGCTGCAGCCACAGCCGTGTGGCCGGCACCGGCTGCGCATCAAACCACGCAGCGTCCACCGCGCGGAACTGCCGCACAAACGGAAAGATCGCCAGATCGGCGGCGCAGGGCTGCGCGCCACCCAGCCAGGACTGCGCGGCCAACCGCTGCTCCAGCGTTTGCAGCAGCCCGCGCGCCGCCTGGTCACGCGGCGCGGTAGCGTCAGCTTCGCCATGCCGTTGCGGGTACTTGTAGCGGTCCAGCTGCTGCTTGAAGGGCCCGTCATTCAGGGCTACCAGGGCCAGGTTGTCCGGCGTCTGCATGCGCTGCCACCAGCCATCAGCATCCCGCCCCTCCCATGCCCAACGCATGATGTCCAGGCTTTCGTCGATGACCCGGCCACCGGGCTGCACCAGCACGGGCACAGTGCCCTTGGGTGAGGCCGCCAGCATGGCAGCCGGCTTGTCCCTCAGACTGATCTCGAACGCGTCGAACTCAATGCCTGCCACCAGCAAAGCCATGCGCGCCCGCATCGCGTACGGGCAGCGTCGGTAGGTGTAGAGCAGGGGGGCAGGCACGGGCATTTGCCGATGCTACCTACCCTGGGGGCATTGCCCGGGCGGCGCGCGCTCGTTGCCGCGCAAAGAACCGCATCATCGCCAGCGATGCGCTGGGGCCGTCCGGCTCCGTAAACGAGCCGGACGCCTTGCCGCCCGACCAGGCGTGCTTGCCGTACTTCACCTGCCAGTGTTCCAGCCGCGGCACGCCGGTGGCATCCACCCAGGTGGTGCAGATGCCGCGCGGCAGGCCGGTGGCGTTCACCCTGGCGGCCGGGTGCAACGGGGTTCCGGCGGCGGCCCATGCAGCCACCTGGGCCTGGGCGATCGCGTCAGCGTTTTCGGGGCGCACGGTCCGGTCGGCGCTGCCGTGAAAGACGATGGTGGGAATGGCCGCCTGCGTGAGCAGCGCAACGGTGCCGCGCCGCATCGCGCGCACTGCCGATGCCACGTCGCTGGCCGCGTGCGCCGCCAGGCCCGAGTGCACGCCCACCGCCGCAAACACATCCGGGTAAAGCGCCCCGGCCAGCGCCGCCATGGCGCCGCCGGCTGACAGGCCCGCCACGTAGATGCGCGAACGGTCGCCGTTGTGGCGCGCGGCCACCTGCAACGCCAGCGCGGCGATCATGGCCGCCTCGCCCGCGCCGCGCTGCTGGTTGCGCGGGGCAAACCAGTTCCAGCAACCCATGCGGTTGGTCTTGCGCAGCTGCTCGGGGTACACCACGATCGCGCCTCTGCGCCGCGCCACGGCGTTCATGCCGGTGCCTGACGCAAAGTCGGCGGCGTCCTGCTCGCAGCCGTGCAACATGACGATGACGGGGCGAAGTTCTGTGTTGACGGGTGGGGGGACGTACAGGCGGTAGCGGTAACGGTCGGGGCCGAACTGGAAATGCCCGGCGCGAAAGGCCGCAGTTTCTTTGGCGACCGTGGGCAGCTTGCTCGCACGGGTTGCGGCGGCAGTCGCCCTTTTCCTGGCGGCAGCCGGCTTGCGCGCCAGGCCGCCCAGCCAGGCCGACTGCAAGGCCAGCGTGGTCTTGAGCAGCTTGCGGCTTTTCAGCAGCTTGCTGAAGGTGGGGAAGTAGGTGAGGCGTTTGCGGGGCATGCTGCAATGCAACATAGCATCCTTCGCACCCGCCCTGTGTCAGCCATCAGCCTGTAGGTGATGACTTGTCAGCTCCCGCTCAGGCTGCCGCCCTCATCTGGGTTGCACGCAGGATTTCTTCCGCCGTTCCGGGCGCATTCATGACCACGCGCCTGCCATGTACCGACCCGGCCGATGCCGCCGCCACGGCTTCGCGAAACGCTTCCCACACACTCACCGCCAGCATGAACGGCGGCTCGCCCACGGCCTTGCTGCCGCCTACGTTGTCTTCCCGGTTGGCTTCGTGCCACAGGGCTACCTTGAAGTGTTCGGGGATGTCGCCTGTGGCGGGGATCTTGTAGGTGCTGGGGGCGTGGGTGGCCAGGTAGCCTTTGTCGTTCCACACCAGTTGCTCGGTGGTCAGCCAGCCCATGCCCTGCACAAAGCCGCCTTCGATCTGGCCGATGTCAATCGCCGGGTTCAGGCTGGTGCCCACGTCGTGCAGGATGTCTACCTTCAGCACGCGGCTCTCGCCCGTCAGGGTGTCGATGGCCACTTCGGTGCAGGCGGCGCCGTAGGCAAAGTAATAAAACGGCCGCCCGGTCAGCGTGGTCTTGTCGTAGTGGATCTTGGGCGTGCGGTAGAAACCGTCGCTCCACAGCTGGATGCGGTTGGCATAGGCCATGCCCACCACCTGGTCAAAGCTGCGCGTGGCTTTGGGCGTGATGATCTGGCCGCCCCTGAAGCTCACCGCCCCCGCGCCGCAGCTGTCCAGCCCGCTCACAAACGCAGCCAGGTTGTCGCGCACGGTGCGCGCGGCAAATTGCGCGGCGCGGCCGTTCAGGTCGGTGCCGCTGCTGGCGGCGGTGGCTGAAGCATTGGGCACCTTGCTCGTATCAGCCGCCGTGCAGCGCACGCGCTCAAACGGCACGCCCAGCTCATCGGCCACGATCTGCGCCACCTTGGTGTTCAGGCCCTGGCCCATCTCGGTGCCGCCGTGGTTCACCTGCACGCTGCCGTCGGTGTACACATGCACCAGCGCGCCGGCCTGGTTGAACAGCGTGGCGGTAAAGCTGATGCCGAATTTCACCGGTGTGATCGCAATGCCGCGTTTGATGACGGGGCTGGTGTCGTTCCACCTGGCAATCGCATCGCGGCGCGCGCGGTAGCCCGATGTATCGGCCAGCTGCGTCAGCAGCGGGTCGAGGATGTTGTCCTCCACCTTCATCTGGTAGTGCGTCACGTTGCGCTCATCCACCCCATACAGGTTGCGCATGCGCACGTCCAGCGGGTCCAGGCCCAGCGTGCGGGCGATGTCGCCCATGATGGCCTCGATGATGATCACGCCCTGCGGCCCGCCAAATCCGCGGAAGGCCGTGTGGCTTTGCACGTTCGTCTTGCAGCGGTATGAGGTGATCTCCACATCGCTCAGGTAGTACGCGTTGTCGGCATGGAAGATCGCGCGGTCGGCCACCGGGCCCGACAGGTCGGCCGAGAAGCCGCAGTTGGCCAGCATGGTCAGCTGCAGCGCGGTGACAAGGCCTGTATCGTCAAAGCCCACCGTGTAGTCGTACGCAAACGGGTGGCGCTTGCCGGTGATCATGAAGTCGTCGTCGCGGTCCAGCCGCAGCTTCACAGGGCGCTTGACCTTGTTGGCAGCCAGCGCGGCCCACACGGCCAGGTGGCCGGCCTGTGTTTCCTTGCCGCCAAAGCCGCCGCCCATGCGGCGGCATTCCACTGTCACGGCGTTGTTCTCGATGTGCAGCGCATGCGCCACCCAGTGCTGGATCTCGCCGGGGTGCTGCGTGCTGCTGTAGATCCACCACTGGCCCTGCTCCAGCGGCAGCGCATAGGCCACCTGGCCTTCCAGGTAAAAGTGTTCCTGGCCGCCCACTTCCAGCTGGCCGCTCAGGGTGTATTTTGACTTCTTCATCGCGGTTTCGGGCTCGCCGCGGCGCACGGTCACCGGCGGCAGCACATAGCTTTGTGCCGCATGGGCTTCGCGCGGGGTCAGCAGCGCGGGCAGGGGCTCAATGTTGAGCTTGACCTTGCGCGCGGCGCGGCGGGCCTGCATGACCGTGTCGGCGACGATCACGCCCACCACCTGGCCGATGTGCTGCACGGTGTCGCGTGCAAAGATGGGCTCGTCGTGCGCAAACGCCGCCAGCACCGGGTCGCCGGGGATGTCGCCGGCCAGCACCATGCCGCGCACGCCGGGCATGGCCAGGGCGGTGGCGGCGTCCACGCCCTTGAGCCGGCCGTGGGCGACCGTGCTCATGATGGGCGCCGCATGCAGTGTGCCCTTCAGCTCGGGGATGTCGTCCACATACGGCGCGGCGCCGGCCACCTGGGCGCGGGCGCTTTCATGCTGGCGCGACACGCCGCTGGCAGGTGTGTGGGCGGGTGCGGCCTGTGCCATGAATTTCTCAGGTGCGTTCATGCCGCCTCCTTGAGCGAAAAACTTTCCAGGTTGATCTGCTGCACGCCCTGGCTTTCCAGCCAGAAGCGCTGCATCAGGTTGCCCAGCACTTCGCTGCGGTAGGCAGCGGATGCGCGCATGTCGCTGATGGGCTGGAACTCCGCACGCAGCGCCGCGGTGCCGGCTTGTGCCGTGGCCAGGGTCCAGGGCTGACCCAGCAGGGCGGCCTGGGTTTTGACGGCGCGCACCGGCGTGGCCGACACGCCGCCCGCGCCGATGGATGCGTGCTTCACAAAGCCGTCCTCCACCCGCAGGTTCACCACCAGGCACACGGCGGAAATATCGTCGTCGTAGCGCTTGGAGATCTTGTAGGCCTTGAGCATTTCGCCGGGCACCGGTTTGGGCACCTTGATCCACGCCAGCACTTCGTCGGGCGCCATCACGTTCTTGCGGTAGCCGGTGTACAGCTGCTCCAGCGGCATTTCCCGGTGGCCGCGCACCGACATCAACACCACGTTGGCGCCCAGCGCAATCAGCAGCGGCATGCTGTCGCCAATCGGCGAGCCGTTGGCCACGTTGCCGCCCAGAGTGCCCGAATTGCGCACGGGCAGCCCGGCAAAGCGGTTGGCAAAGGTCTTGAGCTGCGGGCGGTCGGCCACCAGGGCGGCAAAGGCGTCGGTCAGTGTGACGGCGGCGCCAATGGCAATGTGGTGCGGGTAGCGCTCCACGCGGCGCAGCTCTTTCACCTGCGTCACATCCAGCACCTGGCCAAACTGCATGTGCATCTTGGTGACCCACAGGCCCACGTCGGTGCAGCCGGCCACGATCTGCGCGCCGGGGTGGGCGGCGCGTTGAGCCAACAGGCTCTTCAGGTCGCGCGGTGCCATGTAGCCGGTTGAGTCGCCCGCAGGCTGGATGGCAGTCAGCTGCGTCAGCAGCGCCTTCTCATCCACCTTCACCGGCGGCAATTGCTGCATCTGCTGCGCTGCGTCCAGGATGGGCCGGTAGCCCGTGCAGCGGCACAGGTTGCCCGACAGTTCCTCCTGCGCCAGCGCGCGGGTGATGGGCTCGCCGTGGCACACATGGTTCTGGTACATGCCGAACAGGCTCATCACAAAACCCGGCGTGCAAAAGCCGCACTGGCTGCCGTGGCACTGCACCATGGCCTCTTGCGCGGGGTGCAGCGTGCCGTCGTCGGCGGCGATGTCTTCCACCGTCCATACGGCCATGCCGTCCACCGAATGCGCCAGGCGGATGCAGCTGTTGATGGCCTTGTATTCCACCTTGCCGTCGTGTGCTTGCCCGAGTACAACGGTGCAGGCGCCGCAGTCGCCTTCGCCGCAACCTTCCTTGGTGCCGGTGCAGCCCAGATCCTCGCGCAGCACTTCCAGCAGCGTGCGGTCGGGTGGTACATTGCCCAGGCAGACTTGCTCGCCGCGCCGGATGAATCGAATCGTCTTGGTGTCCATGTGAATCAGTATGGTGTATGACTGCTCGTGAGGGTAGAACGGCCCCGCGGGTACGACATAAGCATTGCCATATGACAAGAATGCAGGCCCCGGTATGAGAGATCAAGCGCTTTTCGACAAGATAGACCTCCACTTAATCAGGGTCTTGCACACCGTGTTAACCGAACGCAGCGTCTCGCGTGCCGCCATCCGCCTTGGCATGCACCAGCCCGCCGTGTCCGCCGCGCTCAAGCGCCTGCGCGACCTGGCGGGAGACCCGCTTTTGGTGCGTTCAGGCTCCGGCATGGTGCCCACCGACGCGGCCCTGCGCATGATCGAACCCAGCGCAAGCATTCTGCGTGCCGCAGAAGTCCTGTTTACCGACGTGCGCGGCTTTGACCCGCAGACCTCCACCGGGACCTTCCGCGTGGCCGCCAGCGATTACCTGGACCCTCTGTTCCTGCCGCAGCTGGTGGCGCAGATCAAGGAGCAGGCGCCGCTGACGCATATAGAGATCCACCCGCTGTCCGCGGCGTCGGACTACCACACGCAGCTGGCGCAGGGCGATGTGGACGTGGTGGTCGGCAACTGGCTCAAGCCACCCGAAGATCTGCACCTGGGCCGCCTGTTTGCTGACGAGGTGGTATGCATGGTGTCGGCCCACCACCCGGCCGTGCGCCGCGGCTGGTCGGTGGATGACTGGCTGGCGGCCGAGCACATTGCGCCCACGCCCACCCATCCCGGCGCGCGCGGCGTCATCGACGAACACCTGGCCAGCCTGGGCCATGTGCGCAACATCACGGCGCGCTGCCCGCATTTCGGGCTGATCCCGGGCATGGTGGCATCGAGCTTGCTGGTGCTGACCACGGGCCGGCAGTACTGCGAGCGCTTTGCCGCCCAGCTGCCCGTCAAGGTCCTTGAATGCCCGATCGATTTTCCGCAACTGATGTATTACCAGCTCTGGCACGAACGAACGCATGCGTCTGCGTCGGCCAAGTGGCTTCGGGAAAAGGTAAAAAATACGGCAGCAGCGCTGCGCAAGGGCCACTGAGACACAACCATAAAGAGAGAGACAACGCGTGAGCATCCCAAGACTTCAACTGGCGCACATCACCAAGCGCTACCCCGCCGTGGTAGCCAACAGTGATGTGTCGCTGACCGTCCAGCCCGGCGAGACCCACGCCGTGCTGGGCGAAAACGGCGCCGGCAAATCGACGCTGATGAAAATCATCTACGGCAGCGTCAAGCCCGACGAGGGCAGCGTGATGTTCAACGGCCAGCCCGTGCACATCCGCAATCCGCAGGAGGCCCGTGCCCTGGGCATCAGCATGGTGTTCCAGCACTTCAGCCTGTTTGACACGCTGACCGTGGCCGAGAACGTCTGGCTGGGGCTGGACAAAAGCCTGACGCTCAATGAGGTCACGCACAGCATCACCACCAAGGCAGCCGAATACGGCCTGGATATCGACCCCTCGCGCCCGGTGCACACGCTGAGCGTGGGCGAGATGCAGCGCGTGGAAATCATCCGGGCGCTGCTGACCAGCCCCAAGCTGCTGATCCTGGACGAGCCCACCTCGGTGCTGACGCCGCAGGCGGTTGAAAAGCTGTTTGTGGTGCTGAAAAAGCTGGCATCCGAGGGCTGCAGCATCCTGTACATCAGCCACAAGCTGCATGAAATCCGCGAGCTGTGCAGCGCCTGCACCGTGCTGCGCGGCGGCAAGGTCACGGGCGTGTGCAACCCGCAGGTCGAATCCAACGCATCGCTGTCGCGCCTGATGATCGGTGCCGAGCCGCCGGCGCTGGCCCACCATGCGCGCAGCGCGGGCGATGTGGTGCTGCGCGTGCAGGCGCTGAGCCTGCCGCGTGAAGACCAGTTTGGCGTGGACCTGGACGGCATTTCGCTGCAGGTGCGCGCGGGCGAGGTGGTGGGCATTGCCGGTGTGTCGGGCAATGGCCAGCAGGAGCTGCTGTACGCGCTGTCGGGCGAAGACACCCGAGCGCAGCCCGCCATGATCCAGGTGTTTGGCCACGAGGCCGCGCGCATGGGCCCGGGCGGGCGGCGTGCGCTGGGCGTGCATTTTGTGCCCGAGGAGCGGCTGGGCCGCGGCGCCGTGCCCACGCTGGGGCTGGCGCACAACCTCATGCTCACGCGCACCGATGCCATCGGCGCGGCGGGCTGGATCAACGTGAAGGCGCTGCAGGCCCAGGCGGCCGGCATCATCCAGCGCTTCAACGTCAAGGCGGGTGGGCCCAACGCAGCGGCCAAGTCGCTGTCGGGCGGCAACCTGCAGAAATTCATTGTGGGCCGCGAGATCGACGCCAACCCCAGGCTGCTGATCGTCTCGCAGCCCACCTGGGGCGTGGACGTGGGCGCGGCCGCGCAGATCCGCGGTGAAATCCTGGCGCTGCGCGACGCGGGCTGCGCCGTGCTGGCGGTCAGCGAAGAGCTGGACGAGCTGTTTGAAATCAGCGACCGGCTGCACGTGATTGCCAAGGGGCGGCTGTCGCCGTCGGTGGACCGGGCCAAGGCCACCGTGCCGCAGATTGGGGAATGGATGAGCGGTTTGTGGGAATCTGCCGGTAAGGAGGCTGCCCATGCTCAAGCTTGAACCCCGCCCCCAGCCTTCGCAGTTCTGGGCACTGGCCTCGCCGCTGCTGGCGCTGGTCATCACCGTCATCATCGGCGTGGCGCTGTTTGCCGCCCTGGGCAAGGATCCGGTGCGCGGCCTGCAGGTGTTCTTCTGGGAGCCCATCAAGACGCCGTATGCCCTGGGCGAACTGATGGTCAAGGCCACGCCCCTGCTGGTCATTGCATTGGGGCTGGCCGTGTGTTTCCGCTCCAACGTCTGGAACATCGGCGCCGAAGGGCAGTTTGTGATTGGTGCCGTGTTTGCCGGCGGCGTGGCGCTGATGGCCGACAAGACCACCGGCGGCTGGATCGTCATTGCCATCATGCTGGCCGGCATGGCCGGCGGCATGGTGTGGGCCGGCATCACCGCGCTGCTGCGCGACCGCTTCAACGCCAGCGAAATCCTGGTCAGCCTGATGCTGGTGTACGTGGCCGACATGGTGCTGAGCTACCTGGTCTATGGCCCCTGGAAGGACCCGGCGGGCTACAACTTCCCGCAGACCAAGACGTTTGAATCGGTGACGCAGATTCCGCGCCTGATGGCGGGCTCCCGCGTGAGCATCGGCCTGCTGATCGCGCTGGGTGGCGCGATTGCGCTGTGGATCTTCCTGTTCCGCACGCGGGCCGGGTTTGCCCAGCAGGTGGGTGGGCTGGCACCGGCGGCGGCGCGCTATGCGGGCTTTTCGTCGCGCAAGGCGCTGTGGATCGCGCTGCTGACCTCCGGCGGCGCGGCGGGCCTGGCCGGCGCGCTGGAGGTGGCGGGGCCGATCGGCCAGCTCACACCGTACGTTCCCGCAGGCTACGGCTTTGCGGCCATCATCGTGGCGTTCGTCGGGCGGCTGCACCCGGTGGGCATGATCTTCTCGGCCATCCTCATGAGCATGTTCTATATCGGTGGTGAGCTTGCGCAGTCGCGCCTGGGCCTGCCCAAGTCCCTCACGGGTGTGTTCCAGGGCCTGCTGCTGTTCACGCTGCTGGCCTGCGACACGCTGATTGCCTATCGCCTGCGCTTGACTGCGCTGCAACCGGCCACGAAGGGAGCGCACTGATGGAAAGCTACGCACTCCTTCTGGCTGCCACGCTGAACGCCGGCACCGTGCTGGCCATTGCGGCCCTGGGCCTGCTCATCAATGAAAAGGCCGGCGTCGTCAACCTGGGCGCCGAGGGCATGATGCTGTGCGCGGCCATTGCCGGCTTTGCCACCGTGGTGCACACCGGCAGCGACTGGATGGGTTTTGCGGCCGGCATGGGTGCCGGTGCGCTGCTGGCGGCCATCTTTGGCGTGCTGGTGATCTGGCTGAACACCAACCAGTACGCCACGGGGCTGGCGCTCAGCCTGTTTGGCGCAGGCTTTTCGGCCTTTGCCGGCATCAAATACGTGCAGGAAAAGCTGCCCGAGCGCCCGCAGTTCCACATCCCGCTGCTGGGCGACATCCCGCTGCTGGGCCCGGCGCTGTTCCGCCAGCACCCCATGGTGTACCTGGCCATGTTCATGGTGGTGGGGCTGATCTGGTTCCTGTACCGCACGCGCAGCGGGCTGGTGCTGCGCTCGGTGGGCGAATCGCCCGAATCCGCCCACGCTTTGGGCTACCCGGTGCGGCGCATCCGCCTGGGCGCCGTGGTGGCCGGCGGCGCGCTGTGCGGGCTGGCGGGGGCCTACATTGCCGTGATCTACACGCCGCTGTGGGTCGAGGGCATGGTGGCCGGCAAGGGCTGGATTGCGCTGGCGCTGACCACCTTTGCCACCTGGCGCCCGGCACGCGTGTTGCTTGGTGCCTACCTGTTTGGCGGCGTGACCATGCTGCAGTTCCATTTGCAGGGGATTGGCGTGGAGGTGCCCAGCCAGTTCCTGACCATGCTGCCCTACATTGCCACCATCGTGGTGCTGGCCTTGATCTCGCGCAATCCGGCGTGGATTCGCATCAACATGCCCGCATCGCTTGGAAAGCCGTTCTACCCCGGTTCATAATTTGTGTTTTCGCGCTTTTT
>JBEIPU010000169.1:0-8591 GCA_040376925.1 Caenimonas sp. | reverse complement strand
TGGTGTGGCTGTCGGTGCCCACCAGGGTGTCGGGGTAGTACACGCCGTCGGCCGTCTTGTGCACGCCGCGCGCCAGGTATTCCAGGTTGACCTGGTGCACGATGCCAAAGCCCGGGGGCACCACGCCAAAGGTGCTGAAGGCCTGCATGCCCCACTTCATGAACTCGTAGCGTTCACGGTTGCGCTGGAACTCCAGCTTCATGTTCAGGTCCAGCGAATTTTTGGTGCCGTAGTGGTCGATCATGATCGAGTGGTCCACCACCAGGTCCACCGGCACCAGCGGCTCGATGGCCGCGACCTTCTTGCCCAGGCGCTGCGCCACGCTGCGCATGGCGGCCAGGTCGGCCAGCAGCGGCACGCCGGTGAAGTCCTGCAGCACCACGCGTGACACCACGAACGGGATCTCGTCGCTGCGGTCGGCGTTGGGGAACCAGTTGGCCAGCTGGCGCACATGCTCGGGCGTGACCTTGGCGCCGTCGCAGTTGCGCAGCACCGACTCAAGCACGATGCGCAGCGACACCGGCAGGCGGGCGATCTTGGGGAACTGTTTGGACAGCGCCGGCAGCGAATGGAACTTGCCGGTTTTGCCCGAGGCGGTCTTGAAGGTTTTGAGGGTGCTGGCAAACGCGTGCGTCATGGCGGGTACTCCTGCGAAATTGTCCGGGATGTGCCATTGTGCAATGCACACCGGCGCGGCGTGCGACGGCCGTGTTGCCCCGGCATACACACCCTGTTGACCTGGCTGTGTTACAAGGGTTCACACGACATGATGCGGCGCTGCGCTGCGAACAGACTGGACCCATGCCGCTTTCGCAATTCATCACCGACAACATGGAAGCCATCGTGGCGGAGTGGCAGGCCTTTGCCATGACCATGGAGCCTGCGGCGTCCACCATGAGTGCACTGGCCCTGCGCGACCATGCCAAGCCCATCCTGCTGGCGATTGCGCGGGACCTGCAGTCTGACCAGACCCCTGCAGAACAGAAAGAAAAGTCCAAGGGCCTGTCGGCGCCGCTCTCCGCGCGCGAAACAGCCGCCGCCACCCATGGCGCGCTGCGCCAGGTCAGCGGCTTTGACATGAACCAGCTGGGCGCGGAATACCGCGCATTGCGCGCCAGCGTGATCCGGCTTTGGACGCAGAAGACCCAGGTGGCCGCAGAGCTGGCGGTCATCGACGACATGATCCGCTTCAACGAGGCGGTGGACCAGGCGATTGCGGAGTCCACCGCGCGCTATGCGGCCGAGCTGGCCCTGTCGCGCGACACCTTCATGGCCATCCTGGCGCATGACCTGCGCAGCCCGCTGGCTGCCATCAACCTGCTGAGCATGCTGCTGGAGAAAAACTCCGCCACCGACACCACCCGCGCGCAGGCCGGTCAGATCCGCCGCAGTGCGCGCGAGATGGGCACCATGGTCAGCGACCTGCTCGAGTACACCCGCACCCACCTGGGCAAAGGCATCCCCGTGGTGCCGCACGAGGCCAACATCTCGTCCATCTGCCGCCAGGCGCTGGAGGAAATCCGCTCGGGCCAGCCCGAGCGTGAATTCCTGCTGAACGTGCCCGAATCGCTCGCGGGCGAGGTGGACGCCGCACGGCTGCGCCAGGCGCTGTCCAACCTGCTGAACAACGCCGTGCAGCATGGCGACGCGGGCTCGGCCATCACGCTGACGGCGCGGGCCGAGGGCGACCTGATTGCGCTGTCGGTGCGCAACATGGGCACTCCCATCCCGGGCGAATCACTGCAGGTCATTTTTGACCCGCTGGTCCAGCTGTCGGAGAAGTCGGCGGTCAAGGCCAGCATGAACGCCACCAACCTGGGCCTGGGGCTGTTCATCGCACGCGAAGTGGCCCGCGGGCATGACGGCACCATCGACGTCACCTCCACCCTGGCGGAGGGCACGGTCTTCACCATGCGCCTGCCCATGCACCACGGCACCTGACACCACGCCGCGGGCGCACCCGGGCGATAACCTGCGAGGTAATGGGCCCTGCTGCGGTTTGGGCCTAACATCCGCGCCATGACTGCCACCGCAAGCCCCCACACCCTGCCCCGGTCATTTGGCGAGCACCTGCGCCACTGGCGCCAGCACCGCCGCCTGAGCCAGCTGGACCTGGCCGACGAAGCCGAGATTTCCACCCGCCACCTGAGCTTCATGGAAACCGGCCGCTCGGTGCCCAGCCGCGAAATGGTGCTGCGCCTGACCGAGCGGCTGGACGTGCCGCTGCGCGAGCGCAACGCGCTGCTGGTGGCCGCGGGCTATGCCCCCATGTACCGCGAACGCGCGCTGGACGACCCGGCCCTGGCCGCTGCCCGCCAGGCCGTGGAGCTGATCCTGAAAAGCCACGAGCCCTACCCGGCGCTGGCCATGGACCGGCACTGGAACCTGGTCAGCTACAACCGGCTGGTGCCCGTGCTGATGGCCGGCGCCGATGCATCGCTGGTGCAGGCACCTGTCAATGTGCTGCGCCTGAGCCTGCACCCCAAGGGCCTGGCACCCCAGATCGCCAACATCGCCCAATGGCGCACCCACCTGTTCGAGCGGCTGCGCCAGCAGGTGGCAGCCACGGCCGACCCGGTGCTGGCCGCGCTGCTGGACGAGCTGCGCGCCTACCCCCTGCCCGAAGGCTCGGGGCACACCCAGCTGGCGGGCGAGCACCCCGGCGTGGTGATGCCATTTCTGTTCCGCACGCCGCACGGGCAGCTGAGCTTCATCAGCACCACGACAATCTTTGGCACACCGGTGGACGTGACGCTGCAGGAGCTGGCGCTGGAGACCTTCTTTCCGGCGGACGATTTCACGCGCACAGCGCTGCAGCAGATCGCCGGCGCGTTGTGACGGCCGGGCCATGGGCCACAATCCATGGCATCCCCACACCCGAGCCGCCCATGCCTGACACCCTTGCCAACGCCGCCCCCCTGTCCACCATCCATCTGATCGGTGGCGAAAAAGGAGGCGTAGGCAAGTCCATGGTGTCGCGCCTGCTGGCCCAGTACTTCATCGACCATGACCTGCCCTTCACCGGCTTTGACACCGACCGTTCGCACGGCGCGCTGCTGCGCTTTTACGCCGGCTATGCGTCGCCTGTGCTGATCGACCGGTACGAGGCCATGGACCACATCGTGGAAGCCGCCGTAGCCCGCCCCGGCACCCGCGTGCTGGTGGACCTGGCCGCGCAGACGCAGGAGCCGCTGGTGCGCTGGATGGAAGACTCCGGCGTGCTGGAGATGGCGCCCGACGCCGGCTTCACGCTCACTTATTGGCATGTGATGGACGCCGGGCGCGATTCGGTGGACCTGCTGGGCCGGCTGCTGGACCGCTTTGGCAACCGGCTGCGCTACGTCATCGTCCGCAATGCACTGCGCGGCGACGACTTCAGCCAGCTGGAAAAGTCAGGCCTGCAGGCACAGGCCGTGGCGCTGGGCGCCAGCATCATGACGCTCAAGCACCTGCATGACAGCGTGGCGCTGAAGATCGACGCGGGCAACAGCAGCTTCTGGGCCGCGCGCAACAACCCTGCCACCGACGGCCCCAGCCTGGGCCTGATGGAGCGCCAGCGCCTGAAGATGTGGATCCAGCACGCGTATGAAGGGTTTGCCAAGGCAGGTGCCTGAAAGCAAAAGCGGCCCGAAGGCCGCTTTTGCGCAGGAGGGCTTGAGGCTTACACCGTCACGCCATCGGCCACTTCCTTGTACTCGGCGATCTGGTCGAAGTTCATGTACTTGTAGATCTTGCTGCCGTCAGCGTTGATCACGCCCATGTCGGCGTGGTATTCAGCCACCGTGGGGATGCGGCCCAGCTTGGACGCGATCGCGGCCAGCTCGGCCGACGCCAGGTACACGTTGGTGTTCTTGCCCAGGCGGTTGGGGAAGTTGCGGGTGCTGGTGGACACCACCGTGGCGCCTTCGCGTACCTGGGCCTGGTTGCCCATGCACAGGCTGCAGCCGGGCATTTCGGTGCGGGCGCCCGCGGTGCCAAACACGCCGTAGTGGCCTTCCTTGGTCAGCTCGGCCGCGTCCATCTTGGTCGGCGGTGCAACCCACAGCTTGACCGGGATGTCGCGCTTGCCTTCGAGCAGCTTGGACGCCGCACGGAAGTGACCGATGTTGGTCATGCACGAGCCGATGAACACTTCGTCGATCTTGGCGCCGGCCACCTCGGACAGCAGGCGTGCGTCGTCCGGGTCATTGGGGCAGCACAGCACCGGCTCCTTGAGGTCGGCCAGGTCAATCTCGATGACCGCTGCGTACTCGGCGTTCTTGTCGGCTTCCAGCAGCTCGGGCTTGGCCAGCCAGGCTTCCACCGCCTTGATGCGGCGCTCCAGGCTGCGCTTGTCCTGGTAGCCGTCGGCGATCATGTTCTTCATCAGCACGATGTTGCTGGTGAGGTATTCCTTGATCGGCTCGGGGTTGAGCTTGACGGTGCAGCCAGCGGCAGAACGCTCGGCCGAGGCGTCGGACAGCTCGAACGCCTGCTCCACCTTCAGGTCGGGCAGGCCTTCGATCTCCAGGATGCGGCCCGAGAAGGCGTTGATCTTGCCCTGCTTGGCCACCGTCAGCAGGCCCTGCTTGATCGCGTAGTACGGAATGGCGTGCACCAGGTCGCGCAGCGTGATGCCGGGCTGCATGGTGCCCTTGAAGCGCACCAGCACCGATTCCGGCATGTCCAGCGGCATCACGCCGGTGGCAGCGCCAAAGGCCACCAGACCCGAACCTGCGGGGAAGCTGATGCCGATGGGAAAGCGCGTGTGGCTGTCGCCGCCGGTGCCCACGGTGTCGGGCAGCAGCAGGCGGTTCAGCCAGCTGTGGATCACGCCGTCACCCGGGCGCAGGGCCACGCCGCCGCGGTTGCTGATGAAGGCCGGCAGCTCGCGGTGGGTCTTGACATCCACCGGCTTGGGGTAAGCCGCCGTGTGGCAGAACGACTGCATCACCATGTCGGCGGAAAAGCCCAGGCAGGCCAGGTCTTTCAGCTCGTCGCGGGTCATGGGGCCGGTGGTGTCCTGGCTGCCCACGGTGGTCATTTTGGGTTCGCAGTAGGTGCCGGGGCGGATGCCCTGCTGCACGCCGTCCACCACCGGCAGGCCGCAGGCGCGGCCGACCATCTTCTGAGCCAGCGTGAAGCCGGCCTGGGTGGCGGTGGGCACGGTGGGCAGGCGGAACACCGAGCTGGCCGGCAGGCCCAGGAATTCACGCGCCTTGGCCGTCAGGCTGCGGCCGATGATGAGGTTGATGCGGCCACCGGCACGCACTTCATCAAACAGCACATCGCTCTTGAGCTGGAAGGTGGCTGCGACCTTGCCGTCTTTTTCGATCTTGCCGTCATAGGGGTAGACGTCGATCACGTCACCCATGTTGAAGTTGGCCACGTCCACTTCGATGGGCAGCGCACCGGAGTCTTCCTGCGTGTTGAAGAAGATCGGGGCGATCTTGCCGCCCAGCGTCACGCCGCCAAAGCGCTTGTTCGGCACAAAGGGGATGTCTTCGCCAAAGCCCCAGATGATGCTGTTGGTGGCTGATTTGCGGCTGGAGCCCGTACCCACCACGTCGCCCACGTAAGCCACCAGGTGGCCCTTTTTCTTGAGCTCCTCGATGAATTTCATCGGGCCGCGCTTGCCGTCTTCCTCGGGCGTGATGCCGGGGCGGGCGTTCTTGAGCATGGCCAGGTAGTGCAGCGGAATGTCAGGGCGGCTCCAGGCGTCGGGCGCGGGCGACAGGTCGTCGGTGTTGGTTTCGCCGGCGACCTTGAACACGGTCACGGTGATCTTGCGGGCCACTTCGGGGCGGGTGGTGAACCACTCGGCGTCGGCCCAGCTTTGCATCACGTCCTTGGCAAAGGCATTGCCGGCCCTGGCCTTTTCCGCCACGTCGTGGAAGAAGTCGAACATCAGCAGCGTCTTCTTGAGCGCCGCTGCAGCCACGGCGGCGACGTCCTTGTCGTCCAGCAGGTCGATCAGGGGCTTGACGTTGTAGCCGCCCACCATGGTGCCCAGCAGCTCGGTCGCCTTGGCCTTGCTGACCAGGCCCACGGAAATGTCGCCATGCGCCACGGCGGCCAGGAAACTGGCCTTGACCTTGGCCGCATCGTCCACGCCCGGGGGCACGCGGTAGGTCAGCAGGTCCATGAGGAAAGCGTCTTCGCCGGCCGGCGGGTTCTTGATGAGCTCGATCAGGTCGGCCGTCTGCTGCGCCGACAGCGGCAGCGGCGGGATGCCGAGCGCAGCGCGTTCGGCGGCGTGTTCACGATAGGCTTTCAACATGGGGTTCTCCGTTCAAATCAAAAATTGCAGGTTCAGTTCGGTCCGGTCTTGGCCGGTGATACCGCCTGGGGGCCGGGCAGGGGCTCAAGCAAGCTCGGTGCCGGGTTCTTCTTCAGGGCCTCGTTCACGGCCTGCTGGGCGGGGTTCATGCACTCGTCGGCCAGGCGCTGGCCCAGCTTCTGGCTCATCAGCATGGATTTGTTGCCCAGCTGCAGCCACATGGCGCCGCGCTTGGGGTCCTCCAGCCGGATGGCGCCGGTGCGGCTTTCCACCGGGTGCATCAGGAAACGGTGGCCCCGGGTGGTCAATACAAACAGGCCTTCACGGCGCGCGGCGCGCAGGTTCACGGTGGCGCCAAGTTCACAGGGCATCTCCCCGACGTGGACCTGTTTGGCCACCTCCAGCTCAGCGGGGCCGACCTTCAGGTCAGGGTCATCGTCAATCGGGGTGACTTCTTCCACGGCTTTTTGCGCCGACGGTGCCAGCTTGGCCGCCGGCTTTTTGGGAGCCGGGGCCTGGGCCGAGGCCAGGGTAGTCATCAAGGCTGCAGACAGCGCGATCAAGAGGGCTTTCATGGGGTGTCTCCGGATGGTTGGGGTCACGCGGCTGAAAACCAGCCACGCGCTTCGTTGGGCAGCGCTCTTCCGGTCTGGTGTGCCCTCTCCAGCACCTGCCAGAAGTAGCGGTAGCTTGCCCGGTCATGCAGCTGTCCGGCCATGCTGATGGGAGCCCATTCAGCATGGATGGCAGCCGCTATTATTTTTGTAGCAATCTCGATTTCGTCAATGCCCGGTGCAAAAGCCTCCAGGATGGGCCTGATCTGCGCGGGGTGGATGCTCCACATGCGGGTGTAGCCCAGGTCGCGCGCGGCACGCCGGGCCGCGGCCTGCATGGCCTGCGCGTCGGCGAACTCGGTCACCACGCAGTGCGACGGCACCTTGCCATGGGCGTGGCAGGCGGCGGCGATTTCCAGCTTGGCGCGCACCACCATCGGGTGGCTGAACTGCCCGGCCGAGGTCATGGCATCCGAGCCGATGGCGCCGCCATGGGCCGACACGAAATCCATCAGCCCGAAGCTGAGCGACTCCACGCGGGGGTGGGCCGCGATGTCAAACGCATGGTGCACGGCCGCGGGCGACTCGATCAGCGCATGCAGCGGCAGATCTGCAGCGCCTGCGGCGTCCAGCGCGGCAGCAGCGCGCGCCACATCCGCTGCGGACTCGACCTTGGGGCACATGATGTGTGTGAGCCGGTGGCCGGCCTTGCCGGCGATGGTGGCAATGTCCTGCTCGAACGCGGGGTGGTCGACGGCATGCACCCGGGCGGCAACGCGGGCACGCGGGCTGGCCAGCGTGGCCAGCGCCACCACCAGGGCGGCATGGTCGGCCTCGCCACCGGCGGGCGCGCCGTCTTCGCAGTCCAGCGTCACGTCAAACACGCAGGCGCCGAACTCTTCGATCATCTCGGCCTGCAGCTGCAGGCTCTTGCGCATCCGCGCCTCGACGCCGCTGTAGTGGTCGCAGACCGGCACAAAGCCGGTACGCGCCTGGGCGCCAAGAAGTACGTCGCGCGGATGGGCCACGAAATTACAGCAGGTGAGAAACGCCGGCCTGCTCGTCCTGCAGTTCCTTCAGGGTCTTGTTGATGCAAGCCTGGCTGAACTCGTCGATGGCCAGGCCTTCAACGACCTTGTATTCGCCGTTCTCGGTGGTCACGGGGAAGCCGAACATGGTGTCCTTGGGGATGCCGTACTGGCCGTCCGACGGGATGCCCATGGTGACCCACTTGCCGTTGGAACCCAGCGCCCAGTCGCGCATGTGGTCGATGGCGGCGTTGGCGGCCGAGGCAGCCGACGACAGGCCGCGCGCTTCAATGATGGCGGCGCCGCGCTTGCCCACCGTGGGCAGGAAGGTGTTGGCGTTCCATTCCTGGTCATTGATCATGTCCTTGACCGAGGCGCCGCCGATGGTCGCGAAGCGGTAGTCGGCATACATCGTGGGCGAATGGTTGCCCCAGACACACAGCTTTTCGATGTCGGCCACGGCCTTGCCGGTCTTGGCGGCAATCTGGCTGGCGGCACGGTTGTGGTCCAGACGCAGCATGGCGGTGAAGTTCTTGGCTGGCAGATCAGGGGCTGCCTTCATGGCGATGTAGGCGTTGGTGTTGGCGGGGTTACCGACCACCAGCACGCGCACGTCGCGGGAAGCTACGGCATTCAGGGCCTTGCCTTGGGTTGTGAAGATGGCGCCATTGATAGCCAACAGTTCTGCGCGCTCCATGCCGGGGCCGCGTGGGCGGGAACCGACCAACAAGGCGTAGTCGGTGTCTTTGA
>JBEIPU010000021.1:0-33329 GCA_040376925.1 Caenimonas sp. | reverse complement strand
GTGGCGGTGGTGCCTGCCGTACGCACCGCGCTGCGCGCGCCTGCAATCGTCACCTGGATGCCGGGGATAGACGCCTTCACGCCCATGAACAGCGCGCGCGCCGCCACCAGCGCCGGGGCGCGGGTGATGTATTTGGTGCACACCGCTATCGCGTTGTCGCAGCGCACGTCGGCCTGGTCCAGCTCGCGGCTGGCTTGCGACAGCGCGGCGTCGGCGCGCTCCACAAAGTCTTCCACGCGGGCCTTGATGTCTTCTATCAGCGCCTGCGCTTCGTCGATCTTGTCGTGCACCGGGGCAAAGCGGTCGGGCAGGGCCTGCAGTGTGGCCTTGATCTGGTCGATCTCGGCAATCACGTCGTCCAGCGCCTGCTTCATCAGGTTGATGGCGTCGTCCACGCCCTGCACCGCGGCGTCAATCACGTCGTTGATGGCGGTGACGATGGTGTCCAGCCGGCTGATCTGTGCGTCCACCGTTTCCAGGATGCTGTCGATCAGCTGGCCCACGGCTTCGATGCGCGCGGCCACGCCGTCTATGGCCAGTTCCACTGCCACCACGGGCGCAGCCACCAGCAGGGCAATTTCATGTGTGCGGCCTTTGAAGCCGTCCACCTGCGCCATCAGGCCGTCGATCTCCTGCTCCAGCGCGGCCACGGCGGCGTCCACGCGCTGGATCACGGCGTCCACCGAGCCGCTCACGTCGTTGGCAATCGCGTCCACCTGCGTTACCACGCCATCAATCACCGCGCCCAGGTCTTCCTGCGTGCCGTCTACCTGCGCCTGCAGCGCGGCGGTGCCGGTTTGCAGCTCGGCGCGCGCGGCCGCTACATCGCGCAGCGCCTGCAGCCGCTGGCCCAGGGCCTGCGCGTCGCCGGCCACCGTCAGCAGCCGCGGCGGGAAGGGTGTGACGTCGGGGCGTATCGCCACCAGCCGCTGCGGCACACCCTGCACCGTGCTCACCACGCCCTGCACGTCGCCGGTGATGCCGGCCAGGTTCTGGCCCGCTGCTGCCAGCCGCGTGCCCATGCCGGCCAGCGAGCCGACCAGGCTGGTCAGGTCGGCCTGGATGGTAGACAGCGCGGGCGGCAGCGGCGCCACCAGCGTCAGCGGATTCACCGGGGTGGCCAGCTGTTGCAACTGCGTGACCAGCTCTTCCATCTGGGCCGACACCGTGCTGATGGCCGTGCCGGCGTCGCTGATGCCGCTGGCCAGCTCAGTCTGCATCGTGGTGGTGGCGGTGCCCACGGCGTCCACCACGCGGGCGGCGCCTTCGCTGATGGTGGTGGTGGCCTTGGTGACGAACTGCACGCTGCTGGCCCGTCAGAGTTCGTCGAGTGTTTGGGTGACCGAGCCGCTGGCCGCCGTCATGGCCGATTCAATCTCGGGGATTTTGGACGGCGTGGGCGCCAGCGACACCGGTGCAATCCTGATCTCGCCCAGCGTCAGGTCAATCTGCTCCAGCGACTGCAGGATCTCGGGCAACACCTCGGCGCCTTCGATCTGGATTTCTTCCAGGATGGGCAGCAGCGGCGGCACCGGCGGCTTGATGGGCGCCACAGTCAGCGCCAGCGGCGCGGCGGGCGCGGCCGGTGGTGCGGGCACACCGGGCAGGCCGGCGGCGGGTGCCGCCTGGGCACTCTCGCTCACCACCACCAGGCCTTGTGCGATGGCCGCGCCCAGCGCCTGGATCACGCGGTCGTCGGTGTGGGCAAACACCCAGGTCGATGGCTCCAGCCGCTGCAGCACGGTGCGCAGCTCGCGGCAGGCGGCGGCGTCGTGCCGCCAGTAGCGCAGGTACTGCACGGCGTCGTCGGCGCGCCAGAAGTCGCGGCGTCTGGCTCTGGTGACGTCGAATACCGAAGCGGGCGTTTCGGAAGCGGGGGCATCGGCGGGCGTGGGCGCGGCAGGCGGCACGCCCATCATGCGAAAGGGCTGGGCTGCGGCGTGGGTCGCTGCTGCGGGCGTGGCGCCTTTGGGGCGGGCCGGTGGCGCGGCGGGCGCCGGAGGTGGGCCAGGCTGGGACGGCTGGGAGGGCTGGGAAGGGGTAGACGGGGGGGGCGCGCCAGCGCCGGGCGGGGTGTGCACCGGCGGCCGGCTCAGCCGGTCGTGCAGCCACACCTGCTGTGTGCCGCGTTGCAGCCGGGCCAGCGGCAGGTTCATGTCATGGCCCCCGCCAGGCCCGCGCGGCGGCGCACGCGCATCAGCAGCATCAGCACAATGCCGAAGTTCAGCAGGTTCCAGGCAATGCCGTTGATGAAGGCGGCGTGGTAGTTGCCCGTGATGTCAAACACCTTGCCCGACATCCAGCCGCCCAGCGCCATGCCCAGCATGGTGGCCATGATGACGGTGCCCACGCGCGCGCCGGCTTCGGCGGCGGGGAAATGCTCGCGCACGATGATGGCGTAGCTGGGCACGATGCCGCCTTGGAACAGGCCGAACAGCGCTGATATGACATACAGCGGCACCAGTCCGTCAAACGGCAAAAACATCACCAGCGCTACTGTCTGCAGCGCCGAGCCCAGCAGCAGCGTGCGCAGGCCGCCGATGCGGTCGCAGATGGCGCCGGAGATCAACCGGCTCACGATGCCGCAGGCCAGCATCAGCGACAGCATCTCGGCGCCGCGCGCAGCGCCATAGCCCAGGTCGGTGCAATAGGCCACGATGTGTACCTGCGGCATGGACATGGCCACGCAGCACGACAGGCCGGCCACGCACAGCAGCAGCTGCGCCTGGCCCACGCTGAAGCCAAACGGCAGACTGCCGGGCACCTTGCCTTGGGCGTTGAGCGGCTGCACGGCCAGCGCGGGCGGGCGCTGGCGCATGAGCTGCGCCAGCATCAGCAGCGCCACGGTACAAAACGCGGCCAGCCCCAAGTAGGTCTGGCGCCAGCCCACGGTCTGTACAAAGTGCTGCACGATGGGCGGCCAGACGGCGCCGCCCAGATAGTTGCCACTGGCGCACACCGCCACCGCAATGCCGCGGCGGCGCAGGAACCACAGCGAGGTATCCGCCAGCAGCGGCGAAAACGTGGCCGAGCTGCCCACCAGACCGATCAGCACGCCGTGCGCGATGGCAAATACCCAGATGCTGCCCGACAGCGCCGCCAGAAGGTAGCCCAGCCCGAGACCGATGGCGCCCACGCGCAGCGGCACCGCCACGCCAAAGCGGTCGGCCAGCCGCCCCATCAGGATGCCGCCCACGCCAAAGCCGATCATGAGCAGGGTGTAGGGCAGCGACGCATCGGCCCGCGCCACGCCAAAGTCGGCCTGCACGGCGGGCAGCACCACCGGCACCACATACATGCCGCTGGCGCCCACGGTCATCAGCGCCAGCGTGACCAGCAGGCGGCGCCAGGCGTGGGGGGAGTCGATGAGGGAGGGGTCGGCGGTGGGGGTCACGGATTCATTCCAGAAGCTGGTTCAACCTGAACAACGCATGCGCCACCGTGGCCGCGCGCACGGCGGCGCGGTCGCCGCTGAAGTGCTGCTTTTCACTGGCCAGCACGCCGTCAATTGAGAAGCCGAACCACACCAGGCCCACGGGCTTGTCGGCACTGCCGCCGCCTGGCCCGGCCACACCGGTCACGGCCACACTGACTTTGGCGTGCGAATGGCGCGCCGCGCCAAAGGCCATGGCGCGGGCGACCACCTCGCTCACGGCGCCATGGCTTTCGATCAGGGCCGCGTCCACACCCAGCAGCTCGGTCTTGGCTTCATTGGAATAGGTCACAAAGCCGCGTTCAAACCAGTTGCTGGACCCCGCCAGGTCTGTGCAGGCGCCGGCGATCAGGCCGCCGGTGCAGCTTTCGGCCGTGGCCATCATCCAGCCGCGGGCCTGCAGCTTGCCGGCCAGCGCAACAACGAGAGAAGGTGTGTTCACCAGAACCTCCACAGTGCAATGACCAGCAGCGTGCAGGCGGCCGCCACAAGGTCGTCCCACATGATGCCGAAAGCGCCGCGCCAGCCAAAGCCCTTGAACAGCTGGTCGGCCCAGGCCACCGGCCCCGGTTTGGCGGCGTCAAAGTAGCGGAACAAAACGAACGCGGCCAGTTGCGCCCAAAAGCCCGCGGGCATGATGAGCCACAGCACCAGCCAGAACGCGGCGATTTCATCAATGACGATCTGCCCCGGGTCGGCCACGCCCATGTGGCGCGCGGTGACCGCGCTGGCCCACCAGCCCAGCACAAAGGTCACGGCAATGATGGCGCCCCATTGCCCCGCCGTGGGCTCGAACACAAAGCCGATGCTCAAAAACGCCAGCCAGGCCCACAGCGTGCCGGCCGTGCCGGGGGCTGCCGGGCTCAGGCCCGAGCCAAAGCCCAGGGCCAAAAAATGCGCCAGGTGGCGCAGCAAAAAGCCCGCGCCCGCGCGCTTGAGCGGTGGCGGTGCGGCGGCGTCGGCCATGTCGGTGGGTTGCATGGTGTGCTCAGATCTTGCCGAACCATTCGGCCCAATAGTCAATGCAGGCCCGGATCTTGGGCAGGCGGTGGCGTTGAGGCAGCATCATCGCGTAGATCGGGAAGCGCTGCGCGTCCACATAAGCGTCCAGCACCGGCACCAGCCGGCCCTGGCGCACCAGCGGCTTGGCAATCAGGTCGTTGCAGCGGCAGATGCCCAGGCCATTGAGCACCATGGACATCATGATGCCGGTGGAGGCGGTGCGGTAATGGCCCTGCATCGCGCGCACCACGTTCTGGCCGTCCAGCACAAAGGGCCAGCGGTTCAGGTGCTGGGCCACGCTGTTGGTAATGAGGTGGTGCCCGGCCAGATCGTCCGGGTGCTGCGGCGTGCCGTGCGCGGCCAGGTATTCGGGGCTGGCGTAAAGGTAGCGCGTGTGGCTGCCGATCTCGCGTGCGATCACCGCGTCGGTCTGGATCGTGCCGGTGCGTATCGCCATGTCGATGCCTTCGCGCGACATGTCCACCAGCCGGTCGTCGGCATGGATGTCCACCTGCAGCCGGGGGTGGCGCTGCGTCAGCCCCGCCAGGCCGGGCACGATCAGGAAGTGCGCCATCGCCGGGCTCACCGCCAGCCGCACCGTGCCGCCCACCTCGCGCGCCTTGTCGGCAAACTCCGCCTCCAGCTCGGTGAAGGTGCCGGCCATGCGGTGGCAGTAGTCCAGGAAAATTTCACCCTCGGGCGTGAGCGCCAGGCCGTGGGTGGAGCGATGGATCAGGCGCGCGCCGCAAGACTTTTCAATGCGCGCCAGGGACCGGGACACCTGGCTGACGGGCGCGTCCCGCTCGCGCGCCACGGCCGACAGCGTGCCGAGTTCCGCCACGCGTGCGAACAGTGCCAGATCGTCGAATGCCAAGTCCCTCATGGGGTGCAATGGTAGTTGGCTTGATCGTTGTTGACTTTTCTGGGCCCGCACGCCTGTTCCAGAAGAGGCGCAACGCATGTCCCTTGCACCCGCTGCAACACCCCTTTGCAACCGCCATTGTTTCCGCGCACAGGGGTGATGCCTACATTCGGGCAAAGAAACCCGAAGGACCACCATGCCCACCCTGCACCTCAAAGTAGCCCCGCTGCAAAACCCCGAACGCTATGAGTCATTGGCCGCCGCACTCACCCGCATCACGGCGGATACCCTGGGCAAGCGCGCTGCAGTGACGGCCGTGACCATCGACGACTTGCCCGCCGCGCGCTGGTATGTGGGCGGGCAGGCGGTGCAGCGGCCGGCGGCGATCCTGGAGATCACTGTCACCAGCGGCACCAACACGCCCGCGCAAAAGGCCGCGTTTGTGCAGGCGGCATTTGCCGAGCTGCGCCGGCAGCTTGCAGCGGGTGGCGAACTGGAAGAAGCCAGCTACGTCACCGTGCGTGAAGTGCCGGCAACCGACTGGGGCTACGGCGGCGTCACGCAGCACGATCGCGCGCAAAGCCGCATGCGGCTGGCGGCCTGAACAGATTCAGGCGCGTGCGCGCGTCATTTCCTCGCGTATCACCTCAATCAGCGCCTGCCCGGCCGGCGGCAGCGAGCGCCCCTGCCGCGTCACCACAAAGATGTCGCGCGACACCTTGGGTGCGGTCAGTGTCCTGACCACCAGTGACGGGTCCGTGCCGTAGCCGGAGTAGCGCGCAAAGGCCGACGGCATGATGGACGCGGCCATGCCGCTGGCTGTCATCCACAGCGCGGTGGACAGGAATGACACCTCGTTCACCACGTCCAGCGCCACGCCCGCGCCGGCGGCCGTGCCGTCGATCAGCGGGCGGATGCCGTAGCCCGGACGCACGGTGATGACCGGGTGGCCGGCCAGGTCGGCCCAGCGCAGCGTCCTGCGCGAAGCCAGCGGGTGGCCGCGCGGGCAGACCAGGCTCAGGTGGTCGCGCACCAGGGTCTGCGTGTCCACATCGGCGCCTGCGCGCTCGGGCGTGCCGATGCCAAAGTCCACATGCTCGCCGATCACGCGGCTGACAAACTGGTCGGGCGCGCAGTCGTCGATCACCACGCGGATGTCGGGGTACAGCGTGTTGAAGCGGCGCATGGCCGCGGGCAGCAGGATTTCGGCCAGCGTGGGCGTGATGGCCAGGGCAATGCGGCCGCGCCGCAGACCGGCCAGATCGCGCAGGCCTGCGCCCAGGGAATCCACGTCGCGCAGGATGCGCTGGGCCACCACCAGCGCCTCGCGCGCGGCTTGCGTGGGTTGCAGCGACCGCGTGGTGCGGTCAAACAGCCGCGCGCCCAGGCCTTCTTCCATCTGGCGGATCAGCACGCTCACGGCCGACTGCGTGACCGACAGCTGCTCCGCCGCGGCGCTGAGCTTGCGCAACTCGTACACCGCCACGAACGCGCGCAGCTGGCGCATGCTGGGTGTGAACTTGGGCGTGCGGACAGCTTGATTCATGAAGTTAAATCATATTTCATTCGAAATTTATTGATTTACGAATGAATGAAACTTGATTCCAATCAAGGACAACAACAGCAGGAGACAAGCATGCAAACCCTTTCCCGCCGCCTCGCGGTGGCGTTCGCGATCTGCGCCACGGCCTCGCTCGCCGTCCATGCGCAGACCGCCGCCTTCCCCAGCAAACCCCTGCGCATGGTCGTGACCTTCCCGCCCGGCGGCAGCGCCGACGCCGTGGTGCGCATGCTGGTGCCGCGCCTGAACGACAGGCTGGGCCAGCAGGTGGTGGTGGACAACCGCCCCGGTGCGGGCGGCAACATCGGCCTGACGGTGGTGGCCAAGGCCGCGCCGGGCGACGGCTACACGCTGGGCGTGGGGGCTGCGGGCGCGCTGGCGGCCAACAGCAGCCTGTATGCGCAGATGCCGTTTGACCCGCAAAAAGACCTCAAGCCTGTGAGCATGCTGGCGGCCATTCCGTTTGTGATCATCGGCCACCCCTCGGTCGCGGCCAAAACGCAGCAGGAGCTGGTGGCCCTGGCCCGGGCGCAGCCGGGTAAGCTGTCGATCGCGCACGGCGGCAACGGCACGGCCATGCACCTGTCGGCCGCGCTGTTTGCCCAGATGGCCGATGTGAAGCTGGTCGAGGTGCCCTACCGCGGCTCCGGACCCGCCGCGCTGGACGTGTTGGCCGGCCAGGTGCCGCTGGCCGTGGTGGACCTGCCCTCGGCCCTGCAGCACATCAAGGCCGGCAAGCTCGTGGCCTATGCCGTGACCAGCCCGCAGCGCCTGCCCATGCTGCCCGACGTGCCCACGGTGTCCGAGGCGGGCTTGAGCGGTTATGACTCCACCGGCTGGTTCGGCGTGGTGGCGCCCGCGGGCACGCCTGACGCCGTGGTGGCGCGGCTGAATGCAGAGATCACCGCCGCGCTGAACGACGACGCCATCAAGACCGTCATGCGCAACCTGGGCGTGGAGCCCGTGCCCGGCACCGCGCAGGCGTTTGACGCCTACATCAAGGCCGAGACGCAGAAGTGGTCCAAGGTCATCAAGACCGCCAACATCAAGCTGGACTGAACCCGAATGACGAAAGAAATGACGCAGCCGCTGGACTGCGACGTGCTGGTGGTGGGCGCCGGCCCGGTGGGCCTGACGCTGGCCATGGACCTGGCCGGGCGCGGCGTGAAGGTGGTGGTGGCCGAGATCCGCCGCTACGCCGAGCCGCCCAACGTCAAGTGCAATCATGTGTCGGCCCGCACCATGGAGCAGTTTCGCCGCCTGGGCGTGGCGCACAAGCTGCGCGACGCCGGCCTGCCGGCGGACTACCCGAACGACGTGGTGTTTCGCACCAGCGTCACGGGGCAGGAGCTCACGCGCATCCCCATACCCTGCCGGCGCGACCGCTACACCGAGACGGAGGGACCCGACGCCTGGTGGCCCACGCCCGAGCCGCCGCACCGCATCAACCAGGTGTACCTGGAGCCCATTCTGCTGGAGCACACGGCAGCGCTGCCCAATGTGACGCTGCTCAACCGCACCCAGGTCACCAGCTTCACGCAGACACCGGGCGGCGTCGAAGCCACGGCGCTGGACCTGGACGCCCTCACCACGCGCACGCTGCGCGCGCGCTATCTGGTGGGCTGTGACGGCGGCGCGTCCCCGGTGCGCAAGCAGATGGGCGCCAAGCTGGAAGGCACGCCGGTGATCCAGCGCGTGCAGTCCACCTGGATCCGGGCGCCAAAGCTGCGCGCGATGATCCCTGGCAAGCCGGCCTGGTCGTATTACTCGGTCAATCCGCGCCGCTGCGGTACCGTGTTTGCCATTGACGGGCACGAGACCTGGCTGGTGCACAACCACTTGAACGCCCACGAGCCCGAGTTTGATTCGGTGGACCGCGACTGGTCGATCCGCCAGATCCTGGGCGTGGGCGCGGATTTTGAGTACGAGATCATCAGCAAGGAAGACTGGGTGGGCCGCCGCCTGGTGGCCAACCGCTTTCGCGACCGCAATGTGTTCATCGCGGGTGACGCGGCGCACCTGTGGGTGCCGTATGCCGGCTATGGCATGAACGCGGGCATTGCCGACGCGATCCACCTGTCGTGGCTGCTGGCCGCGCGCGTGCAGGGCTGGGGCGACGAAGCCATCCTGGACGCCTACGAGGCCGAGCGCCAGCCGATCACCGAGCAGGTGTCGCATTTCGCCATGGACCATGCGCAGAAGATGATCCGTGCGCGCAGCGCGGTGCCGCTCAACATTGAAGCGGCCGACGCAGCCGGCGCGGCCGAGCGCGAGCGCATCGGGCAGGAGTCGTATGACCTGAACGTGCAGCAGTTCTGCTGCGCCGGGCTGAACTTCGGCTACTACTACAGCGGCTCACCCGTGATCGTGGCCGACGGTGAAGCGCCGCCGGCCTACACCATGGGCAGCTTCACGCCGTCCACCGCGCCGGGCTGCCGCGCGCCGCATTTCTGGCTGGCCGACGGCCGTTCGCTGTATGACGCCTTCGGGCCGGGCTACACGCTGCTGCGGCTGGACGCCCGGGCCGATGTGGCCCCGCTGCTGGCGGCCGCACGCGTGCGCCGCATGCCGCTGGCGGTGCTGGACGTACAGGCGCGCGGTGATGTGCCCGATGCCTACCGCCACAAGCTCGTGCTGTGCCGCGCCGACCAGCACGTTGTGTGGCGTGGCGATGCGCTGCCGGCGGATGTGCCTGCGCTGGTGGCTGTACTGTGCGGGGCCGGGTCAGCTACCCAAAAGGTTCTTCATGACGATGCGCAGCTTGGCCGGCGGCACGGGCTTGTACAGCAGGGTGAGGCCGCTGCGGCGGACGTCGCGCGCAGTCTGTAGCGATGTGTCGCCGGTGAGCAGCAGCGCGGGCAGGTTGGGCCGCAGCCGCGCGCGCAGGCGCTGCACCACCTCGGTTCCCAGCTCGCCGTGGTCCAGCCGCAGGTCTGAGATGATCAGGTCGGGCGAGGCGGATTCGCGCGCGAGCAGCGCCTCGGCCTGCGGGCCCGAAGCCGCCATGATCACCCGGCAGCCCCAGCGCTCCAGCAGCCGCGCGGTGCGCTCCAGGATCAGGGCGTCGTCGTCCACCACCAGCACGCGCAGGCCGGCAAAGGTGGCGGGGCCGCCGTCGTCCTCGGTCATCAGGTCGGGCTCGGCCTGCGCTTGCGCCGGCATCTGGCCCAGCGGCACCCGCAGCGCAAAGCGCGAACCGCGCCCCGGCACCGACGTGAGCGCGACCGTATAGCCCAGCAGCTGCGTGCAGCTGCGCACAATGGCCAGGCCCAGCCCCAGCCCGCTGCGGTTGTCGCCGGCGCGCTCGATACGGAAGAACTCGCCAAAGATCGCCTCCTGGTGCTCGGGCGCGATGCCCAGGCCCGTGTCCCATACCTCGATCTGCAGGGCCTGGCCGCGCCGGCGGCAGCCCAGCACCACGCCGCCGTGGTCGGTGTAGCGCAGCGCGTTGGACACCAGGTTGGCCAGGATGCGCTCGAGCAGCGCCGGGTCGCTGAACACCACCGCCGGGCAGCCCACCACCACGAAGCGCAGGTTTTTTTTCTGGGCCACCGCGGTAAAGGCGCGGCGCAGCCGCTGCAGCACCGGCTGCAGGGGAAAGGCCATGAGGTTGGGCGCAATCAGCCCGCTTTCCAGCCGCGAGATCACCAGGATGGCGTCCAGCAGCGACTGGGTGGAGTGCAGGGCGGACTCCATGTGCTCCAGCAGCGGCGCGGCCTGCGGCGGCAGCGCAAGGCTCTTGAGGTCGTCCAGGAACAGGCCCAGCGCATGCATGGGCTGGCGCAGGTCGTGGCTGACCGCGGCCATGAAGCGTGACTTGGCGGCGCTGGCGCGCTCGGCCTCGCTCTTTTGCGCGGCCAGCGTGGCCAGCTGCTGCACGCGCTCTTCGCGCTGCTTGAACTCGGTGATGTCGGTCACGATGGTCAGCGTGCCCGCGTGCTGGCCGTCCTTGCCATGCACCGGGTAGCTGGTCTGCATCGTCAGCAAGGCGGTGCCGTCGCGGCGGCGCAGCGCCACGCCCGCGCTGCCGTCCTGCGCGTCGCCGGCCGCATCGGGCTGCAGCGTCGCGTCGTGCACCAGGCTGTCCATGCGCAGGCCGGTGAGCTCGGCCTCCGTGTGGCCCAGCATGGCGGCCACGCGCCGGTTGGCGAAGGTGATGCGGCCTTCGGCGTCCGTCATCAGGATGCCGTCGCGCCCCGTGTCCATGATGCGGCGAAACCGTTCCTCGCTGCCGCGCAGGGCGGCGGCGGCGCGCTCGCGCGCGCTCACGTCCTTGCCCAGCCCCCGGTACACCGTCTGGCCGTCGTCGGCCGTCACCGGCACGCCGCTGATGCTGATGTGCAGCGAGCCGCCGCCGTCGGTGGGGTAGCGGATCACGATGTCATGGAAGGGCTGGCGCGCATCCAGCGCGGCGCGCAGCGCGTCCCAGTCGGCCTCGGCCCCGGCGCGCGCCAGGTCCCACCAGCTGCGCCCCAGCAGGGCCTGTGGGTCCATGCCGGACTTTTCGGCGAAGCCTTCAGACAGGTAAGCCAGGCGGCGCAGCGCGTCCTGCTCCCAGTACCAGTCGGACGACAGGTCGGCCAGGCTGCGAAAGCGCGCCTCGCTCACGCGCAGCGACGCTTCAATGGCCTTGCGTTCCTGGGCGTACTTCATGGTCTTGACCAGCAGGCGCCCCGACAGGTCGTTCTTGACCAGGTAGTCCTGCGCGCCGGCCTTCACGGCCGACAGCGCCAGCTGCTGGTCCTCGTTGCCGGTCAGCACGATGACAGGCAGCGTCGGCGCCCGGCTTTGCAGCCGGTACAGCGTCTCCAGCCCGAAGCTGTCGGGCAGCGACAGGTCCAGGAACACCACGTCGGGCAGCGACACGCCCAGCGTCGTGAGCGCATCCTCCAGCGTCTCCGTGACCTGCATCTCGAACGCCCGGCGGCCGATTTCGTCCACCAGCAGTTCGCGGATCAGCCGCGCGTCGCCCGGGTTGTCCTCCACCAGCAGGATGTGCTGCGCGCCCTCGTTCATGGCCGCGCTCCTAATCGTCGGTCTTCGGCGGCAGCGTGACCAGCGCCAGCCAGAAGCGGTCGATGGAGCGGATCACTTCGATGAAGTTGTCAAAGTCCACCGGCGACTTGGTGACGTAGCAGTTGGCATACAGGTCGTAGCTGCGCAGGATGTCTTCCTCGGCCTTGGAGGTGGTCAGGATCACCACGGGAATGCGGCGCAGCTGCGTGTCGGTCTTGATGTGCTGCAGCACTTCGCGCCCGTCCATGCGCGGCAGGTTCAGGTCCAGCAGGATCAGGTCGGGCCGGGCCGCGTCAATGTGCTTGCCGCGCCGGTACAGGAAATCCAGCGCCTCCACGCCGTCTTCCACCCAGTGCAGCTTGCACAGCACCTTGCCCTCGCGCAGGGCCTCCACTGTCAGGCGCATGTCGCCCGGGTTGTCTTCCACCAGCAGGATGTCCAGCGGCTTGGGTGCGACGTCGATGTTCATGTGGGCTCGCTTTCTGTGAGGGATCGGGCCAGCGTGAAACTGAAGGTGGTGCCCTGCCCGGGCTCGCTCGCCACGGTGATCTGGCCGCCGTGGCGCTCCACGATCTTCTTGCAGATCGACAGGCCGATGCCGGTGCCTTCGTATCGGGTTCGCGAATGCAGGCGCTGGAAGATGACGAAGATGCGCTGGAAGTATTCGGGCGCGATGCCGATGCCGTTGTCCGCCACGGAAATCGTCCAGAAGTGCTCGTCCTGCACCGCGCTGATGCGCACCACCGGCGCGGCCTCGCCGCGGAACTTGATCGCATTGCCCACCAGGTTCTGGAACACCTGCGTGAGGCCGGCCTTTTCGCACACCAGCTCGGGCATGGGGCCGCGCTCGATGGTGGCGCCATTGCGCCCGATCGCATGGGCCAGGTTGGCCAGCGCGTCGTCCAGCGCGCGGTCCAGCCGCATCAGGCGCATGGGCGCGCGCGAACGGCCCGCGCGCGAGTACATCAGCAGGTCGTCGATCAGCTGCTTCATGCGCTGCGCGCCGTCCACCGCGTACTTGATGAACTCGCGCCCGTCGTCGTCGAACTTGTCCGCATAGCGCCTTGACAGCAGCTGGGTGTAGCTGGCCACCATGCGCAGCGGCTCCGACAGGTCGTGCGAGGTCACGTAGGCAAACTGTTCCAGCTCCTGGTTGGAGCGGGTGAGCTCGGCCACGCGCTGGCGGATTTCCTCCTCGGCGCGGCGCTGCGCCGTGATGTCGCGCATCAGCGTGACAACCACCCAGCGCCCCTGCACGTTGACGCCGCGGCGGGAAAATTCGATGACCGTGTCGCGCCCGCCCAGGCCCAGCGGGTTGATCGTGCGCACATCAATGACGGCCTCGGGCGCGCGCGAGATCACGTAGCGGTAGCCCTTGCGCAGCCGCTGCGCATCGAACGGCTCGTTGGCGGTGGAGTAGTAGCTGGCCTCCACCCCGCCGGCCAGCAGGGCCTCGCGCGAGACGCCCAGCAGCTGCACCGCAGCCTGGTTCACGTCGTAGTAGGCCAGCGTTTCGGGGTCGGCGATCAGGATGGCGTCCACGGCGGCGTCATAGGCTTCGCGCAGCAGCTCCAGCTCGGCCACGCGCCGGCGGATTTCGCCTTCGGCGCGCTTGCGCTCGGTGATGTCGCGCACCACGATGAGGATCAGCCAGCGGCCGTTCACCTGCACCGCCTGACGCAGCGTTTCGGTGACGATTTCAGGGCGCCCGGGCAGCCGCACGCGGCGCTCGGAAGCCAGCACCTGGGGATGGTGTTCGATCAGCCACGTGTGGCGCTCGCGCACAGACTCCAGCGTGAAGGCAGGGTCATGGTCGTTGAGCCAGCGCATGAAGTTCGCCATGCCCATGTGCAGGACCTGCTCGCGCGACAGGCCATAGAGCTGGCCCGCCGCGTGGTTGAGGTCCACATACTCGCCGCGCTCGGCGTCCACGATGTACATGCCGTCCGGCGCCACGTCCACCACGGCCTTGAGCTGGCGCAGCCCCGCCTCGGCGGCCTTGCGCCCGGTGATGTCGCGCATCACGCTGATGACCAGCCATTCGCCGTCGACCTGGACGGCACGCCGGATCGACTCCGCCCACACCTGCTGGCCGTCGGTGCGCGGGATCTGGCGCTCTTCGGTGGCTGATTCAGGGTGGCGTGCGATCAGCTCGTCATAGCGTGCGCGCAGTCCCGCCTCGTCAAAGCGGTCGGGAAAGGCGCCGCGCACGCCCAGTGCACGCAGCGCTTCGCGCGAGATGCCGTGCAGCCGTGCGGCCGCCTCGTTGACGTCCACGTAGGCGAATGTCCGCGGATCGATGATGTAGATGGCGTCGCCCGAGGCATCAAACGCGGCCGTGATGCGTTCCAGGTGGCGCTGCTGCTGTTTGCGTCGCGTGATGTCCACGCGGGTGGAGCGCACCAGCCAGCGCCCGCCCGAGTGAATCGCCTGGTGGTGGCTTTCAAAGGTCGCCTGCCGCCCGTCGGGCAGGGTGACGGTTTTCTCGCGCACCTGGGCATGCGGGTAGCTCGCCACCACCGCCTGCAGGAAGCCCTGCAGCCCGTCCACCACGACAATATCGCCGGGCATGGACAGCGGCCCGCCTGACATCACGCGTTCGCGCGGCAGCCCCACCAGCCTGAGGAACGGCTCGTTGACGTAGACGTAGCCCAGCGTCTGGACGTCGATGATGTTGGTCGCGTCCGGCGTCTGGTCAAAGGCGTCCTTGAATTGCTGCACCAGCGCCTGCGCCGCCACCTGGGCCGAGATGTCGCGCCAGGTGATGAAGATCAGCCAGCGGCCGTCCACATTCAGGGCCTGGCGCGTGGCAGCCACCGGTATGGCGCGGCCGTCTTCGGCCAGGAAGTCGTATTCATGCGTGAGCGCCTGGGGGGCGCGCTCAATGAGCTGCGCATACAGCGCATGGAAATCTTCGGCGCCCGAGCCGTCGCGCCGGCGCATGGTGGTGGGGCCGCGCGAACGCACTTCCTGCAGCGTCATGCCCATCATCGTGCAGGCGGCCTCGTTGGCGTCCAGGAAGGCCAGGCTGCAGGCGTCCACCACCATGGCCGCGTCGGTGCTCAGCTGCAGCGCGGTACGCACGCGCGCGGCCAGGCTGTCCGGCTGGGCCAGCGCAGGGCGCATGACCCGGACATGGCAGGTCCAGCCCTGGGGCGTCGCGCAGCGCGTGGCGTCCAGCACCAGGGGCACTGCGCCCTGGCTGCCTTCCAGCTGGACCGTGCTCGTCAGGAGCCGGCCGTCGTCTTGCCAGCATTGCGGGTCGTCCAGGGGGTTGGGCTGCCACAGCCGTTGCACCGGCGTGCCCGTCAGGTCGCCGGTGCCGGCGGGGCCGGCCAGCAGCATCTGCGCCGCGGGGTTGGCATAGGTGACGTCACCACCCGCCACCACCAGCAGAGCGTCCGAGGAAAGCTGCGCAAGATGCCTGAAGTCCGTCATGGTGATCCAGCCGTCAAGGTGGGCTGTTCGCGCTGCCAGTATCAGTGATCGGCAGGGCTGGCGCAACGCATTCGGCGTGCGTCCGTCCTATACTTTGGCATGCTTGACGCTAACCAGACCTCCAGCGTTGGCCCTGCGACCCAGGGCCTCAAAGTATTGATCGTCGACGACCATTACCTGGTGCGCGAGGGACTCAAGCTGGCCCTGCGGCAGATCCAGGCCGATGTGCAGGTGGTCGAGGCCGACACCCTGGCGCGGGCCATCGAGGCCTACCGTGCCCACCCTGACCTGGACCTCGTGCTGCTGGACCTGACCCTGCCCGGTACCGTGGGCGCGGCGTCCGCGCTGGACGGCTTTGAGCGCAGCTGCCCCGATGCGCGCGTGGTGGTGGTGTCGGCCGCCTACGACATGCAGACGGTGCAGTGGGCGCTGCGCAAGGGGGCGCTGGGCTTCATTCCCAAGCTGTCGGGCAAGGAGGTGCTGCTCAGTGCGTTGCGCTTCATCCTGGACGGCGGTATCTATGTGCCGCCGGAAGCGGTCGTGGGCGGGGGGGCTGATCCGCTGCCGCGGCTGGACGGGGGTGGCGTGCCACCGGCACCGGGCGCGGTGTCGCGCCAGATCTGGCTGGACGAGCCCAAGGACTGAGCGCGCCCGCGTGGTGCGGCTCAGGCGAAATGGTCAAACGACGCGTAGCGCGCCTCCAGCTCGGCCCCGTGCCCATCCACCAGGCGAATGCCCGAGCCCGGCTGCAGCGCGCCGATGCGCGTGACGGTCGTGCCCGCATGGGCAGCCGCCTGCGTCACCGCGTCGCGCCGCCCGGGCGGCGCAGTGAAGGCCAGCTCGTAGTCATCACCGCCGGCCAGGATGAACTCCAGCCGGCGCTCGCCCGGGTACGGCGCGGCCATCAGCCCCGCGGCCAGCGAGGTATCGATCACCGCGCCCACGCCGCTGGCGCGCAGCACATGGCCCAGGTCGCCCAGCAGGCCGTCGCTGATGTCAATCGCCGAGCTGGCAATGCCGCGCAGGGCCAGGCCCAGCGCCACGCGCGGTGTGGGTGCTTCCATGCGCGCACGCGCCGCTTCAAACACATCGGCGCTCACGCCGGCCAGGCCGCGAAACACTTCCAGCGCCAGCCGCGCGTCACCCAGCGTGCCGCTGACCCAGAGGTCGTCACCCGCGCGCGCGCCGCTGCGCAGCAGGGCCTGGCCCGCGGGCACTTCGCCGAAGACGGTGATGCAGATGTTCAGCGGGCCCTGCGTGGTGTCGCCGCCCACCAGTTCGCAGCCGTGGGCATCGGCCAGCGCCAGCAGGCCCCGGGAGAACGGCGCCAGAAACGATGCGTCAGCGCGCGGCAGTGACAGCGCCAGCGTGAAGGCCAGCGGCGCCGCGCCGCAGGCGGCCAGGTCGCTCAGGTTCACGGCCAGCGCCTTGTGGCCCAGTCGCTGCGGGTCCACGGTGGACAGGAAATGGCGGCCTTCGACCAGCATGTCGCTGGAGACAGCCAGCTGCATGCCCGGTGCCGGCGCCAGCAGCGCGCAGTCGTCGCCCGTGCCCAGGGCGGCGCGGCGCGACGGTCGCGCGAAGTAGCGCCGGATCAGTTCGAATTCGCCCATGGGTGTGGTCATAGCCGCGCGATCATAGCGGCGCGGGCGCGCCCTACAGCCCGCGGAACTTCTGCGCCGACTGACGCACCACCTCGGCCAGCAGCCTTTCCTGGGCCTGGCGCTCGCGCAGCCAGCGCGCGTCGTTATTGCCCTGCTCCACACTGGTGCGCAGCAGGTGCACGCCGGCGCTGGCGCCAAGTTTCTGGATGTGCGGGTGGATGCGCGCCATGGTGGCCAGGATATGGTCGCGCAGCGCCATGTGCTCGCCGGTGGCCGGGTCCACGTACACCGCCTCCAGCCCGAAGCGGCAGGCCTGGAAGCGGTTGTAGGTGTACACAAGGTAGTCGTCCTCGGCCGGCATGAAGGGGTCTTCTTCCATCAGCCAGGACGCGAGCGACTGCACATAGGCGGCCAGCGCCGCGGCACGGCCAATGGTCAGCGGCGTGTCAAACACGCGGATCTCGATGGTGCCGTACTCGGGCTTGGGACGGATGTCCCAGTAAAAGTCCTTCATGCTCTTGACCACGCCGGTGCGGGTCATCTTGTCAAAGTAGGTGCTGAACTCGTCCCAGGTCAGCGCAAACGGCGCGCGTCCGGACAGCGGGAAGGCAAACACCGAATTGAGCCGGGCTGAATCGAACGCCGTGTCCTGCGCCTGCACATAGGGGCTGGACGCCGACAGTGCGATGAAGTGCGGTATGTAGCGCGACATGCGGTGCAGCAGCACCAGCGCGGTGTCGGCATCGGGGCAGCCCACATGCACGTGCTGGCCGAAGATGGTGAACTGCTTGGACAGGTAGCCGTACAGCTCGGACAGCTCGCGAAAGCGGGGCTTGTCGTAGATGCGCTGGTCATGCCACATCTGGAACGGGTGGGTGCCGCCGCCGGTGACGGCGATGTTGAGCTTGTCGGCGCTTTTGACCAGCGCGTCGCGGATCTGCGTGAGCTGGCCCAGCACCTCGGCCGACGAATGGCACACGCCCGTGGAGATCTCGATCATGCTGGACGTCATCTCGGGCACCACGCTGCCGGGCAGCGGCACCTTGGCCATCAGGCGCAGCATGTCGTCGGAATAGGGCGCGAGGTCGTAGTCGTTGGTGTTGACCAGCTGCAGCTCCAGCTCCACGCCCAGCGACAGCGCGGCCGAGTGGCTGAAGGGATCAAGTGCCATGGGGTTCTCCAGCGCGTTCGCGCGGCTCGGGGGGGGAGGGCGGCGCCAGCCACGGCTTGATGCTTTCGCCCGAGCGGTACACAGCCACGGTGGCGATCACCGCGCCCAGCACCTCCATGAGCAGGATGGCGGGCAGCGCGATGCGCGCGATCATGGGCCCGTTGGCGGGCGAGGAGACGACAAACTGCGACACCAGCAGCAGCGCCACCGACGACATGGGCGCCATGGCGCAGCCCACCCACAGCGCCTGGCGCCAGCTGGCGCCGCTGCCGGGGTTGGCCAGCGCCACGCCGGTGATCTTGGCCAGCGCCCGCACCGCAATCACGGCCAGCACCAGGCCGGCCACGGGCTTGCTCCAGTCGGCCTGCGCCGCCACCACCGACACCAGCACAAACATCAGCGTGGTCAGGATGGATGCGGCCGTGCCCAGCTGGCGCGGCCAGGTCCAGGGCCTGGGGTTCAGCTGCTTGAGCAGCATGCCGCCCAAAAGCGCCGCCAGCGGCGCCGAGCCGCCAAAGTGCGCGGCCATCGCGGTGCCCGCGGCAATCAGCGCCAGCACCATCATGGAAGTGTTTTCGCTGGTGGGGCTCATCACGCGCAGCGCGGTGCGCAGCGCCAGCGCCAGCACCGCGCCCACCACGATGGACAGGCCCAGCACCACGGCCACGGGGTAGAAGGTGTCGGCCAGCGCGGCGTCGGCGCGGTTGAGCAGGCCGGCCTTGGCGCTGCCCCAGGTCAGCGCATACAGCGTGCCCAGCGTGGCCAGCACAATGGCGCGTTCCGTCACGGGGCCGGACGCGCGCGTGTCCATCACCACCCGGGTCAGTACGGCGGGCGACGCCACGATGGCCACAATGGCCAGGGCCTCGGCCACCGAGGGCCTCACATCCATCCAGATCAACACCCAGTAGACGGCGGCATAGGTCAGCACGGATTCGAGCACGCTTTGCGCCAGCACCATCGGGTTGTGGCGGAACCAGCGCAGCGGGATGCGCCCGCCGGCTTCGAACAGCACCACGGCCACCCCGAGTTCCAGCAGGAACAGGGAGATGCCCTGCAGCGGCCAGGCCGCGCCAGAGAAGCCGGCCAGGCCGGCACAGGCGCCTACGACCGAATAGCCCACCACCTTGGGCAGGCCGGTGTAGCGCTGGGCCAGGTGGCCTGCAGCGGCGGCAATCGCCAGCAGGATGGACCACTGGACGGTGGGAAGCCCCGCAGACGGCTTGATCCATTCGGCCCAGAAGGCCATGAGTTCATTCATTGTTCAGTCTCCCGCGGGGACTGTAGCGCGCTGTAACAGGCGCGGCTGTAGGACGGCCGCGCGATTAAAGCGGCGCGAGCGGGATCTTCTCGGCGTGCGGGTCGGCACCGGCATGAGCGGCCAGCACCGCAATCAGCTGACCCAGGTCGTTGTTCAGCCGCGTGAGCGTGGCCGCGTCCAGCTGCGCCAGCGCGGCGGGCAGCACGCCCGTGAACGGGCCGGGTGCGCTGTCCAGCACCTGCTGTCCGGCCGTCAGCAGGTGCAGCTGTACGGCGCGGCGATCCTCGTCGCTGCGCACGGCCTGCACCAGTGAGCGATCGACCAGCTGGCGCACCAGGTTGCTTGCGGTGGACTGGTGGATGTCCATCGCCGCCGCCAGGGCCGACACGCGGATACCCGGCTGCTGCTGCACCACACTGAGCGCCCACACCTGGGCACCGCCGATACCGGCCTGGCTTTCGACCTGCTGAAAATGGGTTTTGACGGCGTTGAACACCACGCGAAACCGGCGCAGAACCTGTTTGTCGGGGCCGCCGGGTGCCGTGGCAGAGCGCGCGGACAAGGACTCGGGCGGCGCGGCAACGGTTGGCATACGCACGGATCATAGGGTGTCCCTGTGGTGGCGCCTACGCGCCAGTGAGCCAGCGTGAACGCCGCGCAACAGTGCGCACGCGGCACGACAAAAAGAGAGCCCCGGGCGGGGCTCCAATGCTCGGAGTCGCTGCCCTGATCAAGCAGTTGCGAGCCTGAAATGAGCCTGAATTGTATTTGTGAAAATGCTTTTCGCCAACCCGGCGCAGCCATGCCGCACCCGGGCGCAGGGTTACCTCACCGACCGGACGGCACGATGAAGCTGCCCGGGCGCCGGCGCAGCCGTGCCCAGATGGCGCTGCGAATGCGCCGGCGGTCCACGCCGCTGACGCTGTTGGCGCGCAGCGCGAGCTGGAATGCAAAGTAGAAGCTGACCGTGAGGTTGAGCACCCCGATCAGCGGTATGGCCGCCACGCACCACCACAGCGCCGGCATGCGCAGCACGTCCAGCCCGTAGCTGGCGGCCGCCGCGGCCAGCTGGCCGGTGGACAGCGTGACGTGGCGCGCCTCCAGGCCCAGGCCCACGAACGCGAGCACCGGCGGCAGCATGCCCAGCATGAAGCCCAGCGAGATGTTGGACGCAAAGCCCGAGATGTGCTCGCGCATGAAGCGCGCCCAGCGGTCGGCCCGTGCGATGCCCAGCACCGATGTGATGCGCGGGTTGTAGCGAACTGCGGAATCGAGCCGGTGCAGCACAAACCAGTTCTCCGTCCAGCCCGCGATCAGGCTGGACGCGAACAGCAGCACGCCGGTGAACGCTGCAAAGAACAGCGTGCCCGGCGACAGCAGGCTCAGCGAATGAAAGACGTAATCGGCCTCGTTGCGGCTGATCATGGGGTGCCCGCTGGCCAGGTAGATGAGGTAGCTGATCAGCAGCACGCAGGGCGTGACCATGCCCACATTGCCCACCACCGCCGCCACCTGCGAGCGCACCAGGTGGGTGACCTCGTCCACAAATTCCTCTACCGCACCGCGCCGGCTCAGGTCCTTGAGCTTGGCGGCCATGGCCGGCGCCGTCATGGCAGGCTGCTTGGTCGCCAGCGTCCAGTGCAGCAGCTGGATCAGCACGAAGCTGGCCGAGTACATGACACCGGCCCAGAAGCCGCCCCAGAACGCGGCCAGGCCCAAAGCGCCCAGTGCGAACTTGGCCGCGGTAGTCAGCGCCGTGACGGCGCCGCCGCCCGCGGCCTTGGCCAGCATGCTGCGGTATTCGGCCGGCGTGCGGGTGATGTAGTGCTCGCCGGTTTCGGCGCTGCGCTCGGCCAGCTTGGCCGCCAGCAGTGATGAATTGGATGCAAACAGCGCGCGCAGGCTGCGCCGGTCTTCGCTGGTGGAGGCCAGGTGCGACAGCAGCCGCGCGGTGGCGGCAAGCGGCGTGCCTGACAGCAGGCAGTCCATGAGTTCGCGCACGCGCAGCACCCGGGCGCGCAGCTGGCGCAGCATGAACACCAGGCCCACGGAGATGCCGTGCTCCTCCAGGTGGGCATACACGCTGTTGGCCGCCTGGCGGCAGGCATCCAGCCGCTCGCGCAGGCGGGCGGCTGCGGCCTCCACTTCCTGCGGCTCGCGCGGCGTGGCCACGAACGCGGCGCGCAGCGCTTCGACATCGGCGGCCAGGTCGTGAAAGGGCTGCGTCTGGCGCGTGGGCGCGCTCATGCGCTGGCGCAGCTCGGTGGCAAAACCGGTGGCGCGGATCTGCCCGGCGCAGTAGTTGATGGCTTCCAGCAGCTCGCGCTGCCACAGCGTCAGGCCGGGCACGGGGCTGGGCGAGGTGAGCAGGGCGGCCAGCCGGCGCAGCGTCGCGTCGTCCAGCGCGGCCAGCCATTGCGCATCAAACTCGCCGCCCACGGCCAGGCTGAACAGCTCGGACGCATCGTTGGTCTCGGGCGTGCCGGGCAGCAGCTTGTGACGCAGCCGCGCGGCCAGCTCGCTCATGAATGCCGTGCGCGGCGCAAAGCCGAAGTCAGCCAGCAGGGTGGACGCGTCCACCGTCCCCGTGAGCGCAAGCCACCACTGCTGCAGCTTGTGCTGCACCTCGGGGCGCGCCTGCACCGCGTCCAGGAACAGGGTGACACGGCTGGCCGCCGCCTGGGGCGACGCGCGGTCGCCGCGCACCCAGTCAAGCACGAAGATCAGCCACAGGTGGCGCTGCGCCAGCGGCGCCTGCGGGTCCAGTGTGTCCAGCAGGCGGGTCAGGCTTGCACCTGCGCTGGCGCGCGCCATCAGTGCAGCACCCGCGACGGTCCGCCCCCGGCGTCCAGCACAAAGGCGGGGATGGAGACCTCAAAACGCTCGGCGTCCTCGGCCACGCAGAAGTAGATGCCGCGCATCGTGCCCGTGGCGGTGCGCAGGCGGCAGCCGCTGGTGTACTGGAACGATTCGCCGGGCTTGAGCAGCGGCTGGTGGCCCACCACCCCCAGGCCCTTGACCTCTTCGGTCTGGCCCTGTGCGTTGCCAATGATCCAGTGGCGCGAAATCAGCTGCGCCGGGATGTCGCCGGTGTTGGTCACGGTGATCGTGTAGGCAAAGCTGTACAGGTCCTGCTCGGGCACGGACTGGTCCGGCAGGTACTGGGGCTCGACGTCGACCTTGAACTGGTAGTTGGGCATGGAGCGGCAATGGTAACAAGGCAGGCTGCACCCAAGGTGCTGCGACAATCCGTGCCCATGAGCAAGCCCGCACCCACCTACCGTATTGCCCCGTCCATCCTGTCGGCCGACTTTGCCCGGCTGGGCGACGAGGTGAAAAACGTCATCGCCGCCGGCGCCGACTGGATCCACTTTGACGTGATGGACAACCATTACGTGCCCAACCTGACCTTCGGCCCCATGATCTGCCAGGCCCTCAAGCCCCACGCCAGGACGGCGGCCGGCGTGGCCGTGCCGGTAGACGTGCACCTGATGGTGCAGCCGGTGGATGCGCTGGCGGCGGCCTTTGCCGATGCCGGGGCTGACTACATCAGCTTTCACCCCGACGCGTCGGCCCACGTGCACCGCAGCATCCAGGCCATCAAGGCCAAGGGCTGCAAGGCCGGGCTGGTGTTCAACCCCGCGGCGTCCATGGACGTGCTGGACTGGGTGATTGACGACCTGGACCTGATCCTCATCATGAGCGTGAACCCGGGCTTTGGCGGCCAGAGCTTCATTGATTCGGCCCTGCGCAAGGTGGAGGCCGCGCGCAGGCGCATTGACGCGAGCGGCCGCGACATCCGCCTGGAGGTGGACGGCGGCATCAAGACCGACAACATCCGCCGCGTGGCCGATGCGGGCGCGGATACCTTCGTGGCCGGCAGCGCCATCTTTGGCAAGCCCGACTACAAGGGTGTGGTGGACGCCATGCGCGCGGCGCTGGCCGCGGCCTGAAGCGGCCCGCGTGCCTACTTGCCGGGCCGGCCGGTCTTGACCTGCTGGTAGGCGCGGTCCATCGCCGGGCCCTTGTCGGTATCAACCAGGCCGCGCTCCAGGTCCTTGTGGGCCTGCTCTCCCACCTTCTTGCCGCTGGCTTCGCCGCGGGACTGGCTGTCCGAGGACAGGTCCCGCTCGTGCGGCAGCCGGGGCACCTTCTGCGGCGTACTGGTTTCGCCCTGCGCAGGGGTGGTGCGGCCCGCATTGCGGTTGGGATCGCGGGACCTGCTCGTCATACGGTTGTGCATGGGGAATCCTTTCGCTCGGCGTTGACCCTACTGTGCCGCCGGCAACGCGGCGCAGCTGTAGGAATGCAGCCCGAATTGACCGGGCGGACAGGCACAATGGCCTGAACAACCATTGTGACCAGACCATGCAATTTCCCTTCACCCCCGGCCGCCTGGATGCCGCCATCATCGACCTGGATGGCACCATGGTGGACACCATCGGTGATTTCCATGCAGCCCTGAACCTCATGCTTGCTGACCTGGCGTTGCCACCGGTGGACAAGTCGGCCATCAGCCTGATGGTGGGCAAGGGCTCGGAGCACCTGATCCGCTCGGTGCTGGCCCATGTGGGGGCCGACGTTGGCCGCTACGACGCCGCGTGGGATCGCTACCAGCACCACTACCTGATCATCAACGGCCAGCATTCCGATGTGTACGCCGGTGTGGCGCAGGGCCTGGCCGCGCTGCGCAGCGCCGGCCTGCGCCTGGCCTGCCTGACCAACAAGCCCACGGACTTTGCACGACCGCTGCTTGCGGCCAAGGGGCTGGAGGGCTATTTTGAAGTGGTGTTCGGCGGCGACGCCTTCGAGCGCAAAAAGCCCGACCCGCTGCCGCTGATCAAAACCTGTGAAGCGCTGGGCACGCTGCCCGCGCGCACGCTGATGGTGGGGGACTCCAGCAACGATGCGCGCGCGGCGCGCGCGGCCGGCTGCCCGGTGGTGCTGGTGACCTACGGCTACAACCACGGCGAACCCGTGCGCGCGGTGGACGCGGACGGGTTCGTGGATTCGCTGGCCGAGCTGGCCTGAAGCAGGCGGGCGCCCGGCTCGCGAATCAGGATGCCTTGCCCAGCATCGCGTCCTTGAGCTTCCAGTCGGCCGGGTTGGGGCCCAGCCAGATGCGCATCATGGCGCTGTAGAACTCGGGCTCCTTGAACGCCTCGCCCTGGGCCTGGCCCTTGACGGTAATGACCGTGCCGGTGCCGGGCACCCACTCGATCATGAAGGCGTCGCCAGGCGCCAGCTTCTTGTGGTCCGAGAAGATCTGGCTCATCCGCAGCACGCCGGGAATCAGCTTGGAGAAGGCCGCCTTGTCCATGTTGTCTTCAATGGCGCGCGAGAACAGCTTGCCCAGCTCGTTGGAGTCAATCTCGCGCAGCATGGTGATGCTGATCCGCTTGGGTCCGGGCGCTGCCATCGCTTCTTCGGGGGTTTGCGCCTTGCGTGTCAGGTACATGCCCGCGGTGTACACCTTGAAGGGCCCGCGATAACGAACGCCCGCGCCGTTGAGCTGGAGCTTGCTACCCCGCAACTCGACGGATTCTTCGTACTTGACGCCCGACACCGTGACCTGCGCCATCGCGCCCGCGGCCAGCAGGCACAGCATTGCACCCGCAGCCAGCTGCTTCAGACTCTTCATGCTTGTCTCCTTAAAATAGAACGGTCGTTCGCTTTCCATTCTTATCCTGCACTGCAAAACCCGCAACAGGGTTTTCGAGTGTGCGTCCCAAAGTTCCGGTTCTGCGCCCCGGAGCCTTTGCTACACTGGCGGCCATGTTCATTCACCGCACCACCATCACAGGTTTGAGCGACCGGGGAGCCTGGCCCTGGCGTAAGCCTGATTGCGTGCGCACCTGACCGCACGGGGCAGCCCGTGCCCCCGCGCCTCACCCTGAGGCAACTGGTTTGAATGAACGCGGCCCACACTTCAAGCGTATGGCCGCTGAGCACTGAAAGGCTCATACCTTGATCACCGAACTCGAATTCAAAAGCCTGGCGCAGGCCGGCTACAACCGCATTCCCCTGATCGCAGAAGCCTTTGCCGATCTGGAAACACCCCTGTCCCTTTACCTCAAGCTCGCGCATTCGCGCGACGGCGGCAAATACAGCTTCCTGCTCGAATCCGTGGTGGGCGGCGAGCGCTTTGGCCGTTACAGCTTCATTGGCTTGCCTGCGCGCACGCTGGTGCGTGCCAGCGGCTTCGGCGCCGATGCCCTGACCGAGGTGGTGCGCGACGGCCAGGTCATCGAGACCGCCGCCGGCAACCCGCTGGACTTCGTGGCGGCCTACCAGAAGCGCTTCAAGGTCGCGCTGCGCCCTGGCCTGCCGCGTTTTTGCGGCGGCCTGGCGGGCTACTTTGGCTACGACACCGTGCGCCATATCGAGAAGAAGCTCGAAAAGTCCTGCCCCCCCGACACGCTGGGCTGCCCCGACATCCTGCTGCTGCAGTGCGAAGAACTCGCCGTCATCGACAACCTGTCGGGCAAGCTGTACCTCATCGTCTATGCGGACCCGGGCCAGCCCGAGGCCTTTGCGAACGCCAAGAAGCGCCTGCGTGAGCTGCGCGAGCAGCTCAAGTATTCGGTCAGCGCGCCGGTCATCAGGCAAAGCCAGACCTTCCCGGCCGAGCGTGACTTTGCCAAGGCCGATTACCTGGCGGCCGTGGAGCGGGCCAAGGAGCTCATCGCCGCGGGCGACTTCATGCAGGTGCAGGTGGGCCAGCGCATCAAGAAGCGCTACACCGAATCGCCCCTGAGCCTGTACCGCGCGCTGCGTTCGCTCAACCCGTCGCCGTACATGTACTACTACCACTTTGGCGACTTCCATGTGGTGGGTGCGTCGCCCGAGATCCTGGTGCGCCAGGAGCAGGTGGAGCACGAAGGCAAGCCCGCGCAGAAGATCACCATCCGCCCCCTGGCCGGCACGCGCCCACGCGCGCAGTCGCCCGAGCAGGACAAGGCGGTGGAGCACGAGCTGGTCAACGACCCCAAGGAGCGGGCCGAGCACGTGATGCTGATCGACCTGGCGCGCAACGACATCGGCCGCATTGCGAAGACCGGCACCGTCAAGGTGACCGAGGCGTTTGCCGTGGAGCGTTACAGCCATGTGATGCACATCGTGAGCAATGTCGAAGGCATCCTCAACGACGGCATGACCAACATGGACGTGCTCAAGGCCACCTTCCCCGCCGGCACGCTGACCGGCGCGCCCAAGGTGCATGCCATGGAGCTGATTGACCAGCTCGAGCTGACCAAGCGCGGCCTGTATGGCGGCGCCTGTGGCTACCTGAGCTATGCAGGCGACATGGACGTGGCCATTGCCATCCGCACCGGCCTGATCAAGGACCAGGTGCTGTATGTACAGGCGGCCGCCGGCGTGGTCGCGGATTCGGTGCCCGAGCTGGAATGGAAAGAAACCGAAGCCAAGGCGCGTGCGCTGCTGCGTGCGTCCGAACTGGTTGAGGAGGGCATGGAATGAAGCTGCTCATGATCGACAACTACGACAGCTTCACCTACAACATCGTCCAGTACTTTGGTGAACTGGGCGCCGAGGTGGAAGTCTTCCGCAACGACGAGATCACGGTCGAAGGCGTGGCCGGGCGCGACCCTGACCTGCTGGTGGTGTCGCCCGGGCCGTGCTCACCGGCCGAAGCGGGCATCTCCGTTGCGGCCATCCAGTACTTCGCTGGCAAGCTGCCCATCCTGGGTGTGTGTCTCGGCCACCAGAGCATCGGCGCGGCGTTCGGCGGCAAGATCGTGCGGGCCCAGCAGCTCATGCACGGCAAGACCAGCGTCATCACCACGACGCAGCGTGGCGTGTTCGCCGGGCTGCCGGCGCAGTTCACCGTCAACCGCTACCACTCGCTGGCCATCGAGCGCGAATCCTGCCCGGATGAGCTGGAGATCACCGCCCATACCGACGACGGCGAAATCATGGGAGTACGCCACAGGAGCCTGCCCATCCAGGGAGTGCAGTTCCACCCCGAATCCATCCTGACCGAACATGGCCATGCAATGCTGAAGAACTTCCTGGAGCAAGTATGAGGCCCCCACGCTTGTCACTTCGTGTACTGCGCTGCCCCCCGGGGGGGCTGTCGCTCCTTGGGGCGGCCCGACGGAGCGACACATGACACCCGTGGATTTGCGCAGCGACACCGTCACGCAACCAACGCCTGCGATGCGTGCCGCCATGGCAGCCGCGCCGCTGGGCGACGACGTGTTTGCCGACGACCCCAGCGTCAACGCGTTGCAGGAAAAGATCGCCGGCATGCTGGGCTTTGAGGCCGCGCTGTTTGTGCCTACCGGCACGCAGAGCAACCTGTGCGCCATCCTGTCGCACTGCCAGCGCGGCGACGAGTACATCGTGGGCCAGATGCAGCACTGCTACCGCTGGGAAGGCGGCGGTGCGGCAGTGTTTGGCAGCGTTCAGCCGCAGCCGCTGAACCACGCCGCCGACGGCAGCCTGCCGCTGGCTGATATCGAAGCGGCCATCAAGCCTGACGACGCCCACTTTGCCCGCAGTCGGCTGCTGGCGCTGGAAAACACCCTGGGGGGCAAGCTGATTCCCTTCGCCTATGTGCAGCAGGCCACGGCCCTGGCGCAGCGCAAGGGCCTGGCGCGCCACCTGGACGGGGCGCGGCTGTTCAACGCCGCCGTGGCCCAGGCCGCCCAGACCGGCGCGGATGCGCGCGCCGAAGCCCGTCGCATCGCGCAATGCTTTGACAGCGTGTCGGTCTGCTTCAGCAAGGGCCTGGGCGCGCCTGTGGGCTCCGCCCTGTGTGGCAGCCGTGACTTCATCGCACGTGCCCACCGCATCCGCAAGATGGCCGGCGGCGGCATGCGCCAGGCGGGCGTGCTGGCCGCAGCCGCGTCCCACGCGCTGGACCACCACATCGACCGCCTGGCCGGTGACCATGCGCTGGCGCGCAGGCTGGCCGACGGGCTGGCCGGCATTGCGGGCGTACAGGTGGAGGCACCACACACCAACATCGTGTTCGTGGACCTGACCGGCCCCGCGCGTGAGAAGTCCGCCGGGCTGTTGCCGCACCTGGCCGCGCAGGGCATCCAGGCGACCGGCCTGTACCGGCTGCGCTTTGTGACCCACCTGGACGTGGATGCGGCGGGCGTGGACCGCGCCGTGGCCGCCATCCGCGCTTACTTCGCTGGCTGATCATGGCACTGGACCAACTCCTGCTTTTCATTGCAGCGGGGCTGCTGCTGAACCTGACGCCAGGCCCCGACGTGCTCTACATCGTGACCCACGCGCTGCGCAACGGCGTGCGCGCCGGCAGTGTGGCCGCCCTGGGCATCACCGCGGGCTGCTTCGTGCACATCTTCGCGGCTGCCGTGGGCGTGAGCGCGCTGATGGCGGCGTCCGCCACGGCCTTCTCGGTACTGAAGTGGGCGGGCGCGGCCTACCTGGTCTATGTGGGCATCCGCATGCTGATGTCGCGCGCGCCATCGGCCATTGCCCAGGACGGTGCGGCGCCCCTGGCAGCGGACCTGAAGACCATCTTTTTGCGCGGCTTCTGGACCAATGCGCTCAATCCCAAGGTGGCGCTGTTCTTCCTCGCGTTCGTGCCGCAGTTCATCGAACCGGCGGTGCAGAACAAGGCGCTGGCGTTCTTGCTGCTGGGCCTGCTGTTCAGCTTCAACGGCCTGTGGGTCAACATCGGCTGGGCCGCGGCGGCCGCCTGGCTTGCATCGCGCATGGGCGTGGTGCAAAAAGGAATGCACTGGCTGGACCGCATCGCCGGTGCGATGTTTGTCGGTTTCGGCCTGAAGCTCGCATTCACAGACAATCCCCCGCAATAAGCAACGGAGACGGCCATGCCCATCACCCCCCAGGAAGCGCTGCAGCGCACCATCGAACACCGCGAAATCTTCCACGACGAAATGCTCAAGGTCGTGCGCCTGATCATGAGCGGCGAGCTGTCGCCCGTGATGATGGCGGCGCTCATCACCGGCCTGCGCGTCAAGAAGGAAACCATTGGCGAGATCACGGCGGCGGCGCAGGTGATGCGCGAGTTCTCCACCAAGGTCAACGTGGCCGACAAGACGAACCTGGTGGACATCGTGGGCACGGGCGGTGACGGCTCGCACACGTTCAACATATCCACCTGCTCGATGTTTGTGGCGGCCGCCGCGGGCGCCAAGATCAGCAAACACGGCGGGCGCAGCGTCAGCAGCAAGAGCGGCAGCGCCGACGTGCTCGAGGCCATGGGTGTGAACATCAACCTCAAGCCCGAGGCCATTGCAAAGTGCATCCAGGACGTGGGCATCGGCTTCATGTTCGCGCCCAACCACCACAGTGCCATGAAGCATGTGGCGCCCGTGCGCAAGGAGCTGGGCGTGCGCACCATCTTCAACATCCTGGGACCGCTGACCAACCCGGCCGGCGCGCCCAACATCCTCATGGGTGTGTTTCACCCCGACCTGGTGGGCATCCAGGTGCGCGCGCTGCAACGCCTGGGTACCGAGCATGCCGTGGTCGTCTATGGCCGCGACGGCATGGACGAGGTGAGCCTGGGCGCGGCCACGCTGGTGGGCGAGCTCAAGAACGGCGAAATCACCGAATACGAAATCCACCCCGAGGACTTTGGCCTGCCCATGGCCAGCAACCGCGCGCTCAAGGTGGAAACGCCCGAACAATCGCGCGCCATGCTGATGGGTGTACTGGACAACCAGCCGGGCGCGGCCCGCGACATCGTGATGCTGAACGCGGGCGTGGCGCTGTATGCCGCCAACGTGGCGGGCACGATGAAAGAAGGGCTGGACAAGGCCCGCGTGGCGATTGAATCGGGCGCGGCCAAGACGCGCCTGGCGCAGTTCGTGGCGGCAACGCAGGCACTGGCGGGTTGAACCATGTCAGACATCCTCAACCAGATCGTGGCCGTCAAGCGTGACGAGGTGGCAGCCGCCTCGCGCAGGAAGCCGCTGGCGGCTGTGCGCGCTGATGCACAGAGCCGGGTGCTCACGCGAGATTTCACCGGGGCCCTGCGCGCCAGAATCGCCGCCGGCCAGGCGGCCGTGATTGCCGAGGTCAAGAAGGCCAGCCCCAGCAAAGGCGTGCTGCGCGCCGATTTCATCCCCGCCGACATTGCGCAAAGCTATGCCGAAGGCGACGGCAAGACCAGCGCGGCCTGCCTGTCGGTGCTGACGGACCGGCAGTTCTTCCAGGGCAGCGTGGACTTCCTCAAGCAGGCCCGTGCCTCGTGCGACCTGCCGGTGCTGCGCAAGGACTTCATCATCGACGCCTACCAGGTGTACGAATCGCGCGCCATGGGCGCCGACTGCATCCTGCTGATCGCTGCCTGCCTGGACGACGCACAGATGGCCGAATTCGAAGCCATTGCCCGCAGCCTGGACATGGCTGTGCTGGTGGAGGTGCACGACCGCCCCGAGCTGGACCGCGCGCTGAAACTCAAGACCCCGCTGGTGGGCATCAACAACCGCAACCTGCGCACCTTCGAGGTGTCGCTGGACACCACACTCGGGATGCTGGCTGCGGTGCCGACAGACCGCCTGCTGGTGACCGAGTCGGGCATCCTCGGGCCAGCCGATGTCAAGAAGATGCGCGATGCCGGCGTGCACGCTTTCCTGGTGGGCGAGGCATTCATGCGCGCTGACGATCCTGGCCTGGCGCTGGCGGCGCTGTTCGGCGGCTGATTTCCATGGCGCAGGGTGACCTGGGGTTTGAGGCCGCGCCGGCGCTTGTGCAATGGGCGCCCGGGCAGTGGCCGGTGGCTGCCGGCTGGCAGGGCGTAGTGGATGGATTTCTGGCCAGTGGGCCGGGCCGGCAGCTGGAAGCTTTTATGCAGGCGCGGTTGGCAGCAGGTGCCACGGTGTATCCGCCGCAGCCGTTTCGCGCGCTGGCGCTCACGCCACTGGCATCGGTCCGGGTGGTGATCCTCGGTCAGGACCCGTACCACGGCCCCGGCCAGGCCGAAGGGCTGGCGTTTTCCGTCGCGCCGGGCGTGCGCCTGCCGCCGTCGCTTCGCAATATCTTCAAGGAGCGCCAGCGCAGCTTGGGTCTCCCCATTCCTGCGTCGGGTTCGCTGGCGGGCTGGGCGCGCGAAGGCGTGCTGCTGCTCAACACCAGCCTGAGCGTGGAGCAGGGCCTGCCTGCCAGCCACGCGGGCCGGGGCTGGGAGCAACTGACCGACGCCTTGCTGCAGGCGGTGGCCGCCAGCGCATCGCCCTGCGTGTACATGCTGTGGGGTGCGCATGCCCAGGCCAAATCGGCGCTGATTTCAGCCGCGGCGGCGCGCCATGGGCGCGAGGCGCTGATCCTCACGGCCAACCACCCGTCGCCGCTGTCGGCCAACCGCCCGCCCGTGCCCTTCATGGGCTGCGGGCACTTAGAGGCTGCCCGCAGCTGGCTGGCCGCGCGCGGCGTCAGCGTTTCCTTCGGCTGAACAGGGCGCTGATCAGCGAGCCCAGGCCGCGCCGGGGCACAGGCGTGGCACTGTTGGCGCGCCGCACGCTGTCCACCCGCGTGTCGTCCAGGTAGTCGCGCCGGATGTCAATCGTGCTGCGCTGTCCCAGGTCGTCAAAGTGGCGCTTGAGCCATTGCCGGCCCGACTCCTGGCCCATCTCGAACAGCGTGCGGATGAGCCCCGCGTCCGCCGAGCCCCGCGAAGAGGCCGGGTAGCCCTGCATCGCGGCGCCGCCGTCAATGCGGTGCAGCAGGATGCTGCGGCACCGGTTGCCCTGCAGCAGCCCCTCGGCCAGCAGGCGGTTGATGAAGTCGATCTCGCGCATCTGCGACATCAGGCTGGCGTTGAAGGTCAGCTCGTTCACCCGGTCCAGGATGTCGCCCGGGGTTTGCGGCGTGTGCTCGCGCAGCACCGGGTTGATCTGCACCAGCACAATGTCGGTGCTGGCGCAATGGTCCACCAGCGGCATGACAGCCGGGTTGGCCGAATAGCCCCCGTCCCAGTAGGGTTCGCCGTCGATCTGCACCGCATGGAACAGCATGGGCAGGCAGGCTGAGGCCATGACCGCCTGCGCAGAGAGCTGCGAACCGCTGAACAGGGCGGCCTTGCCGGTCCTGACGTGAGTGGCCGACACAAACACCCGCGGCGACTGCAACGCGCCAATGGCCTTGAAGTCGATCTCACGCACCAGCAAGTCGCGCAGCGGGTTGATGTCCAGCGGGTTGGCCTGGTAGGGCGAAAACCAGTTGCGCATTGCGGACGTCAGAAAGTTTGTGGGCGCAAACTCCTTCGGCAAGCCTCCCCAAATAAGGTTGACCAGGTTCTGCGGCACTGCACCAGCCCGACCCAAGGAAACGACTTCGCCCCAGATATGGGTCAATGCGTCGCGCGCCGCCTGCCGCGGGTCGGTGCCGGTGGCCAAGCCGCGGGTATGGCCGCTGGCCAGCGCCACTGCGTTGAAGGCGCCCGCACTGGCGCCGCTGATGCCTTCCAGCACGATGCGCCGGTCGGCCAGCAGGGCGTCCAGCACACCCCAGGTGAATGCGCCGTGCGAGCCGCCGCCCTGCAAGGCCAGGCTGATGGTGCGGGTATCCGGGGCGGCATGGTCATTCATCCGGCCCATTCTGGCAGTTCAATGCCGATGGGGCTGTGAAGCGGACATAAAACCGTGCTATATTTCGAGGTTCGCCGGAGGGGTGCCCGAGTGGCTAAAGGGGGCAGACTGTAAATCTGTTGGCTTACGCCTACGCTGGTTCGAATCCAGCCTCCTCCACCAGCTCCTTTTTGGGGCTTGGCGAAATGTGTTGAAGATTGATTTGTGTGGCGCTCTGGGGAGCCTGCAAGGGTCGTTGAAGTTTGCGCCCGACGCGGGAGTAGTTCAATGGTAGAACCCTAGCCTTCCAAGCTAATGACGCGGGTTCGATTCCCGTCTCCCGCTCCACAGGTCAAGACCGGCACGCGGCGAAGAGTTTTCGCCCTTGTGGCTCAGTGGTAGAGCACTCCCTTGGTAAGGGAGAGGTCGCGGGTCCGATTCCCGCCAAG
>JBEIPU010000032.1:0-28283 GCA_040376925.1 Caenimonas sp. | reverse complement strand
TGGCGCGCAACGGTGGCATACCCACCCCCGGCTTCGCGGCAGGCGGTGCCCGGCGGGGGCGATCTCTGCGGTGGCGAGAAGCACAGGGGGGAGTGTCGGCGCGCGCAGCGCGCGTCGTGACATGCTCGCCGCGGCTGTCTGAGCGTAGCGCGCAGCGCGTAGCGAGTTCCGCGGCGCGACCGACCCCCGAGCATCGCAGCGGAGTTTTCGCAAAGCGAAAACCACCGCAGTGTGAGCCCCCGCCGGGCACCGCCTGCCGCGAAGCCGCGAGAGAGGTACAACACAACCTATGAAGAAACTCATCGCCATTGACTGGGGAACCACGTCCCTGCGTGCCGCGCTGCTGGACGCGCAGGGCAACGTCAGGGAAGAGCGCACCAGCGCGCAGGGCATCCTGGCCATCGCCCCCGGCGGCTTTCCCGACGCATTCAATGCCCTGTGCAAAGGCTGGCAGAACAACGACACGCTGACCTTGATGTCCGGCATGGTCGGCAGCCGTCAGGGCTGGATGGAGGCGCCCTACTGCCCCTGCCCCGCCGGCTTTGACGACATCGCGCGCCAGCTGGCCTGGGTGCAGCCTGGCAAGGTGGCCATCGTGCCGGGCATGAGTTGCGAGCGCGACGGCGTGCCTGACGTGATGCGTGGCGAGGAAGTGCAGGTGTTCGGCGCGCTGCGGCTGCTGGGCCTGATCGACGCCACCGTGGTGCTGCCCGGCACGCACAGCAAATGGGTCACGGTGCGCGGCGGGCGCATCGAACACTTCACCACCTGGATGACAGGCGAGTTTTACGCGCTGCTGCGCCAGCATTCCATCCTGTCGCGCACCCTGCCGGCGCAGGACGGCGAGCTGGACATCGCGGCGTTTGACCGGGGCGTTGACCGCGCGCTGCAGACCGCCAGCCTGCTGGGCAGCGCGTTCAGCGCCCGCACGCTGTCGCTGTTTGACCAGCTGCCCGCAGCCGCCCTGCCCAGCTACCTGTCGGGGCTGGTGATTGGCGAGGAACTTCGCGCGCAGGCACCGCAGACCAGCTCTGTGGTGGTGATGGGTGCGCCGGCGCTGACGCAGCGCTACGACCGCGCCCTGGCCCACTGCGGCATTGCCACCCGGCACATGGACGCGCAGGCCACCTGGCAAGGCTTGTGGGCGATTGCCCAGACACTGAAAGACACACCATGACACCGCAAGACAAACTGGCCGGTGCGCTGCCGTCATTGCCGCTGGTGGCCATCCTGCGCGGGCTGACACCTGCCGAGGCCCCGGGCGTGGGCGCGGCTCTCACCAATGCGCGCTGGCAGCTGATCGAGGTGCCGCTGAACTCACCGCAGCCCCTGCAAAGCATTGCCACTCTGGCCACGCAGCACCCGCAGGCGCTGGTGGGCGCGGGCACCGTGCTGCGCGCCCAGCAGGTGCGCGAGGTGCATGCGGCCGGCGGGCAGCTGATCGTGTCGCCCAACTTCAACGCCGAGGTGGTGCGCGAGGCCGCGCGCCTGGGCCTGGTCTGCCTGCCCGGCGTGATGACCGCCACTGAAGCCTTTGCCGCGCTGGACGCTGGGGCCAGCGGCCTGAAGCTGTTCCCCGGTGAGATGGTCACGCCCGCGGTGGTCAAGGCGCTGCGTGCCGTGCTGCCCGAAGGCACCCTGGTGTTCCCGGTGGGCGGCATCTCGCTGGCCAACATGGCGGCCTACCGTGCGGCGGGCGCAGACGGTTTCGGCATCGGCTCGGCGCTGTACAAGCCCGGCATGACGGCCGCCCAGGTGGGCACCTGCGCGGCCGAGTTTGCCGCAGGGTACGCCGGTATCATCCGCGCATGACACAGCAGATTTCATTCGGGTTGGGCGGCCGTGTGGCCATCGTCACGGGCGGATCACAAGGCATTGGCGAAGCCTGTGTGCGCCGCTTTGTGCAGGACGGCGCGCAGGTCGTCATTGCCGACATGGCCGATGCACCCGGGCAGAAGCTGGCCGCCGAACTCGGCGCGCTGTATGTGCACTGCGACGTGGGCGACAAGGCCCAGGTTGATGCGCTGGTGGCCGCCACCCTGGAGCGCCACGGCCGCATCGACATCCTGGTCAACAACGCCGGCATCTTCAAGGCCAGCGATTTCCTGGAAGTGTCCGAGGCCGACTTTGACGCCGTGCTGCGCGTGAACCTCAAGGGCTCGTTTCTGGTGGGCCAGGCCGTGGCGCGCGAGATGGCCAAGGTGGGCAAAGGCAGCATCATCAACATGAGCTCGGTCAACGGCACGCTGACCATTCCCACCATTGCCAGCTACAACGTCAGCAAGGGCGGCATCAACCAGCTCACCCGCGTGATGGCGCTGGCGCTGGCCGACCGCGGCATCCGCGTGAACGCCGTGGCGCCCGGCACCATTGCCACCGAACTGGCCGCGAAGGCGGTGCTGACCAGCGAAGAAGCCAAGGCCCGCATCCTGGGCCGCACGCCCATGAAGCGCCTGGGCGAGCCGCACGAGATCGCCGACGCCGTGGCGTATCTCGCCAGCGACGCGGCCAGCTACGTCACCGGTGAAATCCTGGTGGTGGACGGCGGGCGCATGACGCTGAATTACACCGTGCCGGTCTGACACCATGAGCCGCTGGGCCGTCAATGAAGACGAGGTCGTCTTCACCGCCATCCGGGCCCAGGGTGCGGGCGGGCAGAACGTCAACAAGGTGTCCAGCGCGATTCACCTGCGCTTTGACATCGAGGCGTCGTCACTGCCCGACGACATCAAGGCACGCCTGCTGATGCTGGGCGACCAGCGCATTACCGACCAGGGCGTGGTGGTGATCAAGGCGCAGACCAGCCGCAGCCAGGAACAGAACCGCGCCGAGGCCCTGGAGCGCCTGCAGGCCCTGGTGGACAGCGTGGCCGTGCCGCCCAAGCCGCGCAAGCCCACCAAGCCCACGCGCAATTCGCAGATCCGCCGCGTGGACGCCAAGACCAGCCGGGGCGAAGTGAAGAAGCTGCGCGGGCGCGTCAGCGGCAACGACTAGCGTCTGTTAAACACTATCTTTCGCCGCTAGGTGCACGCCCCTTTTGTTTCGTAGCACAGTCCGCAACAGTGGCGTTGTGGCGCCTGCGAAACATTCTCCGGCTGATAACGCCTGACGGGACGGCGCCCTGTTCGCGCCACCAGAGCCCGGCCCCCTTCGGGGTGAGCCGCTGCAGTACTCCCCCCGGGATCGCGGCACCCCCCACGCCGTAATGACCCCGCCCCGGGGGTCCGGGCTTCGCGCCCGGGCTCTTGATCGGTGGCGCGAACAGGGCGCCATCCCGTCAGGCTTGCGGCGTTCGAGCGGCGGGGCTTCCTGCCACGTTGACCCAAAGCCCGTTGCGGTGGGGCGGCGCTTTTGCCACCGATCAAGAGCCCGGGCGCGAAGCACGGAAGCCCGGCGCACGGCACATGCCGGAGCGCGGGGTAGGTGTCGCCGGGTTGAGTACTGCAGCGGCTCACCCCGAAAGGGGGCCGGGCTCTGGTGGCGAAAGCGCCGCACCGCCGCAACGGGCGCATTCCCGGAGAAACCGGGGATAGTGGCAACAGGCCCTAGAAAGCACGAACTTCAGCCTTTCGCCACGTGCATGGCGTACAGCTTCTGCATGCCGCCAATCCAGCGGTCGTAGTCCTGCCCCTTGGCACGGAAGTACGTCAGCACCGACGGGTGCGGCAGGATCAGGAAGCTTTCGTCGCGGATGACAGCCATGACTTCCGCCGCCACCTGTTCGGGCGTGAGGATGCCGTCGTGCCCGGCTGAGCCGCCATCACCGGTGACCATGTCGGTCTGCACGGATTGCGGGCACAGGCAGCTCACGCGCACGCCACGGCGGCCGTAGGCAATGCGCAGCCATTCAGCAAATGCCAGCGCGGCGTGCTTGGTCACGCCGTAGGGCGCGGTTTCCACAATATTGAGCAGGCCGGCAGCAGACGCCGTGACCATGAAGCAGCCCTCGCCGCGCGCCACCATCTCGGGCACCACGGCGCGGGCGGCCCACACATGAGCCATGCCGTGGATTTGCCACATCTTGTCCCATAGCGCGTCTTCCAGCTCAAAGCCACCCATGGTGCCCAGGATGCCGGCGTTGGAAAAATAGGCGTCCACCTGGCCAAATTTCTCACGGGTGGCAGCCACCAGCGCCTGGATGTCGGACTCCTTGCTCACGTCACACGCCACGGCGAGGCCGCCGCATTCGGCCGCCACGCCCTGAGCGCGTTCCAGGTTCACGTCGGCCACCACAATGCCGCGCGCGCCGTCCTGTGCAAGCCGAATGGCCAGCCCCCTGCCGATGCCGCTGGCCCCACCGGTCACGATGGCCACTTTGTCACGCAAGTCCATGCCTGTCTCCGCTGAATACGAAAACGGCAAGTATGAAACCCCCGCGCTGCGCGGGCGTGCCGCCTGCGTGACAGCCTGTCACGCAGGTGCAGTGCAGACAGTGTCAGCGTGAGCCGGTCACCTCCACTTCCACGCGGCGGTCGGGCTGCAGGCAGGCGATCAGGGCCGGGGTGGGCTTGCTGCCCTTGCAGTCGCCTGGCCGGGTCACCGGGTTGTCGCCATTGACGCCGCGCGCCGAGATCTTGCCTGCAGGGATGCCGGCCGTCTGCACCAGGTAGGCGCTGACGGCCTCGGCCCGGCGCGCCGACAGCTTCAGGTTGTAGGCGTTGGCGCCAATGCGGTCGGTGTGGCCCGTGATGCGCACGGCGTCATACTGCGCGCCGCGCAGGTCGCTGGCCAGCTTGTCCAGCGCGACGCGGCCTTCAGGCTTGATCACTGATTTGTCAAAGTCAAACAGCGAATCGGCCGACAGGCTGATGGTGCGCGGCATGACCGGGGCCGGGGCCGGAAGCGGTGTCGGGGCAGGCGGTGGCGCCACCACCGGCGCGGGGGCCGGAGCGGGCGCGGCAGCCATCGCCACCGGCGCCGGTGTGTAGGCCACCGGGGGCGCAGATCTGGCGCCAAACCGGTAGACCAGGCCCACCGACACCAGGTCGATGTGGCCCTTGTTGCCCACCGAGTCCTTCATGCGGTAGCGCTCGGCCTCGGCCCGCACCGACAGCGCGTCGGTCAGCGCATAGGCCAGGCCCAGGCCGGCCTTGTAGCCGGTGCTGCGTTCGCTGGGGTTGGCATTGGCATAGGGCATGCGCACCGCGCCGCTGGATGCAAACGCGCCGTTCACCCGCGAATGGATCGCACCCACCCGCGCCAGCGCCGAGAACCGTTCGGTGATGGGCCAGGTGCCCACCAGGTCCAGGTTCAGGCCGCGCATGCGGATGTCACCCGCGAGCAAGCCCGCAGGCACGGTGGTGGCGGTGTAACCGAAGTTGCCCAGGTCAAAGATGCCGGCTTCCACGCCGAAGTTGCGGTTGATCTGGTAGCCGCCAAACAGCTTGTAGCCGGTGTCGCGGTCGTTGTTGCTGATGCCACTGATGGCCAGGCCCTGGCTGGCCAGACCGCTGGTGATGCGGGCGTCGTCAATGGTCGCGGCCGAGCGGCCCACCGAGGCACCGCCATACCAGCCTGAATCGGCAGGCTGCGCCAGCGCGGCGCCTGTGGCCAGCCATGCGGCCATGCCCAGGCTCACGGAAGTTTTGTTGAAGTTCATGGTGTTCTCCGTTCAGGGGGCCGGTACGTTGACCACGGTGTTGACCAGCGTGACCGAGGCGCCGAGCGACAGCACACGGCCGTTGATGGTGGTGATGGCCGCCGCACCCGCCGTGGAGACGGCCACACCGGCCTGCGAGATGACCGTGCCCTGGAAGGTGCCGCCGCCACCGGCGTTGATGGTGGCTGCCGTGCCGACCTGCCAGAACACGTTCCTGGCCTGCGCGCCGTTGACCAGCACGATGCTGCTGGGGAAGGCTGCGCCGGGGCCGCCCACCGTCAGCGATGTCGCCATCTGGAACACCCAGGTGGCATTGGCATTGCCCTGCGCGTCCAGCGTCAGGCTGCCGCCCTGGATGCGGAAGGTGCCCGCGCCCGAGGTGTACACGCCAGGCGCCAGCACCAGGTTGGCCAGGTTGCCGGCCCCCGGGTCCGGGCCACCCGGACGGGCAACCAGCGCGTTGTAGGCGATCTGTGCATCACCGCGTGCCTGGGTGGCGGCGGCAAAGGTGACTGCCGTGCCTTCCGACGGGCAGCCCACGGTGGGCGGCGGCGCGGCAGTGTAGATCAGGCCGTTGACGGTGCCAATGTTCAGCGGGGTCTCGGTATACGTGCAGCCCGGGCCCGCATCATGGAAACCGGTGACGGCGGTGGACACCGCCGTGGTGCCGATGTCGCCATTGATGATGGTGTTGATACCCTGATTGGTCATACCGGCGGTGCCGCCGAATGCGCCGAACGTGCCGGCCGTACCCAGTGCCACTGCCGGCGGCACCGGGGGCACAACGCAGCTGACGGCGGTGAAGGTCCAGGTGAAATCGCCAGCCATGGTGTTGGCCGGAACGGCGAGGTCACGCACGCCTGTGGCGCCGCTACGCACGTTCGCGCGGTAGGTGACACCGGCGGTCAGCGGGGCTTGGGGGGTGAAGGTCGCGATGCGCCCTGTGCCGGCGTCAAACACAACCGACGATGCAAGCACCGGTGCCAGGCCCGGTGCGGGACCGGTCACGCTGAAAATGCTGGCGCTCATGGCGGCAGGGTCCATGCGCAGGCCAGACGGTACGTTGAAGGTGGCGTTGACGGTGGCGTCAGTGCATACGTTCGCGGCGCCGGCGGAAGGGCTGGTGGAGAGTACCGACACGCTGGCTGGTGGCACGGCCGCCGCCGTCACGAAGGACCACACGTGGTTGCTGGGCGCGGGCAGCGCGGCCTGGTTGCCTGCGAGCGCGTTGCCGGCCAGGTCTGTCGCCTGCGTGGTGATGGTGGCGGTGTAGGTCTGCCCTGCTGCCAGCGCTGTGGCGGGCGCATAGACGGCGGTGCGGTTGCCCACCACATACGTCACGGTACCGGCGGGCGCGGCGCACGGTGCGGCGCAGGACAGCAGGAAGCTGGTGGCGCTGATGGACGCAGGGGCCATGGACTCCGTGAACACGGCAGAGATGGCGGTGTTGACCGGCACACCCGTGGTCGGGCCCGGCGCGGACGTGGCCGGCGAGGTGAGTTCTACCCGCGGTCGCGTGATGTCGGTCACGGCGCCGGTGGTGAACTGCCAGGTGTAGGGGCTGGTCATGGCCAGGCCGGTGGCCAGGCTTCGCGCACCGGTGACCCTGCCGTTGTAGGTGGTGGATGCGTCCAGCGTGACACCCGATGCCAGTGCCAGCGTGGCCAGGCGCCTGTCGGCGCTGAGACTCACGGTGCCGGCGGGGCTCACACACGGCGCGGCGCAGCTCAGCGTGAAGCTGTTGGCGTCAGTGAGCGGTGACATGGGTTCACTGAACTCGGCCGTGACCAAACTCGTGTTGCGGGCCACGCCGGTTGTCAGGTTGGCTGGCGCCACGGCCGTGACCGTGGGCGGCACGCCGGTGCCTGCGCCGTCAAAGCCGAGGACGGCATCCCGTCCCCCACCGCCTCCGCCGCAAGCTGCCAGCACAGCGGCCAGCAAAAAAGTGAACCCGATGCGGCCAGCCGCAGGGCTTTTTGGAATGCTCATGAAGTGTCTCCGGTAATACCATCTGACACTCGCACGGCGCCAAAGGCTGGCTCAATACGATCAGAGGATGCGGCCAGTGTGTTCGCTGCTTGCCCTTTTGCGCGTAAGGTTATCCGGCACGCGCACGTAGGACGGCAGGACGAGACCGCCGCACACCCGCACGTGCCGTTCAGCGCCGCGCAGCCAGCACCGCCGGCGTGCGCGGCCAGCCTGGGCGGCCAAACCAGGCGCCGCCGGCCACCGACCAGGCATTGACGCCGCCATACACCACCATCGCCGCTGCCTGCGCGGCAAACACGATGGTCAGGTCGCCGCCCCAGCGCAGCGCCAGCCAGCCGCCGGCAGCCGCTACGGCCAGCCGCGCCGCGTTGCCCACTACGGGCCACAGCAGCTTGCCTGCGCCCTGCGAGGCAAAGTACAGCACCAGCCCCAGGCCAAAGAAGCCGTAGAACGGCCCCACCACCTGGAGGTAGCGCGCGCCCGCCTCGATCATGGCCGGGTCGCTGTCAAACAGCGACAGCCAGGCGCGCGGGAACAGCGCCGCCGCCAGACCGATGGCCTCGGTGAGCACAAAGGCAATGCCGGCGCCCACCCAGGTGGCGCGCAGCGCGCGTTCACGCTGGCCGGCGCCGATGCAGGTGCCTACCATGGCCAGAAGCGGCCCGCCGATGCCGAACACCAGCGGCACCAGCAGGTACTCCAGCCGCGACGCCGTGCCATAACCGGCAATGGCGGCCGGCCCGAACGCGCCCGCAAATGCGGTGGCGATGCCGATGCACAGGTTGGTGGCAATGGTGGACACGGCCGCCACCAGCCCCACGCGCAGGATGTCGTTGAACAGCGGCCAGCGCAGCCGCACATGGGCCAGCGACAGCCGCATAAGGCTGCGCGGCGAGCGCAGGTAAGCCACCAGCGCCAGCGTGCCCAGCACGTAGTACACCAGCAGCGCGATGGCCCCGCCCGCAATGCCCAGCGCCGGCACCGGCCCCCAGCCAAAGATCAGCAATGGCGACAGCGGGATCAGCAGCACCAGGCCCACGGTCGCCACGCCGGCGGGCACGGCCATGTTGCCCGTGCCGCGGATCACGGCCGACAGCGCATTGAAGACCCAGATGACCACCGCCCCGGCAAACACCCAGCCCGAGTACACCAGCGCGGCCTCCAGCGACGCGCCGGTGCCGCCCATGCGCGAATACAGCGCGCGGCCAAACACCAGCAGCACCAGGGTGAACAGCGCGCCGAACAGCACGGCGATCACCAGCGCATGGAACACCAGTGCGTCGGCGTCGTCCTTGCGGCGTGCGCCCAGCGCACGCGCAATGGCCGAGGCAATGCCCCCACCCATGGCGCCGGCCGACATCATCTGCATGAGCATCACGGCCGGGAACACCAGCGCCATGCCGGCCAGCGCGTCGGTGCCCAGCTTGCCGACAAACCAGGTTTCGATCAGGCCGGCCGCTGCCTGCGCGAGCATCAGCAGCACATTGGGCAAGCCCAGGCGCAGCAGCGTGGGCGCAATGGGCCCCTCCAGCAGCAGCCGCGTGCGCGGGTCCAGCGCCGCGCCGCTCATGCAGCCGCCGCGCCTGCGCGTTGGCGCGCGGGCAGCTTTGCCTCGCGGATCGGCAGGTGGATCAGCGCGGCGCCCACGGCCAGCACGATGTCGATGTACCAGACCCAGTCGTAGGCGCCAGTGGCTTCAAACACCTTGCCACCCAGCCAGGCACCCAGGAAGCCACCGATCTGGTGCGTGAGCATGACAATGCCAAACAGCGTGGCCATGTTGGCAGGCCCGAAGAACTTGGCCACCAGCCCGGCCGTCGGCGGCACGGTGGACAGGAAGGTGAGGCCCATGACGGCGGCAAACACCAGCATCACCGGCCCCGTCTTGGGTGCCAGCAGAAAGACAATCACAGCCACGGCCCGCGTGGCGTACACCAGCGACAGCAGCGACTTCATGCGCCAGCGCCCCACGGCCCAGCCCATGGCCACACTGCCGATGATGTTGAACAGACCAATCATGGCCAGCGACCAGCCCGCCCACTGGGTGGGCAGGCCACACGCCGCGATCACGCCGGGAAGGTGCGTGGCCAGAAACGCCACGTGAAAGCCGCAGACGAAAAAGCCCAGGCCCAGCAGTACATAGCTGCGATTACGCAACGCGGTGGCAATGGCTTCGCGCGTACCCACGACCTTCTGCCCCGCAGGCGCGGCCTGCAGTGAATTGCCCTTGAGCAGGAACGCCGCCGGCAGGCACAGCAGCACCAGCAGGCCCATGACCTGCATGGCATTGGCCCAGCCGATGCCCACCATCAGCGCGGCAGCGATCGGCGCCATGACGAACTGGCCGAACGAGCCGCCCGCGTTGACGATGCCCGTGGCCAGGCCGCGCCGCTCGGGGGGAATGAGCCGCGTGGTGGCGGCCATCAGCACCGCAGGCCCTGCCATGCCCGCGCCGCCGGCCGACAGCACACCAATGGCCAGAACCAGGCCCCAGGTCGTCGTCATGTAGGGTGTGATGAAGGTACCCAAGGCCACCAGAAGCGCCCCCACAAACAGCACACGCCCCGCGCCCACCTTGTCGGCCATGGCGCCGGCAAACGGCTGCGTCAGCCCCCACCAGAGCTGGCCGAACGCGAACGCCAGGCTGATGCTGGCCAGGCCCAGACCGGTGGAGGTGTTCAGCGGGCTCAGGAACAGGCCCATGGTCTGGCGCGTGCCCATGGTCAGGGCAAAGGTGCCGGCGGCAGCCAGCAGGACCAGCCACAGGGCGGTACGAGCCGGTGTGTTTGCGCTATTCGTCATGGGGTTCTGCGTCGGGCACCGGCGCGAGCCGCGCCATGCAGTCGTCGATCAGGGCATGCAGCGCCAGCACGTTGGCCACGCCCAGGGTGTTGTTGATGGCCTCCTGCGCCACGCGCCAGCGGCGCTGCGCCTCCTGACGCTTTTCGCGGCCGGCGTCGGTGATAGTGACGATGCGGCTGCGCCCATCGGTGCCCGGGCCCAGCATCAGCCAGCCGGCAGCCACCAGCGGCTTGAGGTTGCGTGTGAGGGTGGATGCGTCAAGCTTCAGCACCTGGGCCAGCTCGCCCGGCTTCAGCGGGCCCAGCTTGACCAGACATGACAGCAGCGAGTACTGCGTGGTCTTCAGCCCGGTCTTGCCGACCTCGGCGTCATAGTGCTGCGCCACGCGGCGCATGAGCTGGCGCAGCTTGAGGTTGGTACAGCCTTGCGGCTTGACAGCGGTATCCATGTCTATTATTGTAGCTGCAACTGTTGCATATGCAAGTTAATTTTCTGAACTGGAGAAGACCATGTCCCACAACAACACCCTGGAAACCTGGCTGGCCGAGGAGCGAGAAGTCATGGCCCGCATGAATGGCGGCGCGGGCGCCGGCGTGTCCCGCCCTGACCAGGTGGCCGGCAAGACGGGCATGGAGATGATGCAGGCCATGCTGCGCGGCGAGCTGCCCTACCCGCCGATTGCCAAAACGCTGGACTTCACGCTGGTGCAGGTCAGCGAGGGCGTGGCAATCTTCCAGGGCACGCCGGGGCCGGCGCACCTGAACCCCATGGGCACGATCCACGGCGGCTGGTATGCCACGCTGCTCGATTCAGCCCTGGGCTGCGCGGTGCACACCATGATGCCGGCAGGCCGCGGCTACACCACGGCCGAGCTGGGCGTGAACCTGGTGAAAGCCATCAACATGAACAAGGCGCCGCGCGTGCGCGCCGAGGGCAAGGTCATTCACTGCGGTCGCCAGCTGGCCACGGCCGAAGCCCGGCTGTACGGCCCCGACGGCACGCTGTACGCCCATGCCACCACGACCTGCCTGGTGTTTGAAATGAAGCCTGCAGGCTGACGCCATGCGGCCGATAATGCCGCCATGCGACTCCTACACACCATGCTGCGCGTTGGCGACCTCCAGCGCTCCATCGACTTCTACACCAACGTGCTGGGCATGACGCTGCAGCGCAGATCGGAAAACCCCGAGTACAAATACTCGCTGGCTTTCGTGGGCTATGGCGGCAACCCCGAGCATGCCGAGATCGAGCTCACCTACAACTGGGGTGTGGACAAATACGAGCTGGGCACGGCCTATGGCCACATTGCTTTGGGTGTGCCCGATGTGTACGCGGCCTGCGAGAAGATCAAGGCATCCGGCGGCAACGTCACGCGCGAGCCTGGCCCGGTCAAGGGCGGCACCACGGTGATCGCCTTCGTGACCGACCCGGATGGCTACAAGATTGAGCTGATCCAGCGCCCGCAGTACGGCGAAGGCCAGGGCCTGCGCTGAGCTGGTCTTCGCGGCCGCTCAGGGCTTGAGCGCATCCTTGAGCCAGTGCGTCACCAGGTCGGTGTACATGCCCGGCGCGCCCAGCTGCCGGTTGATGTCGGCGTGGCTCAGATCGCGGCCCCAGATGGTGATGTAGTGGCCAAAGTGGGCCGCCTTTTTCTCAAAATGCAGGGCCTTGCCGCAGGGGTCATCGTCGCGCAGCTTGCTGCACACCATGAGCAGCGCGGGCGCACCCGGCGCTGACACCTGGTGGTAGGGCGATACGGCCTGCCAGTACGCCGGGTCGGGGCCGAACGCCCTGTCGTACAGGCGTGCATGGGGTGCGCGCATGAGCTGCTCCACATCCAGGGCGGCGCTGTCCAGGCTCACCGTCACGCGCCAGCGTTGGGCGCCGGCCTGGGCCACCAGCGCCGGCGCCGAATGCAACAGCATCGCCAGATGGGCACCGGCTGAATGGCCCATCAGCACCAGCCGCTTCGGGTCCGCACCCCATTTCGGCGCTTCCTTTTGGACCAAGGCCAGCGCGCGCGCCACGTCGCCCGCCTGCTCCAGCGGCCTGGCCGCCGGCAGCAAGCGGTAGTTGGTGGATACCAGCACATAGCCCATGCCGTCCACCCAATGGCGCAGCTTGTTCTTCAGCACGTCGGGTGACGCCTTGTCGCCAAAGGCCCAGGCACCGCCGTGCACCAGCAGGATCACCGGGCCCGCGGGTTTGGCGGGCAGGTACACGTCAAAGCGCTGGCGCGCGTCGGTGCCGTAAGGCACATCGCGCAGCACGCGGGTGCCCTGTGCCAAGGTGGTGAAGGAAGACGCCGCCAGCAGAAGCGTGACGAAGAAAAGCCGGATGCTACGGTTTTGATAGCGCATGGGCGCAATTTTATTCGCGGACTTCAGTCCAGCGCGGCCGGCCCCCGCGCCAGCGTGGCGGCCTCGCGCGCCAGCGTGGTGATGCGAGCCCAGTCGCCCTGGGCTACCGCGTCGGCGGGCGTCAGCCACGAGCCGCCCACGCAGGCCACATTGTTCAAAGTCAGAAATTCCGCCGCATTGGCCGGGCTGATGCCGCCCGTGGGGCAAAACCGCACGTCGCCAAACGGCCCCTGCCAGGCCTTGAGCATGGCCAGCCCGCCCGCCTGCATCGCGGGAAAGAACTTGAGCTCGGTGTAGCCGTCTTCCTGCGCGGCCATGATCTCGCTGCCGGTGGCCACACCGGGCAGCAGCGCCAGGCCCAGTTCATGGCAGGCGCGGCCCACCGCATGGGTGTAGCCGGGGCTGACAGCAAAGCGCGCGCCGGCCAGCGTCGCGGCCTGGGCATCGGCCGCGCTGCGCACCGTGCCGGCGCCCACCACGGCGTCGGGCACGTCGCGCGCAATGGCTTCAATGCAGGCCAGCGCCACCGGCGTGCGCAGCGTCACTTCAAGCATGCGGATACCGCCGGCCACCAGCGCGCGGGCCAGCGGCACGGCATGGGCCACGTCGCCCAGCACGATCACGGGGATGACGGGGGCGTCCTGCATGACCTGCAGGGCGGTCAGGTTCACAGCCATGCGCAGGCTCCTTGTTCGGCCACAGAGGCATTGCGGCGAAAGCCCGCAAACAGCTCGCGGCCCATGCCGGTGTGGTTGGCGTCGCGCAGCGTGTCAGGCATGGCGGCCGTCTGGCGCTGCGCCCATTCGTCTTCGGGCACCAGGGCCTGCAGCGTGCCGGCCACCGCATCCAGGCGGATGATGTCGCCGTCATGCACGCGCGCCAGCGGCCCGCCTGCGGCGGCCTCGGGCGACACATGAATGGCCGCGGGCACCTTGCCCGACGCACCGCTCATGCGCCCGTCGGTCACCAGCGCCACCTTGAAGCCGCGGCCCTGCAGCACCGCCAGAGGCGGCGTGAGCTTGTGCAGCTCAGGCATGCCGTTGGCCTGCGGACCCTGCCAGCGCACCACGCACACCACGTCGCGGTCCAGTTCACCGGCCTTGAAGGCCACGTGCAACGCGTCCTGCGAATCAAACACCCGGGCCGGCGCCTCGATCACATGGCGATCATCCGGCACGGCCGCCACCTTGATCACGCTGCGGCCCAGGTTGCCGTCGAGCAGCTTCAGGCCGCCCGTGGCGCTGAACGGCGCGGAGACGGGCCGGACGATGGATTCGTCGCGCGACACACCCGAATCACGCCACACCAGCGCGGCGCCGTCCATCGCAGGCTCGCGCGTGTAATCGCGCAGGCCGCCCGCGCTGACCGTCAGCACATCGGGGTGCAGCAGATCGGCGTCCAGCAGCTCGCGCAGCACGTAGCCGGTACCGCCCGCGGCCTGGAACTGGTTCACGTCGGCCGAGCCATTGGGGTACACCCGCGCCAGCAGCGGCACGGCCGCCGACAGCTGGGCAAAGTCGTCCCAGTCGATCCGGATGCCCGCGCTGCGCGCCACGGCCACCCAGTGGATCAGGTGGTTGGTGGAGCCGCCCGTGGCCAGGAGCGCGACCATGGCGTTGACGATGGCGCGTTCGTCCACCACCTTGCCTATCGGCGGGCAACCCTTGGCCAGCACGACGCGCGCAGCCTCACGCGTCAGCTCATCACGCAGCGAGCCACCCGGGTTGACGAACGCTGTGCCCGGCACATGCAGACCCATGGCCTCCAGCAGCATCTGGTTGCTGTTGGCCGTGCCGTAAAAAGTGCAGGTGCCCGGTGCGTGGTAGGCCGCCTGCTCCGCCGCCATCAGCGCGTCGCGCCCCACCAGGCCTTGCGCGGCCTGCTCGCGCACCTTGGCCTTGTCGCTGTTTGAAAGGCCGCTGGGCATGGGCCCAGCCGGTACAAACACCGTCGGCAGATGACCAAAGTGCAGCGCGCCGATCAACAGGCCCGGCACGATCTTGTCGCACACGCCCAGCATCAGCGCGCCGTCAAACATGTCATGGCTGAGCGACACCGCCGTGGCCATGGCGATCACGTCACGGCTGAACAGGCTGAGCTCCATGCCCGGCGTGCCCTGCGTGACGCCATCGCACATGGCGGGCACACCGCCGGCCACCTGCGCCGTGGCGCCGTGCCGGCGCGCCTCGTCCTTGACCAGATCCGGAAAGCGCGCCAGCGGCACATGGGCCGACAGCATGTCGTTGTAGGCGTTGATGATGGCGATGTTGGGCGCACGCTGCGTCACCACCTTGAACCGGTCGTCGGCCGGCATGCCGGCAAACGCGTGCGCCACGTTGGCGCAGCCCATGCGCTCAGCCCCACGGTCGCGGCCGGCGGCCTGGTCAAGCTGGCGCAGGTAGGTGCTGCGCGTTGGCGCGCTGCGTTCACGGATGCGGTCCGTGACGGCGTCGATCACCGGGTGGAGTTTCATGGGATTCGGTAACTAAATTACGTTCGCCATGGTACCCCTTCATACCCCTGCCGTGGGCTCCTGGAGTTACAGACGGGTTACCAACAGCGCACGATGAAAGGATTTGGGCGCGGCGCTAAAGTGGCGTCTGATGACCCTGCCCCTGAAACCCCTGCGTGACCCGGCACCCCTGCTCGCCCAGACGATGCGCGAATGGGGCGGGCATTCGGACCTGTGGCTGTTTGGCTATGCGTCACTGATCTGGAAGCCAGATTTTGAGTATGCCGAACGGCGACCGGCGCGCGTGCACGGCTGGCACCGGGCGCTGAAGATGTGGAGCCGGATCAACCGGGGCACGCCCGAATGCCCGGGTCTGGTGTTTGGCATGCTGTCCGGCGGCACCTGCCAGGGCATGGTGTTCCGCATCCCGCAGGCCGATGTGCCGGCCGTGATGGACAAGGTCTGGGCGCGCGAGATGGTCACCGCCGTGTACGACCCGCGCTGGCTCACCTGCCACACGCCACACGGCCCGGTGAAGGCGCTGGCGTTCACCCTGTCGCGCAAAAGCCCCAACCACACCGGCGAACTGACCGAGGCGCAGTACCGCCAGATTTTTGCCGACGCCTGCGGGCGCTACGGCACGACGCTGGAATATGCGCAGCTCACCCACGAAGAGCTGCGCCGGCACAACATCCACGACAAGGCGCTGGCGCGGTTGCTGCGCATGGCGCAGGCCAAGTAGCCGCCCTGGCGACGAAGCTACACCCGATGGCGCAGCAAGGCCGCCTCAGCCCTGCGCAGGTCGTCCACCGTGTCCACGTCGGTCACCACGCCCACGTCGTCCACCGCCAGCAGCGTGGCGCCCAGCGCCTTCACCACCGGCTGCGCACCATGCTCACCACCCAGCGCCAGCAGCTGCGCACCACACCGGGCATCAAACCCCACCGGGTGGCCACGCTCGCCCCGGTACACCGGCACCACCACCGCATGCTGCCCCAGCGCCTGCGCCACGGCGCGCAGCGTGGCAGCCTGCACCAGCGGCAGGTCGCCGGGCAGCACCAGCCAGCCGGCCGCGCCCGCGGTGGCGCGTACGCCGGCGGCAATGCTGTCGCCCATGCCGGGGCGCGACGGGTCGGCATGCACCACATGGTGCGGCAGGCCACTGGCCGCCACCGCGTCCAGCACATGCTGCAGCACGGCTTTGCCGGCCAGCAGGGCCTGCAGCTTGTGCGTGGTCCCGCCGGACGCGGCAAAACGTTCGCCGCGCCCGGCGGCCAGCACCAGCACAACGGGTTGACGCACATCAGTCATGGTGTCTTTGGGGCTTGCCTATACTCGTCCAGTATGTCAGACACACCCTCTTCCATCGCCGACTTGCGCAAGAGCTACGAGCGCGCCGAACTCAGCGAGGATGCCTCCCACGCCGACCCGCTGCAGCAGTTTGCCCAATGGCTGCAGGAGGCCATAGCGGGCGCGGTGCCCGAGCCCAACGCCATGACGCTGGCCACCGTCGGCAGCAACCTGCGCCCCAGCACGCGCGTGGTGCTGATCAAGGGCTATGACGAGCGCGGCATCGTCTGGTACACCAACTACGACAGCCGCAAGGGCCAGGAGCTGGCGGGCAACCCGTTTGCGGCGCTGCAGTTCCACTGGGTGGAGCTGGAGCGCACGGTGCGCATTGAAGGCCGGGTCGAGAAAACCAGTGCCGAGGAAAGCGATGCCTATTTCCACAGCCGCCCGCTCGATTCACGCATTGGCGCCTGGGCCAGCCCGCAAAGCCAGGTGATCCCCAGCCGCACGGTGCTGGTCACCAACTCGGCCAAATACGGCGCGCAGTTCATGCTGAACCCGCCGCGTCCACCGCACTGGGGCGGCTACCGCCTGGTACCTGACACCTGGCAGTTCTGGCAGGGCCGCAGGAGCCGCCTGCACGACCGGCTGCGCTACACGCTGCAAGACGGCGGCGGCTGGCTGCGCGAGCGGCTGGCGCCCTAACCTGCCCCCAGCAACAGCATCACGACCGACACCGAGATGAGCCCCAGCCCCGTGGAAACAGCCACGCTCGCCGTGACCACCTGTTGCGCCACCTGGTAGCGCTGCGAGAACAGCAACACATTGGCCCCGATGGGCAGCGACGCGGCAATCACCATCACCGCCAGCGGCACGCCGCGCAGGCCCAGGGCCCAGCCGGCAGCGGCCATCAGCGCCGGGTGCGCGATGTTCTTGGCCAGCGCCACCATGAAGGCGCCGCGCAGTTGCCTGCCAGGCGGGTTGGAGGCCATCGTGGCGCCCACCATCACCAGCGCCAGCGGCCCGAACGAATTGCCCAGCAGCTGCAGCGGGCGGTCGATCACGTCGGGGATCTGCAGGCCCGTCTGCCCAAACAGCAGGCCCGCGATGATGGGCAAGGGCACCGGGTGAATGACCGCATTGCGCACCGCCAGCAGCACGGTGGACAGCATGGCCGCGCGCGTGGCCGGCCGGCCCTGCACTGCCTGCTCGCGCGCCACCGCAAACTCCAGCACGATGGTGGCCACGGTCAGCAGCACCAGCGCATGCAGCGAGATGAGCGTGAACAGGATGAACAGCCCGGGTTCGCCATACGCCAGCCCCACCAGCGGCACGCCGATCATCACCGTGTTGCTGAAGGTCGCGGCCAGCGCCAGCACCGCCGAGCGGCGGCCAAAGCCCAGCACCGCAATGACGCCGAAATACACCACCAGCGCGACCGCAAAGTAGATCGCCAGCGCCTTGAAGTCCACCTGCAGGTTCTGCTGGGACGCCATGGTGCGAAACAGCAGCGCGGGCGCCAGCACCATGAACACCAGGCTGGACAGATCCTTGACCGATGCGGCGCCGATCCACTGGCGCCTGCCGGCCAGAAAGCCCACCGCAATCAGCAGCACAACCGGTATCAGGGCGGAGGCGACGGGGTGGTTCACGGGGTTGCGAAGCGAGGGGAGCGCAGTTAGTATAACGAATGTTATTACAGGAATGACTGCAATGTACGCACTGAAACTCACCCAGATCGGCAACTCTGTCGGCGCCATTTTTCCCAAAGAACTGCTTGCACGTCTGAGCGTGGAAAAGGGTGATGAGTTGTACCTGACCGATTCGCCTGAAGGCATGCGCATCACCGTTCACAACCCCGAGTTTGAAGCGCAAATGCGAGCGGCAAGAGACATCATGAAGGAGCGTCGTGCTGTTTTGCATGAGCTGGCCAAATGACAGTGTGGGTTTGGTTGCACCCGCAAGTCGTTCTCGCCGTTCATGAAGCCCAGCTCGCCGAACATGGCGGTGGCACAGGCATCCGGGATAAAGGCCTGCTTGAATCGGCGCTCACTCGGGCCAGAAACCTCGCGACGTATGGCGACCCCGATGCCGCCGATCTTGCCGCGGCGTACGGCTATGCCATCTCGCGCGACCACGCGTTCATCGATGGCAACAAGCGTACGGGGTTCGTGGCGGCAGAGTTGTTCTTGCGGCTCAATGGCCATGAGCTGCGAGCCAGCGATGCCGACTGCGTGCTGACCATGCTTGCCGTTGCAGCTGGAGACATTCCGGAATCTGCATTCGCCGCCTGGGTTCGCCAGCATCTGGCCAAGCCAACCAAGTAGGAGCCTCCATGCAAGCTGTATCCATCCACGTCGTGGACGTTGCCAACGGGCTGGTGGCCCGGGGCATGAAGGTCGAGGTGTATTGCCTGGACGGTGGCGCCGGACGGCATGTGGTCACCGGCACCGTGGGCAGCAACGGCGTGGTGGACGGCTTTGAAAGCCGCGAGACGCTGTTCGGCACAGGCACCTACGAGCTGCGCCTGCATGTGGGCGACTACTACCGCGCGCGCGGCACCCCCCTGCCCCAGCCGGCGTTTCAGGACATGCAGGTGTTCCGCTTCGGCCTGGCCGATCTGTCCCAGCACTACCACCTGCCCGTCAAGCTCACGCCCTGGGGGCTTTCGTGCTTTCGCGGGGCCTAGCTCTTACTTCACGCCCACCGCGTCGGTCACGCGGTAGTACAGCCCGTACGGGTCGTCATTGAGCACGGCAAAGCGGCCTTCGACGGTGACCGGCTCCATGGTGTAGGCCACGGGCGTGCGGGTCTTGACTTCCACCATGCTCTCAGGCCCGCCGGGCGTGCAGAACGAGCAGGTCAGCGGCACCGAGCTGAGCAGGAAGTGGCGCTGCTTTTCGCCGGGCTCCAGCGGCATCATGAAGCCCTGGATGCGCTGGGTTTTCTGGTTCAGCGCGATCTGCTGGGGCTCAAACACCGGCAGGATACGGTTCTTTTCGGTCTTGGTCTTCACGGCCGTCAGCACCGACCAGGGCACCACGTCCGTGCGCTGCGGCAGCGGCGCAAACGGGCTGTTGGCGCCGTGCACGCCGGCGCCGCTGCCCTGGGGCACGACGCCCGGCATGGGCGAGCTCAGCTGCGCCTGCGCCGACAGCGCGGCGGCAGCGATCAACAACGGGGCAATGAATTTCATGGCGGGCTCCTGAGGGGGGCAGACACGGCTCAATGCTCGTGCTTCATGCCGCAGTATTTGCCAATCGCCAGACCCTTGCAAGCCGCCTGGAGTTCCTTCTGGCAGGCGTCATGTTTCCTGCCGGACTCCAGGCATTTGGCGGCGGCTTCGTGCGCTGCCGCCATCGCGCGGTGGCGCTGGATATCCTGTTTGGCTTCCTTGTCGCTGTGCGCCTGGGCCTGCGCCAGGCCGGTCGCCAATGCCAGCGCGGCGCCGATCATCCAGAGTTTTTTCATATGCGTTACCTCGTATTCAACAATTGGGCCACATCCAGGCGGCGTGCATGCAGGGCCGGAATCAGCGCCGCGGCCACCGCCACCAAGGCAGCAGCCAGCGGCACCCAGGCAACGGCTGGCACCCACAGCCACCCGGTCAGGGGCAGCGAGCGCTCAGCCTGCAGCAACCAGCCTACCAAACCTGTCAAGAGGTGCCCGAGCGCCAGCCCCAGCACACTGGCCAGCAGGGCCAGCCAAAGCGCCTCGCCCACCAGCAGCGCGGCCACGCGCGCGGGCGGCGCGCCCAGCATGCGCAGCAGCGCCAGGTCGGCCCGGCGCTCGCGCACCGCGCCCCACAGCGCAATGAAAACGCTCAGGGCCGCAGCCAGCAGCAGCACGACGCCAAAGCCGCGCAGCACGTCCGTGCCCACGCCCACCATGCCCAGCAGGCGCGTCACCTCCACCGCCGGGGCGGCGGCCTGCATGTCCGTCGTTGTGTTGACAAACCGCGGGAATGTCACGGCCGCCAGTGGCGACTTGTAGCGGATCAGCGCCAGCGTGATCTCGCGCTCGGCCTCCAGTGCCTTGCGGTCTTCTTCGTCCACCGCTGTGGCCTTTTCGTGCACCTGCCAGACCGATTCAGTCGAGGTCAGGATCAGCCGGTCCAGCACGCAGCCGCAGGGCGCGAGCACGCCGGCCACGGTGTAAGGGGTGTCGCCGTGTGCATGCCCGCCGCCGCCCAGGCCGTGCGAGCCAATGAACTTCACGCCCGGCACCAGCCCGGCGGCTTTCGCGGCCTGCGCGCCCGCCACGGCCTGCAGCGCGCCCGCCCACACGGCACCCTGGGCCAGCTGGGCGCCGTAGTGCGTGATGTAGTCCGGCGTGGTGCCCACGATGCGAAAGCCGCGGTAGCTGTCGCCCAGGCTCAGCGGAATGAGCTGCGCCACCTGCGGGTTGGCCTGCAGCGCGCGCACGTCGGCCAGCGCGATGTTGCCCGGCGGCACGTCGATATGGAACACCCCGGCCAGGATCAGCTGCAAAGGGCTGCCCTTGGCACCCACCACCGCGTCAATGCCGGCCAGGTCACGCTCGAACGCGCGATCCACCTGCTCGCTGAGCAGCAGCACAAACGTGATGGACGCCAGCCCCAGCGTCAGCAGCAGCAGGTTCAGCGCAGCGGTGAGCGGGCGCGACCACAGGTAGCGCAGCGACAGTGACGCCAGCGCTTTCATGCCGCACCCAGCCTGTATTCGACGGCGCCGCTCAGGGCTTCACTCACGCGCCGGTCGTGTGTGGCAATGACCAGCGTGGCGCCGCACCGCTGCGCGCTGAGCGCCAGCAGATCCAGCGCAGCTGCGGCCGATGCGTCGTCCAGGCTGGCGGTGGGCTCGTCGGCCAGGATCACGCGCGGTTGGAGCAGCACCGCACGCGCCAGCGCCACGCGCTGGGCCTGCCCGCCCGACAGCTGCGATGGCCGGCGCGCGGCAAGGTCTGCCACGTCCAGCGCAGCCAGCGCCTGCGCCACCGCGGCATGGTCCACCGGCAGCCCGGCGGCAAAATAAACCAGGTTCAGGTTCTGCGCGACGGTGAGCGCATCGCTCAGGTGCAGCTTTTGCGGCAGAAAGCCCAGCGTGCGGGCACGCCAGGCATCGCGTGCGGATTGCGCCAGCGCGCCCGGCTGGCTGCCTGCCACCGTCATACTGCCCGCGGTGGCCGTCAGCAGCCCGGCCACCAGCGCCAGCCAGGTGGATTTGCCTGAGCCCGAATGGCCGCGCAGCACCAGCGTGGCGCCCTGGGCGGCTTCCATATCGGCAAACGCCAGCTGCGGCCCGTGCGGGTACTGGTAGCGCAGCCCCTGCGTGCGGATCACGCGTCCAACCTCCTGCGCGCCCTCATGCCTTCACGCGGTCCCTGAAGGTCTTCCGGAACTTTTCCACCTTGGGCGCGGCCACCGCCATGCAGTAGCCCTGGTAGGGGTTCTTCTCGAAGAAGTCCTGGTGGTACTCCTCGGCCGCCCAATAGTTGGACAGCGGCAGCACCTCGGTCACGATGGGCCGGCCAAACAGCTTGTCCTGTCCCATCTGGCGGATCATGTCGTCGGCCACGTCGCGCTGCTCGTCAGTGGTGTAGTAGATGCCGCTGCGGTACTGCGTGCCGGTGTCGTTGCCCTGGCGGTTCAGCGTGGTGGGGTCGTGGATCAGAAAGAAGATCTCCAGGATCTCGCGCACCGTGATCTGCTGCGGGTCGTATTCGAGCTTGACCACCTCGTTGTGGCCGGTGGTGCCGGTGCACACCTGCTCGTAGCTGGGCTGCTTCACATGGCCATTGCTATAGCCCGATTCCACATCGGTCACGCCACGCACTTTGACAAACACGGCTTCGGTGCACCAGAAGCAGCCGCCGCCGAGCACCAGGGTCTGGGGGGTTGGGGTCATGGGTAAAACTCCGGCTCAAACAAAACCGTCCGTCGCGGCGAAGGCCGCCATCTTACGCGCCCCCATTTGCAGCGCGGGTATGTTCAGGACCGCTTGCGGCTCTTGCTGTCTCGCAAGGGCCCGACCATCTTGCGCATGACCTTGAGCACCAGCAGCATCACCACCGCGCCCGCCACGGCCATGGCCAGCGAGCCGATCCTGAAATCGGTGTCATTGACCACGCCGCCATTGAGGGATGAAACGATGAAATCCCCGCCCACAAAGGCGCCAAAGACGCCCACCAGGACGTTCTCGATCAGCAGCGGGCGCCCGCCGCCCGCCATTTTTGTGGCCAGCCAGCCAATGACGCCGCCCACCAGACACCAGATATACGGGTTAATGCCGCTCTCCTGAAATTGCGTGAATCACCCATGGTGACAGCTTTCACTCACGTGCCGGACTTATATTTATTTCGGGCTGCCGGCCCGCACGGCATCTGCAAACGCGGCCAGCGCCTGGTGATCGCGCGCTGCCTTCCACAGGCAGTAGGTGTCATACGGCAGGCCGGCGCCGGCCAGCGCAACAAACGCCGCGCCGGGCAGCGCGGACTGCCGCAGGGCCTGCGGCACCAGCGCCACGCCCAGCCCCTGCGACACCAGCGACACGACGCTGAGCCAGTGGCGCAGCTCGTAACGGATTTCAGGTGTGAAGCCGGCGTCCAGGCACAGGCTGACGATACGTTCGTGGTAGTCGGCGGACACACCGCGCGAGATGCACGCAAACGGCTCGCCCTGCAGCGCCGCAAGCGCCAGCGTGCGCCGGCGCGCCAGGGCATGGCCCACCGGCAGGCAGGCCACAAACGGCTGGCTGGCCACCTGCACCTGTGCCAGACCCGGCGGCACCCGCGTGGTGTGCACAAAGCCCAGGTCCAGCCGCTCGTGCGCCAGCTCGATCAGCTGCTCGCTGGAGCTCAGCTCTTTCAGCGTCAGGCGCAGCCGCGGGTGCTGTGCCTGAAAGCGCCGCAGCAGCCCGGGCAGGCCGCGGTACAGCATGGTGCCTACAAACCCGACCTGCAAGCTGCCGGCCAGGCCATCGGCCACGTCGCGCGCGTGGCGTGCCGCCTGCTGGGCCTGCTCCAGCAGTGCACGCGCCTGCGGCACAAAGGCACGGCCAGCCTCGGTCAGTTGCACCGCCTTGCTGTTGCGGGTGAAGAGCTTTGCGCCCACCGAGGCTTCCAGCTGCTGGATGTTGGTGGACAGCGGCGGCTGCGAGATGGCCAGGCGCTGGGCGGCGCGGCCAAAGTGCAGCTCTTCGGCCAGCACCAGGAAGTAGCGCAGGTGGCGGAATTCCATGAATATGAAATTTGTATTGTTGAATAGGTATTCAATATTAGACGGCTATTCTTGCCTGTCTGACAATAGGCAGCATCTACAGGAGACGCCCCCATGAAAGCCCACTTCAACTGGCAAGACCCCTTTTTGCTGGCCGACCAGCTCAGCGACGAGGAGCGCGCCATCGTCGAGGCCGCCCACAGCTTCTGCCAGGACAAGCTGCAAACCCGTGTGCTGATGGCCGCGCGCCATGAAAAATTTGACCGCGAGATCATGAACGAGGCCGGTGCCATGGGCTTTCTGGGCTCCACGATCGAAGGCTACGGCTGCGCCGGCCTGAGTTATGTGGCCTATGGCCTGATCGCCCGCGAGGTGGAGCGCGTGGACAGCGGCTACCGCAGCGCCATCAGCGTGCAAAGCTCGCTGGTGATGCACCCCATCAATGAATACGGCAGCGAAGCGCAAAAGCAGAAGTACCTGCCCAGGCTGGCCACCGGCGAATGGGTGGGCTGCTTTGGCCTGACCGAGCCCAACCATGGCTCAGACCCGGCCAGCATGCTCACGCGCGCGAAGCCTGTGGACGGTGGCTACACCCTCAAGGGCGCCAAGATGTGGATCACGAACGCGCCGATCGCCGACGTGTTTGTGGTGTGGGCCAAGGTGGAAGACCCCGACGGCAAGGTGGGCGGGCAGGAAAGCATCCGCGGCTTCATCCTTGAAAAAGGCATGAAGGGCCTGACAGCACCCAAGATCGAAGGCAAGATGAGCTTGCGCGCGAGCATCACCGGCGAGATCGTGATGGACGACGTGTTTGTGCCTGAAGCCCAGCTGATGCCCAACGTAGCTGGCCTGAAGGGCCCGTTCGGCTGCCTGAACAAGGCGCGCTACGGCATCGCCTGGGGCGCCCTGGGCGCAGCCGAAGACTGCTGGCACCGCGCGCGCCAGTACACGCTGGACCGCGTGCAGTTTGGCCGCCCGCTGGCGCAGAACCAGCTCATCCAGAAAAAGCTGGCCGACATGCAGACCGAGATCGCCCTGGGCCTGCAGGGCTGCCTGCGCGTAGGCCGCCTGATGGACGAAGGCAAGGCCACGCCCGAGATGGTGAGCCTGATCAAGCGCAACAGCTGCGGCAAGGCGCTGGACATTGCGCGGATGGCACGCGACATGCACGGCGGCAACGGCATCCATGACGAATACCACGTCATCCGCCACATGATCAATCTGGAAACCGTGAACACCTATGAGGGCACGCACGACGTGCACGCCTTGATCCTCGGCCGTGCGCAGACCGGTCTGCAGGCGTTTTATTAGTTCCCCCCGAAGCGCCTTCGGCGCCTCCCCCCTGAGGGGGGCGCCACCGGCGGCCCGGCGGAGCCGGTTCCGCGGTGGCACTGGAATCAGCCCCGACGGGCGCTTTACACAGCTTTACCTGGCATGAACGGCGCGCCGCAAGGCCTTCCCTAAGCTGATGCCTTGACGGTTGGGTGGTCGAAAGCTACATTACTAACCAGTCAGTCATTAATTTTCATGTCCCTTTCCAAGTTCATCCGCGCCCGCCCGGACGAGGCATCACCCAAGCGCGAGCGGCGCAAGGAGGCGCGGCCCGGCGAACTGCTGGACGCCGCGCTGGACCTGTTCGTCGAAAAAGGCTTTGCCGCCACCCGCGCCGAAGAGGTGGCCGCGCGCGCCGGTGTCTCCAAGGGCACGCTGTTCCTGTACTTCCAGAGCAAGGAAGAACTCTTCAAGGCCGTCATCAGCGAAAACATCGCCGGCCGCTTTACCGAATGGAACGCCGAGTTCGACGCGTTTGACGGCAGCAGCGCCGACATGCTGCGCTACGCCATGAACATGTGGTGGGAGCGCATTGGCGCCACCCGCGCGTCAGGCATCACCAAGCTCATCATGAGCGAGGCGCACAACTTCCCCGAGGTCACGGCGTACTACCAGAGCGAGGTGATCCAGCCCGGCCAGGCGCTGATACGCCGCATCCTGCAGCGCGGTGTTGACCGCGGCGAATTTGCCGTGGCCGACATGGACCACGCGGGCTACAGCGTGATTTCAGCCATGGTGTTCCTGGTAATGGCCAAGCATTCGCTGGGCGCGTGCGTGCCCGCCGACCGGCCGCTGGACCCGCGCCGCTACATTGATTCGCAGGCCAGCATCATCCTGGGCGGGCTGCTGGTGCGCGGAGGCAATCAATGAAACGTGGGCTCAAGTGGGTCATCTGGGCCGTGGTCCTGCTGGCCGTGGTGCTGGGTGTGGCGCGCGCGCTGTCGGCGCGCAAGGCGCAGCAACAGGCCGTGGCGCAGACCGCAGCCACCCGCGCGCAAGCGGTGGTGGAGCTGGCCGAGGGCGACGTGGTCAAGGCACAGTTGCGCGATATCGCCCAGGGCCTGCCGATTTCGGGCTCGCTCAAGGCGGTCAATTCAGCGGCCGTCAAGGCGCGCGTGGCCGGCGAGCTGCAGGGCCTGACGCTGCGCGAGGGCGACCCGGTCAAGGCCGGGCAGGTGGTGGCCCGGGTGGACCCGACGGAGCTGCAGTCACGCGTGCGCCAGGCGCAGGAGCAGGCCGATTCCGCCCGCGCGCAGATCGACATTGCCCAGCGCCAGTGGGACAACAACAAGGCCCTGGTGGACCAGGGCTTCATCTCGCGCACGGCGCTGGACACATCGGCCAACAACCTGACCGCCGCCCAGGCCAACCACAAGGCTGCACTGGCCGCCGTGGACGTGGCGCGCAAGGCGCTGGATGACACCGTGCTTCGCGCGCCGATTTCGGGCGTGGTGTCGCTGCGCGCGGCCCAGCCGGGCGAACGCGTGGGCGTGGACGCCCGCGTGATCGAGATCGTGGACCTGAGCCGGCTGGAGCTGGAGGCCACGCTGAGCGCGGCCGATTCCGTGGCCGTGCGCGTGGGCCAGCAGGCCATGCTGCAGATTGAAGGCAAGGCGCAGCCGGTGACGGCACGCGTGGTACGCATCAACCCCAGCGCCCAGGCCGGCAGCCGCAGCGTGCTGGTGTACCTTGGCCTGGACGGCACGGAAGGCCTGCGCCAGGGGCTGTTTGCACAGGGCACGCTGGGCACGGCGCGCACCAGCGCCGTGGCCGTGCCGCTGACCGCGCTGCGCACCGACCGCCCTGCCCCCTATGTGCAGGTGGTGGAAAACGACAAGGTAGCCCACAAGCCGGTGGGCGCCGGCGCGCGCGGGCAGGACGCCAGTGGAGACACGCTGGTCGCGGTGCAGGGCATTGCCGCGGGCACCCTGGTCATCCAGGGCAGCGTGGGCAGCCTGCGCGAAGGCACGGCGGTGCGTTTTACCCAACCGCCGGCCGCACGGGCGCCCTGAGCGATGTGGTTCACCCGCGTCAGCCTGCAAAACCCGGTGTTTGCCACGATGGTCATGCTGGCCATCGTGGTGCTGGGGCTGTTCTCATACCAGCGGCTGAAGGTCGACCAGTTCCCCAACATCGACTTCCCCGTGGTGGTGGTCACCGCCGAATACCCGGGCGCCTCGCCCGAGATCGTTGAAAGCGAAGTCACCAAGAAGATCGAGGAAGGCGTCAACTCCATCGCCGGCATCAATGCGCTGACTTCACGCAGCTACGAAGGCCAGGCGGTCGTCATCATTGAATTCCAGCTGCACATCGACGGGCGCAAGGCCGCCGAGGATGTGCGCGAGAAAATCGCCGCCATCCGCCCCACCTTCCGTGACGAAGTAAAAGAGCCGCGCGTGCTGCGCTTTGACCCGGCCAGCCGGGCCATCTGGTCGCTGGCGGTGCTGCCCGATCCGGCCAAGGGCAAGGCGATGAACGCGGTGGAGCTGACCAACTGGGCGGATCAGGTGCTCAAGAAGCGGCTGGAGAACGTGCGCGGCGTCGGCTCGGTGTCGCTGGTGGGCGGCACCAAGCGCGAAATCAATATCTACCTGAACCCGCAGGCCATGGAGGCGCTGGGCATTACGGCCGACCAGGTGGTGGCGGCCGTGCGCAACGAGAACCAGGACCTGCCGGTGGGAGCGATCCGCTCGCTGCAGCAAGAGCGCGTGGTGCAGATCGACGCACGCATGCAGCGGCCCGAAGACTTCGGGCGCATCATCGTGGCGCGCAAGGGCTCCACCGCCATCCGCGTGGACCAGGTCGCCACGGTGAACGACGGCGCCCAGGAGGTGGACAGCCTGGCGCTGTACAACGGTGAACGCACCCTGCTGCTGACGGTACAGAAGGCGCAGGATGACAACACCATCCAGGTCATCGACGGCCTGAAGGCCACGCTGGCCGAGCTGCAGGGCCAGCTGCCGCCGGGCGTGCGGCTGGAGCCCATCCTGGACGGCTCGCGCCCGATCCGCGTGGCGGTCGAGAACGTGCGCCGCACCCTGATCGAAGGTGCCCTGCTCACCGTGCTGATCGTGTTCCTGTTCCTGAACTCGTGGCGTTCCACCGTCATCACCGGCCTGACGCTGCCGATCTCCATCATCGGCACCTTCCTGTTCATGAACATGTTCGGCTTCACCATCAACATGATCACGCTGATGGCGCTGAGCCTGTGCGTGGGCCTGCTGATTGACGACGCCATCGTGGTGCGCGAGAACATCGTGCGCC